>CAYSEP010000001.1:0-6293 GCA_964430065.1 uncultured Candidatus Peribacteria bacterium
GGAATAGTGAAGTGAGATATCGTCACGAAGATCAACGGAGGGAGTATAAACGATATAGAAACCCTGAGGAATGCTATCAATGAAGGAAAAATCATGACACTTTCTCTTTCTCGAAGTGGCGTCGTCCGTGATGTCTCTATCACTCCAGAAGGATGAAAAATCGGGACATACATCACCTATAAAAATCTCGATATAGATAGGAACTATCATGAGTCATTCTCAGTCGGTAACTCTCTCGTTCGAGCATTCACTGAGACCTACGCACTCTCTCGCATGACACTCGATGTTCTGGGTAGCACTCTCCGCAAGCTCGTATCTCCGAGAAATACTGAAGAACGAAAAGAAGCCACAGAAATGCTCTCCTGACCGATCGGAATAGGCTCGACCTTCGTCGATGTCGTACATGTCGGGGTCACATGGAAGATCCTCTTCTCGATCATCGCGCTCCTCTCGATCAATCTCTGAGTCCTCAATCTCCTCCCATTCCCAGCACTCGACGGCGGTCGTATCGTATCCACTTCTGTCATGGCATTCGCAAGTCTCTTCACGAAGAGAAATGCTCTCCTCATCAAGCTCGAAGGATATGTACATGGCTTTGGTATGCTATTCCTCCTCGCTGTATCTCTCATCATCGCTCTGATGGATGTGTGGAAGATGTTTTAGTATAAAATATGCCTTTCTTCGCTACTCTCGATCATCTCGAATACCCGTTCATCGACTTCCTCCAGAACCTGGATGGGACGTTTCTCGATGGATTCTATGAAGTAGTGAGCAATATCCCTGCCATGCTTGCAGTATCATCAGTCATCATATATATCCTCTATCTCAGAAATCACAGGCTCTGGCGTGCGATCCTCGGAGCTCTGATCATAGGAGTATTTGTCGATCTCATCGTGAATGAATGATTCTTTAAGACATTTCTCGTCCACTTCGATATATTCCGACCCCGACCCTATACGATCCACCCGGATATCTTGGCGATAGGATTCCCTTTTCAGGACTCATCGTTTCCCTCGAGCCATATGGCGTTCACGACACTTATCGTCGTGATTATCACTTATTTCGAGCGCAGATTTCTCTTTTTCGGGATACTGATTATACTCATCATGTGACTCTCCCGCGTACACAACGGTATGCACTATCCGACCGATGTCCTCATGGGCATATTCATGTGACTCATCTATGGATTTCTCGGGCTCTGGAGTATCCGGAAACTCGGACTCGAGAAGAAAAAATGGTGGGAGAGATTCTATAAAAAATAAAGGAGATACTGAAAACTACTTATAACTTCACTCTAAATACCATGCCTTTCCTCTCACTATTCTTCATCCTCTTCGGGATCACCGTCATCGCATTTCCTGCTTTTATCGCGTATATCATAGGATTTTTCTTCCTCTTTCTCGGTGTAAATTCGCTCATCATCTCTCTCGCGATGCGGAGAAATAGTTCAAGTCCATCGAAATCATGGAGCTTCGGTGGATACGAGATCATAAAGAAGAAATAAGTCCCACTTTTGTCATACTCCGAAGGAGTATCTCTTTCATTTTTTCTGGAAGAGATTCTCTTCGAGAATGACAAAATGGAAATAAACCATAAACCATGATCGAAACTCTCCTCAAAATCCTCATCATCGTCCTCTTCTCTTCGTTTCCTATAATTCTCTGGGGATATGGGACGACGTTTCTGTCGCACCATGTATGGAACCGAGCACGGTTTTTCTCATGACTCATCGGAGGGTGAATAGCAGTAGCTCTCATACTCTTCTTCGAACGATACCTCAGTGAAGATATGCTCTCGCGATTTTTCGCAGTTGGTGCCGTATTTATCATCCTGAGTGGACTTGTCTATATCCTCACTTCACTCGGCTCACCGTATATACGAGGGTTCCTCAGACGAGTTGCTCTCCTGCATGCTCTGATATTTACTCTCCTCCTTGCTCTCTCATACGGACTCGAGAAATATCTCGGATGAAATGTAGCAAATATCGCTCTCTTCGCCAGCATGGGAAGCTATATACTCCTCGCGAGCCTCGAAGAGGGAGTGAAGCACCTTTCGACTGTAGGACTCACTGCTCGCGAATTTCGATTTTCTCGGACAGATTTCCTCCTTTTTACATTCTTCATATCGCTTGGCTTCGTCTTCGCTGAGAATATCCTCTACTTCGTGAAAGCATGGGATAGTTCGCTCGGGAGTATAGTATCTCTCGGAATCGGTCGTACGCTCTTCGCGACGACGATACACATCTTCGCCAGTGCGATCTGTGTGATGTGCTGGTGGCGAGGGCTCTCGTATGGAGTATTTTCTCTGCGATATATCCTCTGGATCATCCTCGGATTCACACTCTCGACTCTCATCCATACACTCTATAATAGCCTCATGGCAGACGGTCACATCATAGCGGTTATCGGACTTTTTCTTCTGGGGTATTTTGCATTTACGCAGTGGCTTATTTCTGAGAAATAATCTCCACCTTCCGACTTTCATCCTCCATTCTCGTGATGGAGATTTTTTTCGTCCATTTTTCGTCATCTCCGAGAATCTCGGGCCACTCTATGAGACAGATAGACTGTGGATCATCGAGTATCTCGCGAGCTCCTATGAGAAAGAGGTCTTCGAGTGACTCGAGTCGGTAGAGGTCGAAGTGGTAGATATTCGCCCCATATTTCTGATAATAGGTATATGTCGGCGAGCGAACGATGAGATGAGGATCACTGAAATAGTGTCGCAAAAGAGCTCGGGTAAAGGTGCTTTTTCCGGCTCCAAGATCGCCTGTGAGAAATATCCGATCTCCAGAAACAAGAGGAAATACGATATTTTCCAGAGATTTCTCATCGGGTATTATGAAAGTGTCAAGATGAAATGCTGTCGATCCTTGCATAGACAAAAACTATCTGATAGGATAAGAGAGTATTCATAATTTATTTTTATGCAAGAGACCGTCCAAAAACCGATCCTAGAACGTCGTGGCAAGCTCACATGATATCTCGCACTCATACTGCTTCTCGTAGTGATAGGATGAGCTATATGACTCTACGCCTACGATACCTACCTCTCGACTCGCATAGAGTCAGAAAAAGTATCTACCGCGGAGATAAACAAACAAATCGAAGAAATCAGTAAAGATAGAGATATCATCATCACGAAGATCGTCTCATCGAGCACGATTCGTCCATCTCTGGATATCAAGGCACTCGTAACTGAGTTTCGTGAAGCAGCAATCCGAGCTGGAGTCAAACTCAAGGGATTTTCTGTAGATAAAGATGTCGTCTCGACAACTCTCACAGCAACTGAGTGAGATCCTCAAACTCACCCAGATCCTGCTGCGACTATCATCCGTATGATGAGAGAGTATACTCTCGGACAAAAATACTTCTCCCTCGAGCCGATCTACTCACTCTCATGAGATGAGAAATCTCGAACGACTGGGATAACCCTCAAAGTGACACAAAAACCCCTCCAAAAATAATCATCATATACTTCTTATGAACCACGCATCTTCTCGCATCTGGGCTCCTGTATTTCTCGGTGTAGCACTTCTCCTCGCTCTCCTCGTCGTGAAACCACTCTATAGTGAGTATATCGACAAGAGTTCGACACTTGCTCTCCTCGTGAAACAGACTGAAAAAACGAAGTCTGAGTATGAGGCGCTTCTCAAAATAAAGGAAAAAACTGCTTCTGGAACTTCCGATGATCTCTCTCTCCGAGTGAAGAAACTCGGGAAGAAGTGGAACACCAGTGATGTCATGGAGATCGTCATGCTTTCTGACTTCACACGACCCACAGTAGGACAATGAGCTCGTATCAGTATTTCTTCGATCGCTGTCGATGAATGAACGAAACTCCCAAATGGACTCTCTCTCGGAAAAGTAAACGTCACGATCTCTGGTACGAATCTCGAAGATATTATCGACTATATTACCTTCCTTTCGACGTCTGCACCGTATGCATTCACGATCGATAAGATATCTCTTCCGATCGAGGCACCTGACGATAGCACTCCTGTCTCTGGATACACTCTCGCGCTTGATCTCGGGGTCTACCACTACGAATAATTTATACCATTACATTCTTTTCGAATGTCACTTTTTACTTCCATCTCGATAAAAGACAAAGCTCTCTTCTATGAGAGTACTGCCAATCTCCTCGACTGAGGTGTCACACTTCTCTCGGCCCTTCATGGTCTTCATGATCGACTCACTGAGTCTCGACTCAAAGAAGCGATAGATCATCTTATATTTTTCATCGAAGGGGGAGACGCGGTGAATATCGCTATGCGAAAACTTCCTCATCTTTTTAGTGAATGAGAAGTCGCTATCGTAGAAAGTGGTGAACAGACCGGCATGCTTCAGAAAGCATTTCTCGCGCTGGCGAATGATCTGCGAGATCAAGAGTCTCTCAGAGGAAAAATCATAGGAGCTATGACCTATCCCGTCATCGTCATGATATTTCTCGGACTGGCTTTCATCGTCGTTATGGTCTATGTCGTCCCACAGCTTCTCCCGATCATCTCTCAGATGTCGTGAGATCTCCCGATCATGACTCGGACTCTTGTGTGGATGAGTTCATTTCTCTCTGAGAATATCCTCACTATCGTATTCGGATCGCTTGCTCTCGGACTTATATTCGTAGGATATACACGGACTGACATGGGAAAGTACCGATGGGATATGCAGAAACTTCTCTTTCCTCTCACTGGTCATGTCTACAAAAACTATCTCATCGTTCGAACAATGTCGACGTTCCATCTGCTCACTTCGTCTGGAGTGAGTATCGTGAAGACGCTCAGACTCACGGGCGAAAGTTCGGGTAATACTGTGATAAAAAAACTCTACAATCTGATCTCCGATGATGTTGCTCATGGAACGAAGATATCTGACTCGATGCGAAATCAGGATAAGGAACAAGTATTTTTCACTCCTGATATCCTCCAGATGATCGAGAGTTCTGAACGGACATCGACGATAGATAGCGTCACTGATCGTATCAGTATGCAGTACAAGAGAGAAGTGGATGTCGCTCTGAATATGATGGTAAAATTCATCGAACCGACAGCACTCCTCCTCGCTGGATTATTCGTGCTTTGGTTTGCCATTGCGATCTTTTCGGCTATTATGCAGATAGTATCTCTTGCTGGAAATTAGTATGAATCAAAAAGGCTTCACCCTCATCGAGCTCATGATCGTCATATCGATCATTATCAGTCTTTTAGCGATCGGTTTCTTCCCGTATAGTTACTATATGGAACGCGCTCAGGTGGAGTCAACCGTCGATATGATCTCTCAGGAATGGATCCTCGCACACCGAGCGGTACGAAATGGTCTCCTCTACGATGACGAGCGTCATGCTTCTATCGAGATCGATTTCTCAGAGTGAAGTGGAACTATCGCGATGTACCTCTCGACAGGAAGCACCAGTGAAAAAAAACTCTATAAAACCCTCACTCTCGAAAGCAAAATCATCATCACAGAATTTTCTGGATCGGGACTCACAGATATAACAGAGCTCAAATACACAATATCTCCACCGTACGCTACAGGAGCATTCGCACCAAGTGCATCGGGAGTCATACTCTCTGTAGGCTACCCTGGAGCTACGAAAGAATCTCGGCGAGTTCGAGACATACTTCTCAGACCATACTACGGCGAATAACTTTCTTTTTAAAGCGTGTTCAAAACCCACCAATCTTTCATCTCGAAAAAGTGATTCACTCTCGTCGAACTGATCATCGGTATGACGATATTTTCGATCGGGATGACGGGAGTGCTCGCACTTCTCGGGAATACGATTTCGGCATCATTTATCTCTCGGCATGAGATCGTCGTGGCGAATCTCCAGAGAGAAGAGCTCGAGCTCGTGAAAAATATCCGCAATACCAATATCCGAAGTTTCGTCGACTGGGATCGCGCAAGAATAGAAGATGAGTTTACAGGACAAGAATATTTCACTGGAGGAGTTTTTACAGTCGAAAATGACTTCAGTAGTAGCGGAGTAGCATTTGGCTGATCAGGAAACATAACTGAGTCTCCTGTGACGATGAAGAAAATATCTTTTACTCCTCCTAATCCTACACTTGAGGAAAAGTTCACAGTATCAAGACTTTACCTCGATCCACAAGGAAGATATACTCATGTTTCCACTGGAAGTGGAACGAACTATGCCTCTTATATTATCATTTCTCCGCTTTCAGTTCCTAGCATCGGTGAGATAAAAAAAGATGGTAAAAACCAATGATACATCATCGATGCCTATGTGATAGTGAAGTCCCAAGGATATCGTGAATACGATATGCGAAC
>CAYSEP010000001.1:6393-50089 GCA_964430065.1 uncultured Candidatus Peribacteria bacterium
ATGAGTGTATATATCCAGACGACCAATCTCGGACAGAAGATGCGTGCTATGCGCCATCTTTCTGAAACAGCGAGAGAAATCACTGAACGTATCGCTGAAGATGTACGAGAAAAGGGACTCTCTCTCTCAGGTTCAACATTCGATGATCACACCATAGGTTCTCCATGGAATACGATGGAATATACTGGTTCTGGAGGTGAAATCCTCGGTATAAGAGATGGATCGAAACAATATGTATATGGAAAAGTTGAGAACGGTAGTGTATCTTACTGTAAAAATGAAGATCGAAAAAATCCAAAAATCCAATGTGGGCTTTATATCATAGAGAATCAAGACTTTACGAAATGGTGGAATCTCGTCGATAGCTTCGTTCCAGAAGAAGATAAAAAACGCGTAAAAATAGAAGATCTGAAGTTTTATATATCGGGTGATGGAATCACGACAGAGAAGAAAGTCACTCTCGTCTTCACACTCGCGCTCATGCCTCGGATCGGTGTGCCACCAGGACTTATTAGCGATACTCGTACCCATATACAGACGACGATCTCAGAAAGATTTTTTAAGAATACACCATAATGTACCACCCTCTTCTCGCATCTCGTAAAGGGTTCTCTATACTCGTCGCCCTCGGAACTGTCGGGGTCCTGCTCATCATCGTGATCGGGATAGCATCGGTGTATCAGCGAGAGATTACTCTTTCTCGTATGAGCTATGAGGATATCCTCACCGATGCTCGCGCTGAGTGAGCCTTCGAATACGCTATGCTGAAAGTACGAAATCATCGTGAAGGGTTCGAAGATAGCATGAAAACTGATGATATCGATACTCTCATCTTCTCTGGATCGAGTGACCGTACGAAAAATACCAAAACAACGTACGCTATCGAAGCACAAACAGGAAGTCATATATTTACTGTAGGACCTGATGAACACCTCATATTGCCACTTTTTGTGGGGAGTGCTGATCTCATTTCGACTCATTCGAGAAATCCATCATTCTCGACTGGAGTAACGAGAACAACAGGACTTCAGATCACTTGAGCAGATGCGAATATCTCCTGGAGTATCGTCGCGATGAGTGGATCAGAGAATGTGAGTCTTGCAGGAAACGGAAATATAGGAACCAATGAGGTTGGTACGATGCGACTCAGATGAGAAGATTGTCTCGATAGTGATGGTAAGAATATAAACTGTAATGCTGTCTGAGTTGAAGAATCTCTCACCTACTTTTATGATCTTACTGGTTCGGTGAATGAATTTCTCAATTCATGAGGAAAATTCAATAAAACTTCTATAAAAGATCCGTATATTCTCATTTTTAATGATGGCGAAAGTTCAACGATCACTATAAAAAGCGATACTCCTTACGCTCTTCCGAAATTGGAAGTGACAGCAGAGTCGAGAAAAGGAAATAGTCTAAAATCCATACGATTTATGGAAGATAAGAGTCGCTACTATGATGCACTCAAATATGGTGTATATGACACATATAATCCATAATTAAATAGGAGAGTCGAAATAGTCATTTTCGTCATTTCGAGTGAGCCCTGTTTCTGTGGGCGACGAGAAATCTTCCATACAAGGTACCAGAATTTGAAGATTTCTCTCTTGATTCATTACAGGAACAGATGAATCTCGCTCGAAATGACAATTTATAAATACCCACTAGATCTACTCCCCATCGAAGTCCCCATCTCGAGCGCGCTCGATCTCGTAGAATTTCTGATGCTGTTTTTCGAACTTCAGATCGACTTGTCCTGTCGGTCCATTTCGGTTTTTTCGGATAAAAATATTCGTCACATTCGGTGTCTCAGACATATCGTTGTAGTAGTCATCACGGTAGAGCATGAGGATGATATCGGCATCTTGTTCGATCGCACCAGACTCACGGAGATCTGACATGATCGGTCGCTTATCGGGACGAGCTTCCAGGGCACGAGAGAGTTGCGAGAGAGCGATCACAGGAACATTGAGCTCACGTGCGAGCGACTTGAGTCCACGAGAAATCTCAGATACTTCCTGGACGCGATTGAAACTATTTCCACTCGAGATAAGCTGGAGATAGTCGATCACGATGAGATCGAGTCCAGATTCCATCTTGAGGCGACGTGCCTTCGACTTCAGTTCTAGGATACCCGCTCCAGCAGGGGAGTCATCGATGTATATTTTCGCTCGAGAAAGACGCTCGAGAGCATCACCCATCTTCGCGAATTCATCTTCAGAAAGTTTTCCTTTCTGGAGTTTCCAGCTATCGACTGCCATACTCGCTGCGATCATACGATCGGTAAGTTGCTCTTTCGACATTTCGAGGGAAAACACTGCCACATTTTTTCCTTTTTCTCCGACATTTTGCGCGAAGTTCATAGCGATAGCAGTCTTTCCCATAGAGGGACGAGCTGCCACGATGATGAGGTCTCCCCGCTTGAATCCTCCGAGTTTGAAATCGAATCCCTCATATCCCGTCGAGACGCTATTCGCCTGAGAAAGTGTCGGATCGGCATGAATCGCGGCGAACTCTTCGTATCGAGCATTGAGGATATCTTTGATATGGACGAGTTTATTCTGGATGAATGTCTGTGTCACAGAAAAGAGAGATTTTTCTGCTTTTTCGAGGAGTTCGTTTATCTCTGTCACCTCATCGAAACCAGCTTGTGTGATATCACTTCCCGATTTTATAAGCTTTCGAAGGACAGATTTATTTTTCACGATCTGCGCATACTGGAATATATTCGCACTCGTGAAGACTGCCGTCATGAGATCCGCGAGGAAGTTATCCCCACCGATAGATTCGAGTTTTTTCTGGTCGTCTATGACCTCGCGGACAGTGAGTGAGTCGATAGGACGATTGCGCGCATAGAGATCGAGCATCGCCGCATAGACGATACCGTGTGCAGGGTCGTAGAAATCTTCAGGAAGGAGCATGCTCGCAACCTGGATCATACCATCCTTATCGATAAGGATAGAACCGAGGACTCAGCGCTCAGCTTCGATGCTATGTGGAGGGGTGGAGAGAGACAAAGTTGAATAAATAATGAATAACTATAGTGTCTTATTTCCAATAATGAGGAAGCAAGTCCGAGAGAGGAAGCATATCATTTTTTCAGATATATACAAGTGTATTTTTATTATTCTGGTGTATTTGCATCATCATTTCTCTGCATCTTCCACAAGGAGCTACTACTTCACCAGTATCTCGTACAGCGATGATTTCCGATATTCCAGAGTGATCAGTTTTAAGCATTTCAGCAATAGCAGAATGTTCCGCACAAAATCCTACACTCGCAGAAAAATCCAAACACTTACCCGTAAAAATATTTCCATCTTTCGTGATCAGTGCAGCTGAAACACCTCCGACACTCGCATATCAGGAAAGGATAATATCTTCACTTATAGCAAAAGCTTCTTTATATAAAGTATCAAAATGATTCATATTTAACTAAACTTTTATTTCTCCCCTCCAAAATTTCCAGCAAGTTCCTCTTCAGTAACGAGTTTTCCTATGAGATCAACGATTTCTTGATTATAGGGAGTGAGGTTTTTGAGCTTTATGAGCGTCTCAACTGCTTCTTTTCGTTCACCTCGAGATATCAGTGCCTGTGTATAGAGCCAGAGGATTTCTGGATTACGAGGGTATTGTTTCAGATAACTTTTTCCGTAGGTATAGACATCTTCTGGAAGTGAGAGCTCAGAAGCAAGATGAGTGAGCGTATAGAGAAGATCTTCTTTCTCTCCTCCGAGATCGAGGACTTTCTTATAGAGCTCGTAGGAGACCTCATAGCGTCGCTGCATGGCTAGAGAGGTAGCGAGATGTTCGAGGATTTCGAGATCGTCAGGGTAGAGTTTCGCGAGATCCTTGAAGATGTATTCTGCCTTGGTATAGGCATGATCTCGCTCGTAGAGACTTGCCATGAGGAGATTGAGATCTCGGTGGTCTTTATCGAGCGCGAGCCCCGATACGATAAATGCTCGTGCTTCCTCGAGCTGACCGCGAGCGATGAGTGTCCTGACCATAGAGACGATTTCGACTATTTTGTCACGTTTTTCTGGTGCTATAGTGCTATCTAGAACTTTTTCAGAAATAGGAGCTGATACAGGAATCTCTATCTTTTCCTCGATCGTAGCGGTGACTCATACAGGAGTTTCTTCTATTTTTTCTGATATTTCTTCAGTTGATTCAACTTCTCATGTAGCGAGAAGAGCTTCAGGAAGAGTGTCTGGTGTCGTATGTCAGATAAGATCGGTGTCATCCTCGATTTTTTCTTCTGGTATTTCTACAGCCGTATCGACATCACTCGTTGATTCCGGTAGTTCTAGTATCTCTTCAGGGGCTTGAGCGTTTTCTATGATTTGCTCTATAGCACTATCGTCTGGAGTGATTGTTTCAGTTGTAGTGATAAGAGGTTCATCGAGAAATGGTGATACAACTTCTACTGTTTCTGGAGGGTTTTCTGGACTCGCTTCTGGAGTTTCTATCGTTTCCTCTGGAGGAAGCTCTGTTGGAGCTATTTCTACAGAGCTCTCACCTTCGGGAATTTGAGATGGTTCTTCTGGTGTGCCTGTTTCTGTCGGTAACTCTTCAGAAGCTTCTGTCATAGGGGTAGAGTTCTCCATGACATACGCTTTTCGCGGATGAAAAAGGTAAAAAATACGCTTCAAAAACTGATAAGCGTCATGCGCAAACATGAGTGCTATGAGTCCAATACAGAGAAAGAGGATGATGGCCTCGATCGATGCAACCTGATTCGTAAAGAGAAATTCCATGAAAAGAGGAAAGAAAATTGCTTCCATATGATAGAAAAAAAAATGAAATTTGCAAACAGGAAAATATGTTTTTCGAGAGAGAAAAACTTTTTCGAAAAATTATTTGCTTTTCTTATTCATTATCATATAATCCACCGCGATTTACTTATCAATTCTCTCCTCATGGACGCTACTCTCATCGCCGCGATACAGGCAACTACATCACAAAAATCTGACGACACTCGCTACAAGACGGGTATGGAAGTCGAAGTTCACCAGATCATAAAAGACGGTGACAAGGAAAGAATACAGCTTTTCCGCGGACTTATCATCTCTATGAAAGGAAAAACTCAGCTCGATAAAGTTATCACTGTACGTGCTGATATCGACGGGATCGGTATCGAGAAGATTTTCCCGATCAATTCTCCGTTCATATCGAAGATCGTCGTACTTCGTCAGTTCAAGGTTCGTCGCAATAATATCGGATATATCCGTAACCTTACTGGTAAAGCAGCTCGTCTCAAAGAAATCAAGTAATTGTTCTACGGTTCTTTTAAAAACTCCCCCATTTGGGGAGTTTTTCTTTTCTTATAGTGAATGCTAAAAGATTTGCTAGTGTCAGTCCTCCTCTTATAGGGGAGGTAAGGAGGGGTACTTTCGTCTCGAATACCCCCTCTCACTCGCCCTACAAGGGGGAGAATTTGGAATCAGAGTATACAGACTTATGGAATAATTTCAGTATTTTATAGCACGCGAGAATCTCATTTCAGAGTAAAAAAGTTACTATAAATCTCTAAAAATTCTTCACATACTTCGGCTTGCTTTTTCCGTGAAGCAATGGTGAAGGGCGTTACTCATTTTTCCTGTATACATAGCGTGTTCGATATTCCTGTCAAATGATTTTTTTCTTTTGACTTCGCTTAAAAAAAGAATAAAAAGGCGTTCATAAATCCAGAGATAAAACAGTATTACAGAGCGTATAGTGAGTCCGTCAAGTTTCCATTTCTTTTGCTCTTCTCATGTCACAGGTTTTCTCTTTTCTTCATCTCACAGAAGTTATCAAGTCTCTCTCAGTTTCTGTGCGTAAGCAAGATTTTCTTACATATTTTAAGAGATTTTCTCTCGTGTCTGCTACAGAAGATAGTATCACTCTCGGGGTAGTATCGTCATTTCACCGGGACAATCTCCTGAAGAAGTTCTATGATGAGATCAAAGAAACAGTACAGAAAGTCAATCCAGCAATAACTTCTCTCGATATCGTCGTCGATGATGAGATGGACAGGAAGTGAGAAGATCTTGTCGTCGACTGTAGAAATGCTCTCAAAGAAAGTGAAAAAACTACCAAAAAACAACAAGTCGAATGAGTAGAAATCGTCGAAGGACTCAATAGTCGTCTCACGAGTGATAGATATAAGCTCGATAACTTCATCGTCGGTCCATCGACACAGCTCGCTCATGCAGCCTGTGAAGCGGTTGCTCGCCGTCCAGGAAGCTCATACAATCCGCTCTATCTCTATGGGAACGTCGGACTCGGGAAGACGCACCTTCTTCAGGCAAGTGCGAACACGATCCGCGAGAAGCACAAATGACTGAAGGTGATATATACGACGGCAGATAGATTTCTCTCTGACTATGTCGCGAGTATCAAGGGGCGTTCTATAGATAAACTCCGTGAAAAATACCGCCAGATCGATGTCCTCGTGATCGACGACGTCCAGTTCCTCTCAGGGAAAAAACAAACTCAAGAAGAGCTCTACAACATCTTCAATATCCTCTACGAAGCAGGAAAGCAGATCATCCTCTCGGGAGATCGTCCGCCGAAAGAGCTCACTGAGCTCGAGCCACGACTGCAGAGTCGATTCGAGTGGGGGATCACGGTCGACCTCGGAGAACCAGACTACGAGACGCGTCTCGCGATCATCCAGGAGAAATCCCGTGCCAGAGAATTCATCCTCGACCAGGAAGTGGCAGAGTTCATCGCTGAGAATGTGACGACCAATGTCCGTGAACTCGAAGGTATACTCAACCAGATCATCGCAGAATACGATCTCAAGAATACTCCTCCCACTCTCGAAAATGTCGCATTTCGTCTCTCAAAACTCGCCGTCCGCTCTATCACGACGAGCCTCACAGAAAGTCGATGAGTCCGTACAGGAAACTGTAGTTACGAAGACCTCATCCAGGCTGTCTCTGGACACTTCGGTATCGAGATCCGTACACTCCTCTCAGAAGATCGCAAAAAAGAAAACATGATCCCTCGCCAAGTCGCGATGTATCTGCTAAAAAACCGACTTCACTACACCTACGAACGCATCGGGAATATATTCTCAGGGCGCAACCATACAGCAGTGATGTACTCATGCAAGAAACTCGAACTCGTGATGAAAAAAGATCAGCAAGTTGTGTATGAAGTGAATGTGATACGGGATAAACTTGGAATTTAATCTTCAATCGATCAATAAGGTAATTAAGAATTTATAATATGGGAAATATAATTACAAATTCTTTAGAAAAACTTCTTCCCTCATGAGTATCTAGCAATGAGCAAGGTATCGTAAAAATTGTTCGAACAAGCATTGCAGAGTTACTAAATGAATATACCTCAAGAGAACTTGATGAAATAGATAAATTAGACTCAGTATGAGAAAAAGCAAAAGGCGCTTACAATACACTAAAGAAAAGAATTAAAGAGCTACATCCAGATGAGGATTTTGAGCTCTATGAAGAAACTTCTCGCATAAATACACTTGCATTACAAATACTTGATTATGGAAAATGGTGAATAAACGGTTCTCTGCAGAAAATGATGCATAATCTTTTGATGCTAAGAAATCAATCACTTCAGATACAGCTTATCGATACGGAAAATGATGAACGAAAAATGCAATGACGTCCAGCATTCTTGTCAGCAGACTTTGCAGAATTAAAAAGAGATTTTACCTATAGTTCTTAGACTTTTATGCTCTCAATAGTTTCTACACCAATAGGCAATCTCGAAGATATCACGCTTCGAGCAATGCGAATACTGAAAGAAGCAGACTATATAGCCTGCGAAGATACTCGTATGACAGGGCAACTTCTCGGCTACTACGATATCCCAAATGACGGGAGACTTCTCTCATTTCACTCGCACTCAGGGTTCTCGAAGATGGAGCGGATCATAGAGCTCCTGAAAGAAGGAAAACATGTGGCGCTCGTATCGGATGCGGGGACTCCAGGTATTTCTGATCCAGGATTTGTCCTCATACGCAGAGCTGTCGAAGAGGGGATCGAGGTGACTCCTATCCCATGAGCTTCTGCTGTTCTTTCCGCACTTGTCGCAAGTGGGATCGACTGTCATCAGTATCTCTATCTCGGATTCCTCCCCGTGAAGAAGTGACGCCAGACGATGCTAAAAAGCCTCGTGAACAAGGAATATACCGTCGTCGTCTATGAGTCAGTCCACCGCATCGAACGGACGCTCGAGGAACTCTGAGAATATCTCTGAGCCGATCATCATATCGTGGTTGGGCGCGAGCTCACGAAGAAATTCGAAGAATTTCGCCGTGGAACCATCGCCGAAGTAAGAGAGTACTATAAGTGAGAGGGGAAAGTGAAAGGGGAGTTTGTATTAGTATTTTAGAGAGGTTTTGACAATTTAGAAAAATAACTTGATTTATATTTAAAATATAGTATATATAAGATACTATTTATTATTAGTATATGTCGATTTTAGTTTATTCTGAGTGAGACTCTGGGGTCGAGAAAATAAATGCAACAAAAGAGCAAAAACCTGACCACCTTTGATTAACAGCAGACGATTACTCTAGTTGTGCTTTTGCTATGGGTTTCGATAGGGAACGAGTAACTAAAACTCTAGAGTATTTTTCTAAATACCGCCAGGTAGCCGCAAGTCTCATGCATTTAGATATTGAATCTTCTACATTTTTAAACTCATTCCTTAGTTGCTTACTATTCGAAAGAGAACTAGTAGTACCAAGTGAAGATGTTGTAAATAAGATAAGAAACTGGATAGCATCGATTCCTGGTATTTGGGCGGTAAATGAGGATTTTCTTATTGCTATTGCAATGGAAAATCAAAAATCTTATCACACTCTTAGAGTATTACTTTTATTTGTAAACTTCTGGAGATTGCATCCAAAGTATATCTGAAGGTTAATTGGGGAAGACGAATATAGTAATAATTCAGAGAAAGGAATCGTACCTTTAACTCTAGCCAGTTCTGATTTCATAGCTCTTTCTAATATATATTTGGCTAAATCAGATAATCTTAACTTTAGATCAACTACATGGTTTAATACGAGTGATGGGAATCGTCTCACTTACCATTTTAAGTGAAGATACTCTTCTCAAAAAAATAAAGATGTTGGCAAAGCCTTTCCTCACTATCGACATTTTTGTAAGATAGATTCTATAGGAGCACTCCGCGCATTGGAAGAATACATACTTGTTTGATGATTTTGACTACAAGAATCTGGTGATATACCTATTGATATACTTCGAGCTTTTATCAGAAAACATATTCTTCATATTGATACGATCATTGCTTTTTTAAACAAAAAATGAATAGATTTTTATTCATTGAATCAACTTACAAGAAAAGTTATTGAGGCAGAGAGAGGGAAAATTGCGTGAGGATCACCTACCCCTAAAAAAACAAACCCATGAAAATTATGAAAACATACCTCAATCCTTCAGCCATCACGACCAATATATACTAGTAATGCAAATAATAGTAATACTGTAGACCCAAATACCAGAAACACAGTTCCAGAAAGCCATAAATATGAAGTTCCTATTTTTATCTGAAACGCAAAGAAATCTCTTATATCTTGACAATGATTTAATTGAACTAGAGAGAACCTAGTAAGAGAGATCCCTTACTCCAAACTTACACTTTTATGGATTAGGGAGGATTGAGGTGAATGGATATCTCATGCAGGGTGAATTTCTATAAATCTCAACAAGAAGGATATTGGTTCATATGAATTCTGTTATACTCGTCCAGAAAATACTCCAGAAACGGAAAATAGTCCAGTGGAAAGAATACAAATCGAGCAAAAGAAAAATGTATGAAGTATCACAGATACTGTGCCGAAACAAGTTGCCGTGAACATCCCTGATCAGCCAAAACAAGAAGAAGAAAACCCACTCGATGCTATCGCTCTGAATTTACTTTCGAAGATTGGAGAAGGTGCTTATGCTATTAATGAAGATGGTCTAGGAAATATCTCTCTGAGATTTTCGGATTGTGACTATGTTGCTCGTTGGTATAAGGAGCTTTCTATAGCAACGCTCTCTGGATGAGGAACGGAAAACGATCATGCATATCTTATAGACCTTCTTAGAAAAGAAATTACAAATGCATTTACCCAACATATGGCTCTAAAAAGAGAGAGAGAAGAGGCAGAAAAAACGCGTATACTGATTCAAGTAATGGGGAAGTTCACAGATATGATTATAGCACTGAGCTGACCACATGATGTTCTAAATATAGAAACCCTCCTGAGAGCATCGAGGCACAACGACTATCATGCAGGGATTATTGCTACCAGAAATGGTTATAAGGAAAAAACGGATAAATTTTTAGTTGAGATGCGAAAACTCTGAGTTATCATAGAGTACGCTCGAGTAGACATATCATGAAAAAAGGACGAGAAGTGAAAAGAATTCTCCCTAAAAGTATATGCTCAAAGTGATCAAGAAAATATAGTTTCTATACACTCTACTCAGGATAACTATACTTTACAAGGCGGTATGGGAGACGAGAAACTTGCCGAGATTGCCAAAGCAGGTTTTGCACTCTTTGGACTCTTGGGAAGAAGAATTATAGAAGAGCCTCATTCTAGCCAAGTAAAGAAATGAGAAACTAAACCAACAGTAAGTGACGTACTCGGTGGAAACTATAAAAAACCTCGGACAATCTTTACTCAGCTTGAGAAAGGTGAACAAGATACCATTCGAGATTTGATAAAGCGACTCGATGAATGAAGGGGGAAAATATCAAAAGGTGCTTATGTAAATTATGAGATAGGTTTTCTAGATCATCAAATATCCAGTAGAAAAGGCTGGCAAGATATCCAAGATTGAGATATGCTTGTCCTTCGAGATGAATCTATCAGGGCCGAGAGTAGTGAACATACTAAACCAAATCCAGAAGTATACGATCTCCTTGAAGTGAGTGAACATTTTCAGAAGTACATGCTCCTCAGGTGGGTAAGTACTATAACAGATATAGAAGGTATATCCCTTCCTCAGTACAAAAGACAAAAATCACCATTCCAGAATTGAGCACTTGAATTTTTTCGAGCATTTTGGTTCTCACTCTCAGAAGAAAAAAGAAACGAATTCAAGAACAATATCGGACTAGATCCAAATACAGAAAAGCTATCACCGACAACATGACTCAGGACTATGTACGATGAATGAAGAACTCTCTTTCATCACTTCATGTATCTCATTCGAAGGGGGCGAGAAAATGCTATCACTTACCAGGAGGGTAGTGAAAGGAAAATATACCAACAGAGGTGACCTATTCCACTCATATATACACGACCGAGTCTTATAACTCAAGAAGATCTTAGAGAATATCGACAAGAAATTGCACAAAACACATGAAATCACTAAAACCTGACCCACAAACGTGAACGAACTATCAAGTACTTTTTGAAGATTTCTCGATGAGATACGGTGATACTACCCTGAAGAAAGTATTCGAGAATTCATCTCTTGGCACAGTCAGTTTTCTCTTGCAGAAAAGATAGGCGATCCCAGTCGTTTTTTCGTGTTGTAAAAGACGAAAAAGGGAATATAATTGGATACTTTGAGTCTCGTAAGCATCCGAAAGTGGAAAATACTCAAGTTATCCAATGGTTTTTCGTAAAAGAAAACTACAGAAATAAGGGCATACTTAAGTGAATAATGTCCGAATTTGAGTCCTGGTGTCAGAAATATGGATATACCTCTATTTGGAGTTATTCTGCACTCAGAAATAATGTCTCAAATGATGTTCATGGGAAACTCTTTTCAGATAACAGTATAGTTGATGTATGATTTTGACCTGTCTTTTGGTATAGAAAATCCTTGCAATAATTCACTTTTCCCTATAATCCTCATTACCCGAGCTACAACTCGCGTATTTTTATCTATTAGCCGCAACTAATTATGGTCTCTCAGCTCAATGCTCGGCACAAGCCGAAATTTTCTCTGCTCACGTTTTATAAATTCGTCGATATCCCCGAATCCGAGCTCGACGCACTCGCACAGGATCATCTCGATTTCTGTCGTGACATCGGACTCAAGGGTCGTGTCTATCTCGGTACCGAAGGTATCAGCTCGACTGTCACTGGAAATCAGGGGCAATGCTGGTCTTATCGCGAATATTTGCAGAAATCAAAATACTTCCAAGATATCCCCGATATCGACTCGAAATCGACTCCCGTAGAAGACCACCAGTTCCCTCGTATGAGCGTAAAGATCCGCAATGAGATAGTCACCCTCGGAGTGAAAGTAAGTGCAGAAGAAGTCAAAAAACACAAAAAAGAACTCACGCCAGAAGAATTCAAAGAAATCCTCGATGGAGGAAAAGCAGATGACTATGTGATCCTCGACATGAGAAATGACTACGAATATAGGCTCGGGCATTTTCGGAATGCTATCCCAGCAGGGACAGTGAATTTCCGTGAAGTCCCGAAGCTTCTCGAGCAATACGGAAAAGCTGCACAAGGCAAAAAAGTCATCTGGTACTGTACTGGAGGTATCCGCTGTGAGAAGGCAGCCGTCCTCGCGAACCAGTGAAGTGATACTGAGTACTACTCGATCCAGGGTGGTGTGGTAAAGTATGTGAACGAATACAATGACGGAAACTGGCTCGGGAATCTCTATACATTCGATGGACGTGTCTCGACACAAGTCGGGGATCAGTCTACTCATACGACGATCGGAGAGTGTCTCTACACAGGAGAAAAAACAGATAATTGCGAAAATTGTCGCTACGCTCCGTGCAATGCTCGACTCATCGCGACAGAAAAGGCATTCCGCAAACATATGGGATTTTGCTCTCGGGAATGCTACGAAAAAGCTCGTCTCGATGGACTCGTAAAGGATGTGGAGTGGGACAAGCTCGACTACAAAAATGTACGAAAGGAAACTGACGGACTCGGAAAGATCGCCGCCCACCTCGATCGCAAGCTCGCGAATATCGAGTGGACTCATGCAACTTCTCAGAAAGAAGGGGAAGTGGTAGAATGCTAGATATTTGCAAAAAATAAAGAAATGTGAGAGAATAAATTACAATAAAATTTATTCTTACCCTTATGAGTATTTTTTGACAACTATTTCCATCATATTGAGAACAAGATCATGTTTGAGTTTTGCGTGATGCTGATTTGGTTCTTAGTTTGCTAAGATGACATCCAGAAATGTGAAAATTTCACGATAAGATTATAGCTCTACTGCAAGATGATTCGAGTATTTGAGTAACACTAAGAGAGAAACTTTTTCGATCATATGGATCGATGAAAAACTGACCTCTAGCTCCTCAAGACAGAGAAAATCTTACATTAATTGATAAGTCTCATTGAGCATACAAAGATATGCTTACATTTCGCTATTTTGCACAAAGTAATCCTTCGCAGTTTCTCGAAAATCTTAAAGTCAATATCCAAAAATTACTTGATAAGTATCCCCTAAAATCAGAAGAAATAAACAAAGTTTCAGAAATGGTGTCCAAAGTAGATGAGAAGAATTTTGCTTCGATACTATCTCATCTCACTAATCATGCAGAAAAAATCGCATTTTGTGAATGATGTATCAGTAAGGGGAAGTGTCTTCCTCAAATTCTTGCCTATGCGAAAGAAGAACAAAATGTCAGGACAGACACAAAAGAAAAATCGTTTGAATATTGGGACTATAACAATCTCATCTCTCTTGTGGAGACTCGCATGAGAATTTCAGATAAAAAAACAAATGAAAGTAAGGCATTTTCCCTTTCTGGGTGAGCATGAAATGCTCTCAGTCAGCTCTCTGTGATTTATGAGTATATAAAATGATGAGGTCGCGTATCTAGTATCTCAGGAACCAGTATGGGGTCGCTGATTGCAGTGCTTGTAGCAAAAGCTTGAAATAATCATGAGCAGATAAAGAAATTTATGGATGATATAGAGATGATGGGCAACCAATGAGTAATACCTGAAAAATTAAACTCAAGCCAAAAACAAAGGGAAGCTTTAGAGTTATTTGAGAAATTTCTTGAAACACATGGCATAACAGAACAGACTCGTTTTTCTGATCTTGATATACCAGCTCTAGTAAATGCATGAAGGCAGTATGAATGATGAGAACAAGAAGTGGTACTCTGATGATCTGAGAAAGTTCTCGAAGCAGTGCGCGCCTCCATGAATGTGCCGACTGGAAATAATAATAATGGTAAACTAGGCTCTACACCTGTTCATGGAGTCCCTATGATCGATTACGCTGCGAATGAACGATGAAACCCTACTCACTGGCTTGAGATTGCCTGAGAAGAGCAAAAAAATCTTGTAGCTATTGATGTTTGATATTCTTCTGAAAAATGAGGAAGTGCATTTGTGAGAAGACTTTTTCAGAGAGCGACATTTAGGGATTTTTATGCAAAGATGCGTATGAAATCAGCTGGAGGAATCGTTATTGATATGCCTCTCCAATCTAGCGAATGATATAACTTTCCTAAAGGTGCTATGCGAAGATTCTTTGATATCGGTAAAACTGCATACGAAGAACACTTTACCTCCCCACCCGCACCATAACCTTCACCCCTCGTGGGGTGTTTTTTTCGAGTGAGAGTGATCCTCTATGCAAACGCGCGATACGATCGACGATCGAGAGTCAGATTCCCATACTTTTATCTGTACCAGTACGAGCCTTATCGACTCGGTAGAATTTCTCCTTTACGAACATGAGCTCATCTTCAGGGATCCCAGTACCATCATCAGAAAAGGTAATGATATACTCTTTCTCTGATTTCTCATAGGAGAATGTAAGTGTCGTATCTTCACCTGCATACTTGATGAAGTTCGACATGATGTTGTGGAGGATCTGGACATACATACTCTTGTCCATCGAAGTCATCGTGTCAGAAGGGAAGTGGATTTCGGTTTTTTGGTTATTTTTCTGAAGCTGTGGGACGTACTCAGAGACGATATCCTCCGTGATACGACGAAGAGAAAATCTCTCCACTTTCACCTGCTCGAATATATCGTGCGTGAGTGACTCGTAGTCCATGATGCGGCCAGTGATATGGGTTAGGCGTTCGAGCTCAGACTGGAGGAGATCAACTGTCCCCGTATCGAGCTTCATGACGCCGTCTTGTATCCCTTCGAGGTAGCACTTCACAGCGGTGATCGGCGTACGGATCTCATGAGAAAGGTCAGAGAGGAAGTCAGATCGGATTTTTTCCTGGATCGAGAGGGATTTATGGAGATTATTGATCGTGGAGATGAGCGGAGCAAATTCATTTTTCCCACTATAGCGGATACTCGCATAGCGTTTGCGATCGATGATGTTTCGGATATTTTCTGTGACGATACCGATCGGACGAAATATAGAACGTATCCAGAGAAGATAGAGTACGAGTATGAGAGCGAGCCAGATGAAGTTCGCGAGAAATACTCACTTCAGTATATTGGTCACGAATCGTCACTCAGAAGTATCATCTCCGAGAGCTCCGAGACGAAATACAGAGAATCAGGCTCATTTGTACGAGCTTACCGATGGTATACTAAACATCGTATCTGAGCCTCCACTTCCCATATAGAGTTCCGGATTTTTCGAGATATTTTCGATCGAGGTCGATATATTCGCGAGCTCAGAGAAGATGGCGAGATACTCTGCTTGGTCTTTTTTATCGAGCTTACCGATCTGCAGAAGCGCTCTGAGTCTCTCGGGATCTGGAGTAGATTCTTTCGAGAGTTCAGCGACGTATGTAGAAAAATATTTTTCAGAAAAATACTGAAAAGCCATGATATTAACCACAGCCGTAAAAATCAGGATGATACCCGTGATGAGTGGGATACGATAGACGAGCTTCATGAGCGTATTATAGCGAGAAGGAGAAAAAAGACAAAACAGTTTCCGTCATTCCTGCGCGCCCCTTACGAAGTGAAACGAAGTATGGAAGTACCCTTGGGGGTGAAGGCAGGAATCTCGCTTTTATAGAGGCTTTTTCTTTGCTTTTTCTCCATTTTTTCCTATACTCCATCTATATTTCTCTCATATTACCATTCCATTTTTCATGACCGTAAGAACACGTCTCGCCCCATCCCCGACAGGATATCTTCATATCGGATGACTCAGAACTGCTCTCTACTGCTATCTCTGGGCTCATCATAATAAGTGACAATACCTTATCCGTATCGAAGATACCGATCGCACTCGTCTTGTAGAAGGTGCTGTAGATATGATCCTCGATACACACGATATCCTCGGGCTCACACCCGACGAGAGCGTACGACACGGTGGTGACTACGGTCCCTATATCCAGAGTGAACGTCTCCCTACGTATGCGCCACGACTTCATAGTATGTGTGAGAATGGCACTGGCTATTACTGTTTCTGTACTTCCGAGAGACTCACAGCACTGAAAGAAGAACAAGAGCTCCTGAAACTCCCTCCTCGCTACGATGGACTCTGTCGAGATATCCCTCTCGAGGAAGCTCGCGAGCGTATAGCAAATGGTGAGAAATATGTCATCCGACTCAAAGTCCCGAAAGCAGAAAAAATCATATTCAACGACCTTATCCGTGGACGCATAGAGTTCAATACGGGCGAAGTAGAAGATCAAGTTCTTCTAAAATCTGATGGCATCTATCCGACGTATCATGGTGCCATCGTGATCGACGATGAAGCTATGAAGATCTCGCATGTCATGCGAGGAGAAGAGTGGATCAGCTCGATCCCGAAGCAAGTCCTCGTCGCTCGAGCACTTGGCATCACTCTCCCAGAGTATGCTCATCTTCCGAATGTCCTCGGTGCAGACGGGAAGAAACTCTCGAAACGTACGGGAGATGTCGCAGTCAGCGAATATCTGAAAAAATGATATATGCCCGAAGCGCTTCTGAATTTCCTCTCCCTTCTCGGATGGCATCCGAAGACCGATCAAGAGATCATGAGCATGGACGAGATGATAGAGAAATTCGAGATCCGAGACATCCATAAGTCATGAGCTGTCCTCGATCCTGTGAAGCTCGACTGGATGAATGGCGAGTACATAAAACGTATGGAAATCGGAGAGCTCCATACACGCCTCGCGAAGTATCTCGAAGAGTACGAGGAGGATTTCTACAGAAATACCTTCAGTCAGCGTGACTACGAATACAATACCCGTATCATCCGCGAACTTCAGACTCGTATGAAGAAATTCGATGAATACATCGGTCTCACGACATCGCTCTACGGAGAAGCAAAAATCCGTAAAGATCTCCTCGTGAATGCAAAAATGAAGATCGAGTCAGAGACAGAAGCACTCGACTCACTCGCCTTCGCACTTCCACTTCTCGAGTCTGCCGACTATACTTCGCTCGATGCTCTGAAGGGCCCAATCCTCGAAGCGATAGCAACTGCCGGAAAGAAAAACGGACAGATTCTCTGGCCACTGCGAGTCGCACTCTCGGGAGAAGAGTTCTCACCAGGAGCATTCGAACTCGCATACATTCTCGGAAAAGAAGAGTCTCTGAAGCGCATAAAAAAAGTCCTAGAATAAGACGAACTCTAAATTTCTATTTTGTCATGCCGTAGGCATCCCTTTCAGAATCACGTTTGAAAAAAAGATAATCAAAATCTCTTAAGCAAATGAAAAAGCGATTTCTCCGCTACGCTACGAAATGACAAATCCAAAAATCCTGAATTTAAAAACTTAATACCTAAATCCTAACACCCAAAAAATGCTCTACGTCGTCCTCAAAACCATCATAGAAACAAGTATACTTCAATATACTTGCCAGAGTTGCCAAGGAAAAGTGAATGAATCCTCTATAAACGTCACTCATGCGAATGAAAACGCCATAGACCTCACCATCACTTGTCCTCACTGTGCTTCTGGAACGCAGATACACGCTGAGATAGCGAATATGAATCATGAATTCCTCCAGTCAGACGAGTGACAACAGGTGATCCACCAAGCTATCAAAAAAAGTGAAAACGCGATCAAAGATACCGATATAGAGTCTGTACAAAAATCCCTTTCGGAAAGTCGCTCGATCGAAGATCTTCTTAAATAACTTTTTATGTTTGCTAAATTTTTTGCACTCCTTCTGCTTATTGCCACTCTCTACGGTGTAGCTATTTTTGCTACCCCCGAACTCGCAGACACTTACGGAAATAAAGAGTGGAACATGAAAATCCGAGAATACAAAAAATCGTTCGAGAGCTTCTCGTCTGGATGACTCACGCCAAAGTCACTCATAGAAAGTGCTCAAGATATAGCAAAACCCTATATCGACGAATCCCAAAAGACTATACAAGAAGTCCAAAATACCGCCAAAGAAATAAAAACAACGATAGACACCAAAACAGAACAAGTGTCTCAGGCTATTGATTCCACACAAAAAGCACTCGATGGAGTCAATAAAGCAAAAGAAGATATCCAAAATACTCTTCGCTTCTCTTCAGGATCACGGTAACATACCACCAACCACTCCTATTTATGAATTTCGATACCCGATACATGCGAGGAAGACCTGCGAAGAAGAAAAATAGCTTTCTTCCTATTCTTATTATCGTTCTCATTATCGGGGTTTTTCTCTCGTATATGAGCATTCGTGGTATATGAGATACTCCTGTAAAAGCAGGAAAATATACGATCAGCAAGTGAGTGACTCTCTCCGAAATGCCGAAAATACTGAATCTCGATATAGCAGATTGGCGATATAAGTTCTGGCTCAAGTACATTTCGAAGACGACTCCGAAGATCCAAGCAGGAACCTACGAAGTCGATAAAACCACGACACTTTCTGAGGTCTTCACCAGCGTCCTCACGAAACCAGTGATTACTGATCTCACGATCACAGTGCTCCCAGGGTGGAATATCTATGACATCGACGATGCGCTCGCGAATAAGAAAATCATCGAACCAGGTGCGCTTCTCCTCGCAGCTCGTGACCACTTCGGAACTCTTCAGGACAAATACTCATTTCTGAAATGAAGGCTCACCCTCGAAGGATTTCTCTACCCAGATACCTATCGTGTCCTCCCGACTGCCGATGCCTACATGATCCTCGATCGACTTCTCGGAGAATTCGATAAAAAAATCGGAGAATCTTATAACTCTCTCGGAGATGCCGCATACGAAAGCCTCATACTCGCATCCATCGTCGAACGAGAAGAACGCAACTCGAGCGAAAAACCGATCGTCGCCGATATCCTCGCGAAGCGTGTAAAAGAATGAATCCCTATGTGAGCGGATGCGACGGTGTGTTATGGATATGCGAAGACGCAAAAACAGTGTACTCCCGCATTTATCGGCGAAGTTATCTATAAAAAAGATCCCTACAATACTCGTAACAAACAAGGATATCCACCAACTCCGATCTCGAGTATATCTCAGGGTACCTGGGAAGCGGTGATGAACAAAAAATCTTCTCCATACTACTACTACCTTCATGATAATGATGGAAATATTCACTACGGAAAGACACTTGCCGAGCATAATGCGAATAAGGCACAATACCTGCAGTAAGACCTCTTACCTTCCTCTTACGAAAGTATGATACACTTGAAAAATACTCTATAAGTCCATAGCATGATAGAACACCTAAATACACTCCTCCTTCCTCTCGAGAACCTGATAAAAAAATACCGAAAATATATAGGCTACGTCTTTCTTCTTCTGACGCTTCTCTCATTTTCTTTTTTTGCTATGCAAAATGGTGTGAAAGAGAGCTGAGAAAAAGCGATTCTCATACTCTGGATACTCCTCTGGATTCCGATTTTTGCTCGAGTACTCGATCTGGGTATTGCCAAAGCTTTGCTACCGTTACGCAAAGAGCTTGGAATCCTTATGGGAACTCTGGCAGTAGTACACGCTACTAGCTTTATATCACCAGATCCAGGTTATCTTTTCACGTCGAATTTTTGGATTTCTGGATGATATCCTTCGGCCTATGCTTTTGGATTTTTTGCCTATATTCTCACCCTTCCTCTTCTTTTCACTTCGAGTACTTGGATGATGAAAAAAATGGGAAAATACTGGAAACTCCTCCACCGTCTTGCTTATGTTATAATTATACTTGTTGTAATACATGTGGTACTTATAAAGGCATTTCTTTGATTTGAGTACTGACCGGTAGTCATACTCGTCCTCTACTTCATAGGAAAAACTCTCGAATGGAGAGGCTTCACACTGAGAAAAAAATGAGAAAAAAATTACCAGAAATGACAAAAATGGATATGTCTTCCCTGTGGTATGATATATGATCCTATCCTCGGCGATCCTGATGGTGGCATAAAACCTGGTACAGAATTTCATGATATCCCTGATTCATGGAGATGTCCTGAATGTGGTGTGACGAAGGCAGACTTCGCTCCCTATGAACCAGGGAAAAAAGAAAAACGAGAACCCATACAGGTAGTAGAAAAAACTTTTTTGAATGAGACTACCGTAGAACTCATACTCGAAACAGTGAAGGAAGAAGAGTCAAAACCAGGACAGTTCATGAGTCTCATCTGGCAAGATGAAGATGGAGAGTTCCAGAGATCATATTCGATAGCAGCACAAGAGGGAAGTCGATATACCTTTCTCATCAAGCTCACTGAACATGGTCGAGGATCACGTGCGCTCAGATCTATCTCTGTATGAGAAAGTATAGTTACTCGTGGAGTGCTTGGCCATTTTATCCTCCAGGAGGATTCACATCCGAAAATATTTGTCGCGACAGGAACAGGACTTGCTCCAATATACAATATGATCTCTAGCCTCTCTGAAGACGTGAAAAAGTCACTCTATTTCAGCGTATCGACAGAGGCAGAGCTTTTCTATATTGATAAGCTCCACTGCATCTCAAATCTCGATCTCCATATCCATACGACTCGTCAGAAAGTAGAATGATACAAGGAGGGAAGGATCGATATAGACCATATCGAAGCAAACCCCGATACTGAGTGGTATCTCTGTGGAAACCCTCGTATGGTCAGCGAAGCCAGAGAAAAACTCATGAAGAGATGATTCACGAAAGTCTATAGTGAAGAGTTTAACTAAAAAGTCTCTCAAAATTTGACAGGGGGGGGGTGAAGTGCTACACTTATATCATATTAGCACTTTTCCCTATTTTTTATGAAACCCTCTTCTCTCTCCCGCCGTGAGAAACTCCTCCTCGGACTTCTCTCTTCTACCCTCATCTTCTCTGCATCATTCTCCTATGGAGCCGTGAATAGCAATAAGGTGGATGCTATCATGGAAATGATCACCAAAGGGTGAGCGAATTTCTCAGATATCCCAGTAGCAGGACAAACCAAGAGTGAAAGAACTCAATACTACGAGAAAGTCGATGCAGGACTCTGAGATGCAGTAGAGATGCTTGCAGTCGTACGCAACAATATACGATCTCTCATGGGACTCTCTCCAGCATACACAGCAGATGATATCGTCTGAAGTATCCTCGGCTGATTGGTAAGTGGAGTAGGAGGGAATACTGGAACGACAACGAGTCCAGGAAATCCAGCGAACCCTACCAGTACGACAGGAAACAGTTGTACAAACGGAGGTATAGTCGAACTCCCCCAGAGCATGCCTCACGGTCTTGATATGGGGGTCATACGAATAGCAATGGATAATACGTGTCGTACTCAGGTGTTCCGATGTAATAATGGTACCATAGAAAAGGTATGAGCAGAGGGAAGATCTTGCCCGACCAATTCTCGAATCCCTTTCCCAGGATATAGTCCACCAGCTGCACAGAGCTGTAAGACCAATCCTAAAATCACGGTGAAAACCGCATACAGTGATTCTTTTAATGGTTTCGATTATGCAGGTGGAATATATGAAGATAACGGATTCCAAAATGCTACATTTCACTCCTATCCACTTCACGGTACACCAGATGGGATGAATCCAGATGACTTCTGAAAATATCAGGTCTCGCGATTTCAACGGACAGATGGAACAATCTTTGGTGATGTAATATTTCGTACAGTAGCTATCTCCAAGGTTCCAGACCAGTATACTCGTATAGCTCTCGGTGTCGACCCAAAGATCAGCAGGGGAGAACTATTCCCTGAAGTAAAGTGGGATCAGCAAACGAGACAAGCTAAGACAGGTAGTGGGATTCTCACAAAGGATGCTATAGACTATCCAGTTACTCCTTGGAATCTTGGTGTCTTTAGTTCTGGATTCACGATGGCGCTTTCTCGATGCCCTGGTGATGATGGAGATCTTGGGAATAGAGATACGATAAAAGGGCCATTCGGTACGAGAGGAATAGTAAGCATAGAGAGCAACCAGCCAGCCACTTTGGTAACAAGAACAGTCAAGTCTACCTATAAAAACGACGAGTCGACCGTATGGACCACCTATGATGCGAGCGCCCCAGGATTTGGTGCTATGTTGTATGCCCTTCCTTGACTCTATACAGATACGATATGGTATAAAAATTATACCGGACATGGAGATTGTATGCCTAATAATACTACATGGTGATGTATCTTTAAAAGAGAGGGTGGATCAGCTGGATCACGATATGGTCCCATGGGGCCACTCTAGGAAAATCATAGAAAATTTTTAGTATGAGTATTGATCACTACGAACAAGATAGCATGACTTTAAGCATAGGGAAAGGTTTACAAAAAATAAAGTGAAGAGTGTAACTAAATCTATTACACTCGAAAATATGAAAATTTCGAGTGTTTTTTTTATTCTGCTTTGGTAAAAGCAGGGAAGAGTTATACACTAGGGGGCATACTACTAATTCACACTCATGCCTTCCAATCTCCTTGCCGATATTTTCAATAATCTTCTCACCCTCAGTGACAAGACGCTCGATGCATTTTTCGATCAGGCTCGCGACGCCTATAAAAAACTCAAAAAAGACGGTGATATAGACAATCTCAAAGTCCTCCGCAACCAACTCCAGACCGTCCGTGAGACTCAGGGTGATGCAGTACGAAAGAAGAGTAAAGAAGAGTATCGTAGACTCGTCGATATCATAGACGACATCGATGGGCTTCTTGCTGCATTCGATAAGGAAACCGCGAAGAACCTCGTCCTCGTCGATGTCGTGAAGAAATTTCGAAAGAAAAATGCTCCACTAAAAACTCTCCCTGAAGAGAAGAAAAAAACTCACCAACTTGTGGCAGTGAAGAAGTCAGAAATCGATTACGAAGCAGAGATGCTCACGCTCCAGCTCGAACTCGTGAAGCTGCAGAAATATATCATCGAGAGTGGAGAGAAGCTCCTCATCATCTTCGAAGGTCGAGATGCAGCAGGGAAGTGAGGGAATATCAAGCGTTTTATGGAAAGCCTGAATCCTCGGTCTGCGAAGGTCGTCGCCCTCATGAAGCCGACAGATATAGAGAAGGGACAGTGGTACTTCGAGCGGTATATCGCTCACTTACCGAATGCAGGTGAGATGGTATTTTTCGATCGTTCATGGTACAATCGTGCAGGAGTCGAGCCTGTCATGGGTTTCGTAGGAAAGACGGACTATGAGAAATTTATGAAAGATGTCCCCGAGCTCGAGAAGATGCTCGTGAAATCTGCAGGCATACGTATCGTGAAGTTCTACTTCTCTGTATCGAAATCTGAGCAAGCTGCTCGTTTCGAAGAAAGACGTACCAATCCCCTCAAACAATTCAAACTCTCACCCATCGATCAATTCTCCCAGAAGCTCTGGGATCGCTATACCATCGCCGAGTACGAGAACTTCACTCGCACGCACACTGACTATGCTCCGTGGACGATAGTAAATAGCGATGATAAGGAAGCTTCTCGCATCAACGCGATCAAGTATCTCCTCTCACTCTTCGAATATCCAGATAAGATCAGTGCGAAAAAACTCGAGATCGATCCAGAGGTGATCCACACAGGAAAGGAAAAAGCGAGAATACTGAAAGAAGAAATAGCAGGGAAGAAAGGATTGTTTGAATAACAAAAATCCTCCAGATACTGGAGGATTTTATTTTCTGATAATCTGGACATCCATCACGACACGGATTTTTTCTTCAGCATATTCACGATACTCGATAAAGAGACGACGAGTTCCGATAGAAGTGGTGATAGTATAGCTTTCTCATTCAGGATTATGGGAATATCCGAGGATTGTATCTTTCTCTAGAATCAGAAAAAGTGTATCATATATGCCATCACGGAGTATATCAGCTGATTCTTTATACTGAGACTTTATGATTTTTTCGGTAGCTCACATCCCAGTATCCGTAAAAAGATCATCATAATATCTCCACAGAAGATCTGCATGAGTTTCTATAGTGAGTCTTGCTCGATCTGATATTTGTACTTCCCACATAGTTATACGTTTTGTAGTTTCGTTTCCCATTTTCTAATATTTTTCTCAACCCTTTGATCGAAGAGTTTTTTTGATTCTTCTATGCTATAGCATGTGATCCCATCTATTATTTTTGGCATAAATACAAATTAATATATTCCTATTATATACTTTTTTCTTCTTGTGCAAGTTTTCTCACGATCTCTTTTCCAGAACTATACCCACTCGCCCAGCATATCTGGAGTGAAAAGCCTCCCGTATATCCATCGACATTGAGTACTTCGCCTGCGAAGTAGAGATTGTTATGGATTTTTGACTCCATCGTCTCAGGATCGAGTTCATCGGTCGAGACGCCTCATGCCGTCACGAACTCATCTCCTGGTCGACGTTCGAGGAGGGTAAGTGGTATACCAGATCCGAGAAGTTCCGCGATTCTTTCTCTATCTTTTTTCGATATCGAGCTCGCGAACGTCTCTCGAATATGAGAAAAATACTCGAGAATGAAAGCTTCTGCGAATCTTCGTGGGAGTTTTTCAGCGAGGATGCTCGTGATGAGTTTCTTCGGATGAAGTACGAATTGTTCCTTTAGGAAAGTCTCCCATTTCAGGGTTTCCATATCCGATAGGGGAGAGAGGTGGATGATTTTCGCATGCGCTGGACTGATATGATCCCACGCAAGTGCCGATGATGTCATGAAGGCAAGTGGTCATGATATACCGAAGTGAGTCAGGAGAAGTGGTCAGGTTAGATCCTCCCTTTTGTCATCCTTGGCGATAGCCGAGGATCTCTTCCTATCGTTTGGAATACCTGAAAGAGATTCTCCTACGGAGAATGACAAAGAAACCTTTGCACTCGGAAAAGAAAGTCCTGAGAGAGCATGAAGCCAATTTTCTCTCGTGAGAAATGAAGAAAGCGAAGGACCAAGTTGTGTCACAGTATGTCCGAGTGATCGGGCAAAAGCATATCCATCTCCAGTCGATCCCGTATGACTGTAGGCATTTCACCCTGTCGTGATGACGAGGATATCCGCTTCATAGGATCACTTAGGAGTAGTGATAGAGAACTTCTCGTCATCATGTTTTTTGTCATTCCGAGTTTGCGAGGAATCTGCTTGATTTTCGAGCAGATCCTTCGTTCCTCAGGATGACAAAAAAGAAACCTCAGAAACCCCTTCTCCATAGTGAAGACTGATCCTATCACGATATTTCGCGAATACCTCTTCGAAAGCACCGACGACATCGTGCCCGTCATCAGAAATAGGGAATACTCGATTATCTTCTTCACACTTCAGTGGTACTCCATGAGTCTCGAACCATTCTCGACATTTTTTCGGAGAAAACTTCCCCATTGCTCGCTCTATGAATTCCCATCCACGAGTGTATTTCGTAGCGAGAATTTTCTTATCCGTGATTCCTGTAGTCACGTTGCATCTCCCTCATCCTGAGATGATGACCTTTTTCCCAGGTGTTGTATTTTTCTCGAAAAGATGGATGTGGTACTCCTCCCCTTGTAGGGGAGGTTGGGTGGGGTACCCCCTCTCACTCCCCCTAAAAGGGGGAGAATTCTCCAGTATCGTCACTGCCGTCATGAGTCCCGCAGCTCCCGCTCAGATGATCGCTATCGTTTTCATAAATCTAATGGATTGTATTTATATATTGTATAATTAATTCTACCTGTCAGGGTAAAAAATTTGTTGTATCAACCGTATAAGTATAATCTACATCAAGAAAGTCATCATATCATTGAGTAAGTTTCTTTTTCCATTCTTCTAAATTTTCTTTATCCTGATGTCACGGATGTCGTACTCAGTGTAATGCACGATCTTTAAATCTTTCATAAAGAACTTCCTCATCAGTCCTGCAAAAAATCTGAACTATATTAATATCATAACTTTTTTTAAATTTTCTCAATTTTTCATTAGCAAATTTTGGATCAAAGTTTGTTTCAATAATACAGGATAATTTTGAGGCTAAAATTGAATCAGTTAGTGAGTAAAGAATATCATAACTTGCACTTCATAATTTTTTTGACCAAATCCTATCATTCGATCATAGAGAATCAAAGAGTATCTCTTTATAAATATCTTTAGAAAAAAATGGCAGGGAAAGTTTCTCTGATAAACTTTTTCAAAGTGTAGTTTTTCCAGTTCAGGGAAGCCCAGCAATAACGATAAGAAAGTTTTTCATAGAAAATCAGTATAGAGAAAAGTCTAGAAAAAGAAAGAGTTGACAATAGATATATAAAAAATATAAATATCTTATGGATATAAGAAATTCTCAATCAGGAACGCGTATTGAGATCGTCTCTAAGGATGATTTTAACTTCTACTGAGACAATAAGCTAGTAACACCCAAATTTTGACCTATTCAAGTGAGGCGATCAGGTTCTTGCATAAGAGGAACCGATCTTTGGTATGCTGTTTCTAGTCTTTGTTGAGATAAGGATGTTCCAGAAGTGGAACCATTGAGTTCTGAAAAATATCTCGTAAAGTGCGACCCGCTCGTATATACTGAAAAAACTGGGTTCATAGCCTGATGACATGAAGAATGATTGATTTTTTGATTATGGAGAAAGGAGACTGGTAAAGAAGAACATATTACGGAATTTCTTATAAAAACAGTTGGTAAACAAGCGAGCGGAATCCTCATAGTCAATCCGAGACAATTTTCACAATTTATGAATTTGGCACAATCTATACAAAAATATTCAGAATCCGTAAGGGTTTAAATCTTTTTTTGTCACCATTTTTCGATATACTCGTCTCTAGGTTTGTAGTACTTACGAAAAACAGATAAAAATGCTCGTGGAAGCGATCGCGAAAGCGAAATCCTGAGATAGAGATGCTCTCGGCACCCTCTATGATGCCTCATATGATCGAGTTTATCGTATGCTTTTTCACCGTACGCTCGATGTCGCCTTCACAGAAGATGTCATCTCAGACGTGTACATGAAGGTCGTAAAAGGTATAGAAAAATTCGTAGGATCGACAGAAGGGGAGTACTTCTCCTGGGTACTCCGCATCGCCTACACGACACTCATCGACTCACTCCGTCATGAGAAGCCGATCGACTCTCTCGATGACATCGAATGGGAACCGAGTGAATCTGTAGATTTCGGGGAAATAGTCGACCATAAAGAGAAACTCACCGAAGTCCTCTCCTACATGGATACTCTTCCAGAACGAGATCGCATGATCGTCACACTCCGTATCTGGGATGACCTCTCCTACGACGAAATAGCAGAGATCACTGGAGAGTCAGTATCAAATAGTAAAAAAATCGTCTCTCGATCTCTCGAGAAAATCGCTGCCAACGTCTCACCCCTCGCGCTCATAGCATTCATCTCTACTCATGTCTTCACACGCTAACGACATCCTCGAAGAGCTCGCACCACTTCTCACGAAGAAGGTGGAGCATGAGAAACTCCAGAAAGTCATCTCACTCTTTTCGAGCTATACGCCAAAAGTATATCCCGATGCGAATTTTCGTGATAGACTCAGACAAGATATTCTCATAAGCAAAAAACAGGAGACTAAAAAAAGATATACCTTCTCTTGGTATACGTTTTTCCCTGTTTTTGGGACTGCATTTGCGTGTATGCTTTTTGGTATAAGCTTCTGGAAATTCTTTTTCCCTACAGAAAATATGGAAATAGGGATTCCTATGATCTCACGAGAATCACCTGTCAGTCAGGATAAGGGGGAAGCTCCTGCAGGGGCAATGAGTAAAATCGCAAATGAAAAAATACAAGAATTCCGAGCCGAAAAGAGGAGTATCGATACAGAAATACAGGGAATAGTCGACGATATGAATTCTCTAGACATATCAGATGTCTCAAGAGAAATTTCTCCTGAGTCAGTCACTCCTCCAGTAGCAGCTACTCCGACAGTTTCGACGACAACATATGATACTGCACTTGCAGGAACTGCTTCGCCTATGATGATGAAATCTATACCTGCGATAGTATCATATCCTCTCCCCGAATACGCTACGACGATGCGTCTCTATGTGAAACCAGAGTCATGGTCAGCAGATGAGATAGCATCTCGGTCAGGAAGTGGTATCCTAGTACGCGATACTCCGACAGAGAAGCGGTCTGTCGTAGAGACAAAATCCATGAAAATCCTCGAAGGAAAAACCGTCATATCTTCAAAGGTAGAGTATAGAGTCATGTCGAAGATAGCAGTAAATCCAGAGAAACTCTTCTATCTCGTCCCTGTCATCGAATATACGACAGATACTGGTGAGCACATACTCATTTCGCTCATCCGAGGATTCCGATAGGAACTCTATTTTCAGAAATAGATTTGACTTATTTATAAAAAAGTATATAGATGAATTACATAACTTCATTTTTTATGAAATCATTTTTCTCAAAAATCCTCATCGTTCTCATATCACTCAGTGTCATCACAGAAAGTGTATCAGCCTACGGAGTGAGCAGATACCGCTCGCGCACACAGTCTTCATACTATAATAACCGTGGCTACGTAGCTCCAGCGCCACAGTACAATAATGGTTACAATAACTACAACAACTATCAAACTCCTGTCGTATCGTGTCCGAATTTTTCGAACGCGAGCGTATCTATAGGAACTCTCCCAAATGGACTCAATATATCGGTATCTTCATACGATAGCGCACTTCAGACATGTATCAGGAGTACTGCATGGGCTTCATACTTCACTCGATTCGGGAATAGCGTGAACTTCAGCGTCGTGAATACGACACTCGGTGTACAGATGACAGCCACAAGCTACGATAGCTACACGATATCGAGTATACAGAACACTTCATGGGTCAGTATCATAAATGGAATACAGGGCTATAGCTACTCTCCATACTACAACCAACCTCAGTACTCATATCCACAATACCAAAACAACCCTTCGTACAACTACAATAACAACCCATACTACTACAATAATCAATATCAGTACAATCCTCCCGTATACGATAACTCATCTCGAAGAGGAAGTGTCGTGTTCGGAAACACGAATCAGATAGCACGTTCACTTACGTATGTATCCAACGGGGTACAGATGAATTTCACAAGCAACGACTACAATACGATGAACTATCTTCAGAGATTCTCATTTACCTATCTCTTCTCGCACCTCGGAGGTGTATCGGTAAGTCAGTCGAATATATCTGGAGGGATCCAAGTAACCGTTACAGCAGGAAGCACTTCTACGATCCAGGAAATACAAAATATCGGATCAGTCCTCGTCTATCAGTAGAAAAAACAATTATATAAAAACCTCACCAATTTGGTGAGGTTTTTATAGTATTTGAACTTGGGCGAACTTTTTCCTGTCATCCCGGTGAATACCGGGATCCAGAGATTCTGAACTGGATTCTGGCATACGCCAGAATGACAGAAACAGGTTGCGAACGATGTAACCAAATACGTACTACTCTCCTCGTACTTTCATGGCCTCGAGTATGCGCTCCAGAGCGACGACATAGGCACCAGTTCGGAGCATCACCTTATGGTCTTCCGCTGATCGTAGTACCCCAGCCAGCGCTGTTTCCATCTTGAGCTTGAGCTTTTCTTGGACTTCAGCACGTGACCAGAAGTAGTTTGCATTGTTCTGGACTTGCTCGAAGTAGGAGACAGTCACTCCTCCTGCATTCGCGAGGATATCTGGAATGACAGGAATGCCAGCAGTAAATAAAACTGTATCGGCATTTGGTGTAATCGGTCCATTCGCAAGTTCCATGATGAGTTTTGCTTTCACATTTTTTGCATTATCTGAGGTGATCTGATTCTCCAGAGCTGCAGGGATGAGGATATCACAAGGGAGTTCGAGAAGCTCAGCATTGGTTATTTGAGCAAAATCCCCCCGCCCCCCTTTATCAAGGGGGAGATATTCTGTGAGTGCTTTCTTCTCTGACTTGAGTTTCACGATTTGCGCTATATCGAGACCACTATCATCGTAGATCGCTCCATGAGAGTCAGAAGTACCGATAAGGACAGCTCCCGTCTTTGCGATGAGTTCGATCATATTGAGTCCTGCATTTCCCGCTCACTGGATGACGATTTTTTTTCATTTGAGAAGATTATCAGAAGCCTGGATTCCTGCCTTCGCAGGAATGACGGAACGGAGGTATGCTTCGAGGACATAGAGTCCTCCCTGAGCTGTCGCGGTATCACGCCCGAGAGATCCACCGATAGAGAGTGGCTTTCCTGTGAAAGTCCCTGGAGTCCAGTGACCGACAAGTTTCGAGTATTCATCGACCATCCATGCCATGATCTGACCATTGGTATTCACATCTGGTGCGGGTACATCATCGAGAGGTCCGAGGTACTTATAGAGACTCTTCACCCAGGCGCGTGAGAGTTGCTCGAGCTCACCCTGCGAGAGTGTCTTCGGGTCGACGATGATACCTCACTTTCCTCCACCAAGTGGGAGATCGAGGGTTGCCGTCTTGATACTCATCCATGCAGAGAGTGCCATGACCTCGTCTTTGTTCACTCACTGGTGATAGCGGATACCACCTTTATAGGGTCCACGAGCATTATTGTGCTGACTCCGATAGCCTACGAACGTGCGCATCGAGCCATCATCCATCTCGATCGTGAGAGAAACTTCGATGATACGCTCAGGAAAGAGGACTTTCTCGAACTGCCTATCATATCTTCCTTTGAGGAATTCGTACGCAGCGCGCATCTGAGTCTGAGCAGAGAGGAAGGGGTTATTGGTGGACATGGGAAATGAGTTAGGAATATATAAAAGAAAGTCTATCCTATTTTAGGAAAAATCAAATAATAGTGAGAATTATTCTCATATAAAAGTATTGCTATTCACTTATTTTGATTTTTTGAGATTCTTCGCGACGATCTTCAGAGACTTCTCGAGTGCTTTGAGTCCTCGATCGATCTCATCATAACTGATGATAATAGGTGGCTCGATACGAGAAGTAAGAGCACTGTTCAGTGTACCAGCTATCAGGACACCATGCTTGAAGAGCTCGGCGGTGACCTGGTATCCGATCTCTGCAGAGCGGAAGTGCTGAGCGATAAGGAGTCACTTCCCACTCACAGACTCATAGATTTCTGGATACTCTTTCACGAGTTTTTGGAGTTTTTTCATGAGATAGACTCACTTCTCCTCTGCCATCTTCGGGAAGTCATCTCGGAGAGCGATATGGAGACCTGCGATCGCTGCAGAGCAGGCGAGGGCTCATCCCCCTGTCGTCGTGGTGTGTATGAAAGGATTCGGATGCATCATGCATTGCCAGATTTTTTCTGTCGAGACAAAAGCCGATATCGGCATGACACCACCACCGAGAGCTTTTCCCATCGTCATGATATCAGGAACGACTCCCCAGTGATCGACTCACCACATCTTCCCCGTACGTCCGATGCCTGTCTGAACTTCGTCAGCTATGAGAAGGACGCCATGTTTCGTCGTCGCGGCTCGGATGCGCGGCCAGAAATCATCAGGTGGGACGACCGCACCTGCTTCTCACTGGATCGGTTCCATCATGACAGCCGCGATACCGACTCCGACGGTTTCACATATTTCTAATTGTCTCTCTACAGCCTCAGCATCACCATAGGGGACATGATAGACTGGTCATCCATAGAGTTGTCCGACAGGTTCTCGATAGTCTTTTTTCCCGATCATAGAAAGCGATCCCATCGTCTTTCCGTGGAATCCTTTCACCGCGACGATGAATCCTGCTTTTTTCGTATACATCTTCGCGAGTTTGATCGCTCATTCATTGGCTTCTGTGCCACTTCATGCGAAGAAAGCGTATTTCAGATCTCCTGGAGTAATCTCAGCAAGCATACGAGCGAGCACGCCACGGAGAGGGTCGATGAGCTCTTGCGATGGCATAGGGTTATGGAGAAGCTGTGACTGAACTGCCTCGATAACTTCAGGATGTGACCATCCATGAGAAAGCAGTCCGTAGCCTCCGAGCCAGTCGATATATTTGCGTCCGTAGACATCTTCGATAGTAGATCATCTCCCTTTCCACTCGATAGCCGCATGATCTCCTGCCAGCGTGACAGATTTTCTATATTCGAGCCATCATTCATTGAAGTGTTCATGGAAGTTATGCAACGACTCTTCTGCGATCCAGTTGGCTTCCTCGAGGGTTGGTGTTTGTTTTTCTTTGATGATTTCGAGCCACTTGTGACTATAGGCGAGGACAGATTTTTTGGATGCTTTCATATGTATATGAGTGTTGGATAGAGAAATTATAAGGGAGAAAGATTACGTACAGATTAGGTTCGGCGAGATACTTCTAATCATAAAACTCGTATATCATGGTAGCATAATAGCTCTCAAAATACAAAAATCTGGGCTTGCCCTATTTCTTACCTATGTTAAAATTCCCTCTCCATTGCTGGAAGGGGAATTTCTATGATAAAGGGAATTTTGATGAATGGCAGCCCCGCTCAGAATCGAACTGAGGTTCTCGGCTTTGGAGACCGATGTACTAACCGCTGTACGACAGGGCTACATCTCCTAGGAAAAACCTAGGAAGAGGAAGACTAGATAGAGTATCGATAGAATTTTACTACTGCATCTTTTCCGATAAAATCACCAACTTTCATATCAGGATTGACGACAAATGGTTGCGTAAGGAGAGCATTCTCTTCACGGAATTTTGTCATTTTTCCATCGATGATTTTCTCGAGGATTTCTGCAGGTTTGCTTGCATTTTTCGGATCTTGTTTCATGATCTCGAGTTGGATTTCTTTCTCTTTTGCCACGACCTCATCGGAGATGTCAGTAGGAGAGGTAACCTGTGGAGCAGAAGCAACGACGTGCATAGCGACTTGCTTGAGTTTATCAGCATCAGTCCCAGATTTTGCGACGACGACAGATCCGTTCTTAAAGTTCGAATGGACATAGCTTGCTATGACATCACCTTCGATCTTCGTGAGTGCTTGGATGACCATGTTCTCACCGACTTTGAGTGTGTATTCACTTGCTTTGAGTTCATCAGCCTGGTCAATAGCTTCAGCGTCTGAGTCAGAGTTCTGACGGATAGAGATGAAATGATCGAGCATCGCATCGAATGTCTCGTTGCGAGCGACGAAGTCAGTCTCACAAGAAACGACTGCTACATAGGTAGCACCACCTTCTGTGACGATCTTGATTTTTCCTTCGCTTGTCTCGTTTCCAGAGCGTTTCGCAGCCTTCGCGAGACCCTTCTTACGGAGAAGGTCGATCGCAATCTCGAGGTCACCATTGGCTTCGACGAGTGCATTTTTACAGTCAGACATACCGACTCCTGTTCTTTCACGGAGTTCTTTTATCATTTGAGGGGTTACCATAGTGAGGATAATTTATAAATTAAATTTGTCATTCTCTGAGTCGAAAATCTGTACCTTTTTTTGAAAGGGATCCTCGCAAGGCGAGAATGACAAAACAGGAACTACTTTCCAGGAGTAAACATATTCGAGATACCAAGAGCCTGGATGAGCTTCTCTGCATTTTCGAGGAGAAATGGTATCGCAAATTCTTTTCCGTTAAATGCCTGCACCGCAAGGAAGAGGGAAGTGAGGAAAAGTGCAAGGTTCACCAATCATCCAAGTCCGTATATCCAAATAAAGGAAAGAGCGATCGCAAGAATGACAGATGCAACATTGATGATAAATCCCTGTTTCATATATTTCACGACAAATGAAGTTTTCACATTCATAAGAAGTGGCACAAAGAAGAGGAACGATGCGAGAGCTGCAGCGAGTTTTTCCTGGCTAGATACGACTGGAGAAGTAGGAGTTTCCATAAGAGAAAAAGTAAAAAATAGAAACAAAGCGAGGGATATATATTTCTTTTTATGAGATATGTATTACGCTTCTACGGTTTCAGTTTTTTCAGGAGTTTCTTCTGTTTTCACAGTACGAGCCATAGGAGTTTTTGGAGCGAGTTTCTCTGTTTTTGCTGGTGCTGAAGCGAGAGGTTTCTTATCATCAGACTTGCGAGCCTTGATAGACGACTTGAGTTCACCGAGGATGAATGCAAGAGCCTTGATCGAGTTTACATTGCATGGAACGAAGTAGTCAGTCTTATCGATATCACCAGTAGAACCGAGGAGAGCGATAGTAGTGACACCCATAGTATGAGCTTCTGTAAGAGCAAGATCTTCGTAGTGACCATCGACGACCACGACGACATCTGGAGCGCGTTTCATGTCTTTCACACCGACATATGCCGTCTTGAGTTTCTCGAGTTCCTTCATTTTTACTGATACTTCTTTCTTCGTAAGTCCTTCGAGCATCCCGTTTGCGAGAGATGATTCGAGTTCGTTATAGTAGCTGATTCGTTTTTTGATCGTTCCGAAATTCGTGAGGAGTCCTGGAACCCACTTCGAACTGACATAGAAATGTCCTGTAGCGATAGCAAGAGCTTCGACGAGATCCTTAGTCTGAACCTTCGTTCCGACGAAAAGGATAGTCTTTCCACGAGAAGAAAGATCTTCCAGAAGAGCTTTCACTTCAGTGAGCTTTTCTGCAGTTTTATAAAGGTCGAATACATGGATACCATTCTGGACACCATAGATGTAGTTACGCATCTTTGGAGACCAGTATTCACGCTTGTGTCCGATGTGGACGGCGTTTTCGAGCATGCTCTGTACGAGAGTAGCGTTTGACATAGAAAAAAATAATAAAAAAATAATCCTTACGAGATCTTAGGTCAGATACGTAGTCCTTCGTAGCTCTGTTTATCCTTCGTAGCTCGGAAAGAGTGGAGAAGGAAAAGGAGCGGAGAAGGAAGGAAGTATCCTTGTGCTCAGGAACATACATCCCTGAAAAACAAAAAATCCCAACTCGATCTTTCATTTTCCGAAAGTGAGTCGGGCGTATTATAGCGAAAATCAGGAAAAAGCAAGGCTATTTATTGGGATTTCACACTAATCATCAGCTGTTGTATCTTTTAATGTTCGTGCCATACATTCAGCAACTACCTTACTCCAATCAGCTATTTCTCTCGTTGTCATAGGTACTCATGATGTGTGAGGATTACCAGCATAATCAACTGATGCATCAGAGAAATTTGCCTCCTGAACTGGTCACCATAATACAGGCGGTGACGGAAGTCAAAAACCTTTGAGCTGATCCTCATCTGAGCAAGTTCATCCGTATGATATTTCTAGCATAAATTTTTTATTACAAGTAAAAATTATTATACTACTATTAATTATTTGTCAATTTTATTTTACTCATTCATATCACTTTCCTCAGATCCATTTATAAAGCATTTGTCCTGCGACGAAACCTATGATCGCCATGAGGAATCCGAAGAAGTGTGGAGGCATAGAGTATACTTCCTCGAATCCGAGAGAGTACTCGAATGTCAGCCATGTCCCGATACCTACGATCATAGAGAGGAGAGCAGAGATGGTGTGGACTTTTTTACAGATGAGTGCCATAGCAAGTGGGACGAAGGCTCAGGCAAGAGTGATCTTGTAGGCATTTTCTACCATTTCGAATATACGAGCCTCTTCCTGATAGTATTTGTATGAGACGAAGCTCACGATGATGAGAAAAAATCCGATCACTGAAGCTCGAGTCATGAAGAGTGCCTTACGATCAGAAATACGAGGAAGAAATGGGCGAAGGATATTTTCCATGAAGAGTGCCGATGGCGCAAGAAGCGTCCCCGATGCTGTCGACATGATGGCTGAGAGTAGAGCTCAGAAGAACATGACTTGCACAAAAAGAGGGGTAGCCTCGAGGATAAGTATAGGGAGGACTCGCTGAGTATCGCTTGTTCCTGTGATGAGATCGGGAGCTACCATATACGCTGCATAGCCGAGCATGATCGGGAGAAATGCTATGATGATATAGAGTGATCATCAGAGAATTCATCATTTTCGAGCATGCTCTCGGGAATCTGCCGAAAGCACTCTCTGAAAGACATCTTGCTGTGGTATAGAACCAAATCCCATGGTCAGTACAGCAGATATGATCCCTATGATAGCGACAAGTGAGAATCCATCTGGAAGAAGGTCGAACTTCCCAGCACTATATGCCTCAGAGATGACATGCGTCATGCCACCAGCACCAGGAAGCGATGTGACGAAAAAACTCGCGATAGCCATACCCACAACGATGATGATCATCTGGAAAAAATCTGTGAGTGCCACAGACCACATCCCTCAGAAAAATGTATAGAGAAGAACGATGAATCCGCCGATCAGTGACCACTGCATCTGTGAGAGAAAAGCAAGACTCGATCCCTCTGTGAGTATATCTCCGATGAGTCCGAGTGCGACGATCTGTGCCGATACCCACCCGATATAGGATACGATGATCATGATCGAAGCGAGGAGCTCTACGGTACGGCCGTATTTCATACGATAGTAGTCTCCGAGCGTCTTCACTCAGGCATCGTAGAGAGGTCGTGCGAAGAAAAGTCAGACGAGGATAAGACAGAGTCCAGCACCAAATGGATCTGCGAGGATGCCCAGAATCCCTTCATCGAGAAATGTCGATGACGTCCCGAGTACTGTCTCAGAGCCAAACCATGTGGCGAAAGTCGTCGCGATGACGATATAGAGGGGAAGTCCGCGTCATGCGAGAATATAGTCTGTATCCGTCTTCACTCGACGCGAAGCATAGAGTCCTATACCTATAGAAATGATGAGATAGAGCCCGATCCAGAAGAGAAGTGAGTTCATAGAAAAATTTATGATAAAAAATACTCTTACCAAATATTCTAGAGGATTTAGGAGAAATGCAAGAAAATATCCTTACTATAAAAGCATAGAATCGAAAATGAAATTGACAATTATTATTAATTAATATATAATAACCACATGCGACAAATGCCCTCTGGAAAAGAATATACATGACCGAAAGCCGTAACCTCTGCAACACTCAGTGAAATACAAAGAAATGCGGAGCAACTTGACGTAAAATGAGTGCATGATGCGCTTATGAAGTTTAATAGCATAAATTTTACTACCCTTGATGAGAAGGTGAATACTATAGAAATGATGGCCCTCTATCAACAAGCCTTCACACTCCTAGGAACACCTCTAAAAGTAGACTGATTTTTTGGTGGAGCAACACGCGTAGCAGTCAAAAAATTCCAAGAAAAAAATGGGTTAGTGGGCGATGGAATACCGTGACAAAAAACGACAGAAACACTACTGAGAAAACTTTCAGAAAAATGATTATCGAGTAATCCTATGAAAGAGGTTATGAAGAATTTGGAAATCACTCCTGAAGATAATAAAAATGTCGTACGTATAATAAAAGAGGCACGAAAGAATCCACTTCCTGGAAGTAATCAGTATTCGAGTTACTCAGGGAACAATTTCGACAATATAGAATACGCCTATGTAAAACAGCCTGATGGGTGATATTATGTTTTCGGTGAGAGATCTACAGATACTCCAGTATGGAGATATGTTTACCAGACTGATAAAGATTTTAATATTCTCGATGTAGCAAAAGTAGAAGGTGGCGGAAAAATCTCTTCCCGTAAGTGAAAAATACTTGAGGTGCCATTTAATCCTGCTCCCGTAATTAAGAAAAAATAATGTCTATCAAGAATTTCATACAAGCAGCAGGCGTGGTTGCTGGTCTCGCCACAAGCCCCATATCTCACGCTTGAGATATTTTCGAACCACAAATAGTAGAAATAAAAGAAGTGTGCACATGAAAAGTCTCAGTCATACTCGGTGGGAAAAATATATGTGAGCTATCAAGTAAGGAAGTCGTAGAGATATCACAAGATGGAGGAAAGACCTGGAAGATATTATGAGTGGGAAGTATACTCGCACTCGACCTCGCTATATGACTCTGAGTTTTGATTCGATCGAGAAGAAAGATATGACAAGGTCCTGGAATAGGAATAGATATAGAAGGGAGTGAGTCAAACGAATTAGTAGAACTTACGTATATTATCGAGGAGAGTCCTGCAGAGAAAATAGATGTAGCCAAGAAGCGAATAGAGGAGTTTTTTGAGGGTAATAATATTTTTGAAGATAAATGATCCTGCTATCTCCTAACTTTTCAGGTTGATCCAGGAAAAGAATCAGCAAGTGAGGCATATCACTCATATCAGATAATCATAGAGAAATGATCGTGAAAAATCTCTTTCTTTAAGGTGTATCCTAACTTCTCTTGGTTCGACAATCAAAGAAAATGGAATGATAACAAAAATTCCGAGGGCACAATTCTCGAAAGTGTATGCTTACAACTCGAATTAATGAAGCTTTATAATACTAAGTTCATATAAAAAATAATCACGCTAAAGACAAGTTTCTCTTGTCTTTTTTTGTTTTTTCGTAGAATACGGGAAGTCAGAACTTTACTGAAGCTTATGGACTATACACGTATTTTCACAGATATACTCACATGAGATCACTATCTCGTACTTGCGACCGTAGACGATGAATGAAATCCATGGACAGCACCACTGGGATATGTATGGGACGGAGGGCGATCACTCTACTATATATCTCATACTGGGTCAGTTCACTCGAAAAATATCGAAACAAATCCTAAGATAGGTTTTAGTATATTTCATACGGATCAGATACCAGGAAATGCTTTCTGAGTGCAGTGATCCGGAATAGCCGAAAGAGTAAGCGAAGAAACTGTTCCGAGAGAACTTCAGGAAAAACTTCAGAAACTTGTTTCTCTCGTCATCCTCCAGAGAGAACACTCTTTCTATAGAATAGATATCGTCGATGCATTTCTCCCCGATGCTACTCGCTGGAAAACTGATGGGAAAATAAAAACACGAGTAGAACTTCCTAATAAATCATAATAAAATGCCAAAAGAATACGAACTTATCATGTGACTCGAGACCCACGTCCGAGTGAAGTCGAACACCAAGATGTTCTGTAGCTGTGCGAATGCTCTCGAGCTCGCAAAAGAACCAAATATGAATGTCTGTCCTATCTGTATGGGATTTCCTGGGATGCTTCCGACACTTTCCGCAGGAGTCGTCGATCTCGCTGTACGTGCTGGTCATGCGATGCGTGGGCAAGTGCAGGAAAAAAGTATATTCGACCGCAAGAGCTATTTCTACCCAGATCTTCCTATGGGATACCAGATTACTCAGCTCTATGAGCCGATCGTGATGGGCGGGGAAGTGCGTGCGATGGTCGAAGGTGAGGTGAAGACATTTCGCATACACCATACCCATATCGAGAACGATGCAGGAAAGCTCGTCCATGCAGGAGGGAAGACTCTCTGTGACTATAACCGTGCAGGATCACCACTTATGGAGATCGTGACGGAGCCAGATTTCCGATCGAAAGCAGATGTGATAGGCTATCTCGAAGAGCTCCAGAAGCTCATGCGTTGGTGTGGTGCGAGTGACGCTGACATGGAGAAGTGACAGCTTCGCTGTGATGTGAATATCTCTGTTCGTGAGAAGTGAGAGACTCAGTTCCGTAATCGTGTGGAACTGAAAAATATCAACTCATTTGCCTCTATCGCTCGTGCGATAGACGTCGAGTACGCTCGCCAGGTCGAGATCTACGAGACTGGTGGAACGATCGACCAGGAAACTCGAGGATGGAGCGATGAACGTGGATACTCGACTCCACTCCGGTCAAAGGAAGATGCCATGGACTACCGCTACTTCCCAGATCCAGATCTCCCACCACTTATCCTCACACGTGAGTATATCGAAGAGAGAAATATCGGAGAACTCCCCATGGATCGCCGACTCAAGTATAGAGATACATACAAGCTCATCGAAGATGACGCGCGCATACTTTCGAGTGATCGGCTCACAAGTGATTTCTATGAGTCTCTTGTAGCGACATCGGGCGATCCGAAAAAGTCGTGTTCCTATATCACGACGGTACTCTTCGCGATATTCGAAGCGCACCATGAGAAGATCGATCTCTCCCACGTGAAGGGCTGAGCTCTCGAGATCGGAAATGTCATCAAGCTCGTAAATGCAGACGCACTATCGAGTACGAACTCGAAACTCGTCGTAGAAAAACTCGTCTTCGAAGGAGGAACTGCAGAAGAGTGGGTCGAGAAACTCGGACTTCGCCAGTCCAATGACACGAGCGCACTCGAAGCGATCGTCGACCAAGTCATCGTGGACAATGCTTCCCAAGTCGCGGAGTACAAATCTGGAAAAGAGGCACTCTTCGGCTTCTTCGTCGGACAATCTATGAAAGCCTCGAAATGACAGGGAAATCCGAAAATATTCACAGACATACTCAAGAAAAAACTCTCCTAAGGTTTAGGAGAGTTTTCTCATAATCAATTATGATATTCACTTACTGCATTCAGAAAGGCTGAAAATGTAACAGGTAAACGAATGCCTAACTTATTCATATTCTCTGAATAATATTCGCAAAGTAAAGTGATCTCTCGTTTTTTTCACCAATGTTGAAAAAATGGAGCTACCAATCATTGATTTTCGGACAAACATTCCATACGATTCACGCCATCCTTAGCAAGAAAATTTCTGACAAAATCAGCGATTTGACTAGGCACATCTTTCTTTATTTCTTGATTTTTTTTCTGCTCTTCAATAACTGATGCTACAAAACCTTTTACATAATCCTCTACCCCCTTTCCTTTGGTTTCCCATGGGTCAACAACCTTAGGAAATTCTTGAGGTTTTTGAAATTTAAAATTGTGAGGAGAAGGAATATCGCCTCTAGATGTATCATTATTAATTCAAGTCATGAGTATGATATATCCAATAATTTGCAAAAGTCAATAATTTATGTTAAAATACTCTCATGAAAAAACTTATTTCTCTCATCTTCATTTTTCTCTTGCTCACCGAGCATGTATGAGCATTAAATATGCTGAAACCGAGCCTCACAGCTCAGATGAACAGACAGGCGAGTATAGATAAAGTGAACTATATAACAGAGAAAAAACTCAAGAACCAACTCAGACTCGCAGAGATCCAGGCACGCAGAAAGGTAGGGATAAAAACCACAGTAGCCAGCACTACGCCAAATACTACAACTTCCTCAGTAAAGCCTGTCTATACAGCTCCTTCGAACACCAATACAACATACTCAGTCTCATCCTCGATCCCATGAGTCGATATGAATCGTGTCCGAGCAACGTGGATGGGCTGGTACAATAGTACGAGAAGTGCTCTCTCACTCCAAAACTATACATGGGATACTCGACTTGATGGAACCGCTCATGACTGGAATATCGTATTTGCAGCAGGGAAGGGGCAAAATCACCATAGACGCAATCCAGGAGACAGCTACTATGATTTCCCTGTGATCGATGCATGGTTCGGTGCTCGTGGAGTGAATCCGAAAGTGATAAATAGAGCAAAAAATACTGAGAATGTCGGCTATGGATACTACTCATGTAGCGACTCGGACTGTACCGATGAGCTCATCGCGAGTATCCGCTCTACCTATGACTTCTTCATGAGCGAGAAGGGGAAATCCTATGATGCTCACTACCGCAGTATCGTACAGCCATACTTCTCGAAGATCGGGATGGATATCATAGTCGTACCGAGCGAGAAACGATACTATATGACCATCCACTATATCACGGAATAGACTGTCTCGTCATTCCTGCGAAGGCAGGAATCCAGTAATAATATGATTTATACCATATATTTCATATAATTCTCTTTTCTTTTGCAAAAGAGTTTTTTTAAGATATATTCATACAATAATTTTTTCTATGCCATTTATCGATATTCCGCAAGTTGATCCGAATCAATTACCAAGTTTATGAGCTCCACCACCTCTCACACAGAGTATATCGAGTCGTGTAAATAGCGTCACTATCGGATATACCGTGCAGGTCAAAATACCTGATGGGAATACTTATCACTATCGGAACACTGATGAGATACTCCATTCCCTCATATATGCCTACGAGAATATATCGAGATGATCTCTTTCGAAAGAGGAGAGAGCACTTCTCGAGAAAGTATGGATACAGTATACATCTTCGAGATGAACAACTCTCAGTCTCACTGATATACTGAGATTTCTGAGTACTAGTGAGGATGCTCGCATGAATGAAATAAGTAATGTCATCGGAAACAGCATCTCTACCGATCCACAGAACCTCTATCTGCTCTTGTCAGAAAGTCTCAGTAGAGAAGCAGGGCGATTTCGATGATTTCTCACAGATCTGATAGGAAAAATCCCCCCGAAAGAACTCTCGAATCTCATCCTCATAATCGGCTGACTCGATCGTACTCAGGATATATCCGGAATCATGGCAAGTCTCACCCCAGAACAACGAGCAGAAATTACAGAAATAATGAAAGATCCACGAAGTCGACGAGTATTTCTCCAAGATGTCGTCCTTCGTATGACTCATCTCATCTATAGGGAGACTGGCGTGCGTATCGATGCTATAAGTTTCGGATGAAGAGAGCATGGAGATGGGGGTATGATCATATCGATACCAGGAAAGGCAGGGAAACCGATATTTCTCATCATCACGAAACACCATACTACCGTAGCCGAAACAGCAACAGAAGCTCTCGATACACTCAGTATGGCAAACAAGAGTCCTGTCTTTACTCACTATCTCATCGATGCGAGTGGAAAAATCCTCTGACAGATCGAGACACCTCTTTCGGTATGGACACGAGATCAGATATTCCCGACAGCGGAACTCATGGAACGGTGGACGCGAAACCCGAGTCTAATACCGACAGGAGTGAGTCTCGATATCTCTCTCTTCAATCATAGAAACAAAGTCACTCTGACACAAAAAACCAAAAATGGATGGTTCGCACAACTTGGTATCTCCGAAGGGAACATATGGGGAATAAGAGCAAATACATCATTCGCAAATTTCGGATGGCAATATAAAAGTCAGGAAAATACCCTTACGCTCCACACATCTGCCAGCAGTACGAACTTTGATCCTCGTGGGTTTCGAGATGTGGAAGGACTCTCTTTTGGTGCGAACTGGTATAATTCTCTCGGGAAAGTAGGGAGCATCACGCTCAGTTCATCAGGAAGTGCGTATATAAGTGCGCAGGCTACGGAGTGAAACTGGAGAAATCCGCAAATAGGTGAATGAGTCATAAAAAATAGTGTTCATGCGAATTCTCAAATTTCTCCTCATACTACAATCAGTACATCAATCGGAAGCAAATACAACTGGGCACCATGAAATGTGACACCAAATACTTTCGATCATATACAAATCTCCGATAGAGATCTCTGAAGAGCTCTGAGCTCTACAGAATATGGCTTCCAGGTAGCTCATATACTCCAAAACGGAGAAAAAATAGACGGGAATATTCACTATGAGATATGACCTCTAGCAAAGAAAATACAAGGACAAGTCTCTTATACTCTCGCGGATGGAAAAACTCGTCTCATCGGACACTGAGAAAAAACAAGTTGAACCTATAATTCGAATACTTATTATGGATTTCGCCTAGAACATAAATTCTAAAAAATCCCTCTTTCGAGAGATTTTTTTATATATTAAAAACTACACATCCAAATTCGCTACGCTCGTTGCACGCGACTGGATGAAGTGCTTGCGTGGTGGAACATCCTCACCCATAAGCATAC
>CAYSEP010000002.1:0-10872 GCA_964430065.1 uncultured Candidatus Peribacteria bacterium
ATGTCCTCCTAAAGGTCTCTCGTGAGAAATACACGAAGAAAAAAGACTTCGTCGAGAAAAAAATATTCGATAATATCGACAAAATCCGTGAAGAAGAGAAAAAATATCGAGTCGAACAGGAAGAATATAAAGAACGAAAAAAAGCCGAAGCGAAAGTAAGAAAAGAAGAGAAATAAGACTTCCTATTCTCCAATGAGAAATCCCAATCTATTTCGTACACCTGGATTAGGGAATTGACTTCATGCGGATCAAATATTCTCTTTACCTTTTATTTGTGTATCTAGTAGATCCTTTATAACTTTCCAAGGAAGTACTATAATCATATTCTTATTCTCTCACGTGAGTCTGGCAGTATCTACAAAATTTCGCGTATCTATTGGTGAAGTGAGCACGATATTAGGTATAGCAGGAAGCATGATCCCTCCTATGTTCTCTTGAACACGTTTTGCAACTCAATCTACTCAACTAATATCAGTGAGTACATGAGCAGAGAAAATTCAGAGTGTATCATAATGTTTTAACTGTCAATCAAGATATGATAAGGTTTCATTGTATCACTTATCATCTACACGAGGAGTTCATTCAAGATAGACTTTCATATGAAGTATTTTAGTAAATATCAACCATACTAATACTTAAATATGTTCTGTCAATTTTATTTATAATTTGTCAATATATCCTTCTCCAGAAAATTGCTTTTTTCTCTCTTTCTGCTAAAGTAGGAGTATAACTTCTCGTATGATCAAAATCCTCTTCTCTCTTCTTGCATTTCTCCTTCCACTCTCTGGTATATTCGCTGCACCAAATGATGCAGAACTTAATCTCAGAAATCAATCAGTAACAGTGACTTCTGCTTCAAGAGGAACACTCGATACCTTTATCGGTGGGGTGAGTGAGTTTTTCTTCACACCTAGTACTGCTGGGGATTCCGTGAAAAATACATTTATCACTATAGCATTTAGCATAAAGAACTTCTTCATCGCGATCGCTGTCATATTCCTTACGATCGCTGTCATGAAGCTCCTCTTCTCGTGGTGAGAGGAAGAAGATGTGAAAAAATGGAGACGAAATATCATCTGGACATCGGTAGGCATCTTCGTCATGCAGATCGCGACATCACTCTGGAAGCTCCTCTATTTCGAGCAAGGAGATGGCAGGGATATCAATGGGAAACTCGGTTGGCAATTCTGGACCAATGTCTTCGAACCGATCGTGAATGTCCTCCTTCTCCTCGCTGGATTCGGATTTATCCTCATGATGGTCTATGCGTTCTATACGATCGTGACTGGTGGCGGAGACGAAGAGAAGGTAAAAAAAGGCAAAAAAATCGTGATCTATGCACTTGTCGGATTTCTCCTCATCCGTATACCGAAGCTCTTCGTGACAGCAATCTATGGAGAACCGTCAGATGCATGTAAGGATACGAACTGGCTGACATGGGGGAACTGTATGATGGGAGACAAAAAACTCGAGGGAACACTGAAGATCTTCGGAAATATCCTGAACTATGTGAATGGGTTCGTCATGCTCGTCTGTGTCATCCTCGTGATCTACGCTGGCTGGCTCGTACTCATCTCAGCGGGAGATGAAGAGAAACTGAAGAAAGCAAAAAACACGGTTATCTATATCGCACTTGGTCTCGTCATTCTCGTGGCTGGTCACGCTATTTTCCGATTTTTTATACTCAGAGGATAGTTTGCATTTTTAGGCCATTTCAGATATACTTCCTCTATGAACTGGACCGAAGCTTTCGTTATCATAGTCGCTACCCTGATTGTCACTTCTGGTGTATATTTTTCTATGCGGCGAAAGATCGCTCTGAAGCGGTCGCTCGAGATGACATTTCTCAGAGTCATCATAGCACGCAAAGACTCGGATCAAGATGAGAAAAAAGAAACTGTGAAAGACTTCCGAGAGCAGATATCGATCATGGAACAACTTCTCGCCAGTCTGAAGTCACTCTACTCGAGTACACTTCTCGGGTGGCTTTTCGGACAAGAGTATCTCTCGCTCGAGTATGTTGCTCATAAGCAAGAGATCTATTTCTACGTCGTCGCACCGAAGCGAGCCAAACTCCTCGTCGAGAAACAAATCCTCGGTTTCTACCCCGATGCGTTCATAGAAGAGACGGACGAGGTGAACATCTTCGAGGGTCGAAGTGTCGTACGAGGCGAGATCATGAAGCTCAAAAAATGACAAGAGTACCCGATCCGTACCTACCAAAAGCTCGAAACAGACTCAATCAACGCGATCTTATCGGCTATGGCAAAGCTCACGGAGGACGAGTCTGCCGTGGTACAAGTACTCATGCGCCCTGTGGATGATGACTGGCAAGAAAGTGTGAAGAAAAAAATCCGAAAAAACGAGAAAAAGAAATGAGGATCGCATATGTCCTACAATCCTCTCGAATGGCTCGGGGCGCTTCTCGAGATTTTCGCGAATGATCCAAGTGACGAGAAAGCTCAAGGAGAAGAGCAAAAAGATGAAGACCCGATGGACGATGAAGGACTCATGAAAGAAAAAGTGAAGAAAACAGGATATGCGACGACTATCCGCATCATCACGACAGGAAATGACGAAGACTCTGTCTATGCAGAACTTCAGAATATCATTTCTGCATTTTCTCAGTTCGCCTCTCCCGCGTACAATAAATTCAAACCCGTCAAAAGAAAATCGCTCTCTCTTCTGGTGCGACACTATATCTTCCGCCAGTTCGCTTGGTGGCAAAGAGCTCCCGTCATGAACTCTGAAGAACTCGCGACCCTCTTTCACTTCCCTTCGAGCAAGTACAATAAGCAACCAGAAATCCGCTGGCAGAGATTCAAGCTCATAAAAGCACCGACCAATATCCCAAAAGAAGGACTCTATATCGGAGACAATATTTTTCGTGGAGAAAAGAAACCGATTTTTATGAAAAATGAAGATCGCTTTCGACACTTCTACGTCATCGGTCAGACTGGTACGGGAAAATCCTCGATCCTCTCCGTCATGGCTCGTCAGGACGTCCGCAGTGGAAAGGGTCTCGCCATCCTCGATCCTCACGGAGATCTGGCGAAAGAGCTCGTCGGATATATTCCGAAAAGTCGCGCCGACGATGTTGTTTATTTTGATCCTGGAGATCTCGCCCGACCGATGGGGCTCAATATGCTCGAGGCCGCAAATGAAGATGAAAAACAAATGGTCGTCGCTGATGCGACGAATATCATGATCAAACTCTTCGGAAACGAAATATTCGGTCCGCGTATCCAGGACTACTTCCGCAATGGTTGTCTCACGCTCATGGACTACCCTCAGGGATGAGCCATCACCGATCTCATACGACTCTTCACCGACGATAACTTCCAGCGAGAACGTCGGACAACACTGAAAAATGCTGTCGTAAAAGCATGGTGGGACTATACATATGCGAAGATGGGAGATCGTGAAAAAGGGGAGATTATCCCGTATTTTGCGGCGAAATTCGGACAATTCATCACCAATACGATGATGCGAAATATCGTGGGTCAGACAAAATCTGCCTTCGATGTCGCCGAGATCATGAACCATGAAAAAATCCTTCTCGTCTCTCTCTCAAAGGGAATCATCGGAGATCTAAACTCGACTCTTCTTGGTCTCATATTGGTATCGAAAATCCAGATCGCGGCACTCAGAAGACAAAACATGGCGAAAGAAGAGCGCAAAGATTTTTTTCTCTATATCGATGAGTTCCAGAACTATATCACCGACTCGATCGAATCGGTCCTCTCAGAAGCTCGTAAATATCGACTTGGTCTTATCATCGCCCATCAGTATCTCGGGCAACTCGAGAAATCGGACGCCCTCACCAAGTCGAGCCTCAATCTGAAATGAGCGATATTCGGTAACGTCGGAACAGTCATGAGTTACAAGCTCGGCGCAGAAGATGCAGAGTTCATGATGAAGCAATTTGCCCCTGCATACTCGGACCAGGACTTCGTGAATATGGATAAATTCAAGGCCGCGATTAAGCTCTCAGTCGACTTCCAGCCGACTCCAGGATTCTCGATCGCACCACCCAATCCATTCGCAGAAATGCCCGATGTAAATACTGGAAAAGCACTTAAAGAGCTCTCACGCCTCAAATACGGTCGAGAAAGAGAATTCGTCGAGAAAGAGATCATCTACCGCATCGGTGCGACATAAAATCATCTAAGGTTTCCGTCATTCCTGCGAAGGCAGGAATCTAGAGAATCCGATCCTCTGATTCAGCCGATCACAAAGTCAGCAACCTCCATGAAAAAAATCCTTCCCTTCATCCTCGTTTCCCTCGTTCCGTTCTCGACTTTTGCCGAGGATCCTGCGTGTCTCGACAAGACGAGTTATGGATGTTATCAGGAAAATGTGAAAAATTTCTGTGATGCTCCAGAGTTCGACTGGAACAAGGATTCCAATGATCTCGGCATCAAGCTGAGTGAATTTAAATCTATAGATGATATCGCCACTGCAATTCCTGCGATCGAAACGAGCGCCAGCACCGATGAAGCAAAATCTAAGCTAAAGAAAGATCTTGTGGGACTTCAAAACAAAACATATGCTGGATTTAGCTCACTCGAAACTTCCAGATTGCAATACAGGACAACCATGGATGGATTTTTTGCCTGTGCCGTCGTCGCGTCACGCTCCGAAAAAATAACCAAGCTCGAACAACTCATCGACAAAAAATACCCCGCGAAAGCGAGCGATATCCGCAATAAGATCAAAAAAGAAAAAGAGCGCTATGAACGCCTCAAAGAGAAGATGCGATGTCAGCTCAATACTGGAGCCGATGAAACAAAAAAAATGATCGATAAACTCAGTAATAGTGCGACGAAAGAGTACTGTCACTTCACGTTCTACATGACTTATCTCGGGGAAAATGTGAGAAATAACTTCACGAAAATGCAGGAAGTAGAAAAATCTCTGAAGGCGGAAGATATCAGTCGATCTTCTCGGTCCACCGATGAGGCTCTTCAGGATATGACGAAGAAAGCACAGAGCATAGATGCAGAGATCGCTCGCGCACGAGACACTCTCCCGAAAGCGCTCGTCGCTTACCGAGAGATGGAACGTACCTATACCGTACACCTCCTTCTCGTGATTATCTACGACGACTACCTCACCCTTCGTAACCAACTTTCTGACTATATGAGTGCAGTCTCTCAGCTTTATGAGAAGGCGTTCAATGCACAGGACGCGAACAAGCGATAAAAAAACCTCTCAAAGCTGAGAGGTTTTTTCTTATTTTCCGAGTTCTTCTGTCTTCTTCTGACGAGCATAGAACTTGTCCATAGTACTGGTCTTCAGGAGAGTTTTCTTTCCTGTATAGAATGGGTGACACTTAGAGCAGGTTTCGACACGGATGTCTTCACCTTTTATCGTGCTTCCTGTCTCGAATGTGTTTCCACATGAACAGATGACTTTCACCATCTTCCATGCTGGGTGGATATCTTTTTTCATAAAAGAATTGGGTTAGGAGTATGTGCAGTCGCTTGATACGAGTGCTCCTAGTATTTTTTAAGGGCGAAATACGAAACCCGAATTTTTTAAGAACTCAAAGCTGAGAATTTTTATAAGTTCTCAATTTTTAACTCTTAATTATGAAGGAAATTTGCGAGAAACGAGAAGTTCGAGGCAGAAAAATATTTTCGAAGTGAGTTTACTATTTGTGTAAATGATCGAGAAAATTTTTTTCTAACGATGAAATTCGAAGTTTATCGTAAGTTTTTTGGTGCCCAGGAAGAGACTTGAACTCTTACACCGTAAGGCAACGGCTTCTAAGACCGTCGTGTCTACCAATTCCACCACCTGGGCAGACAAACAACATGGTGGGCCGGGTAGGGATCGAACCTACGAAGGCGTAAGCCAAAGGATTTACAGTCCTCCCCATTTGACCACTCTGGAACCGACCCATGTGTGGAGCCACCTATCAGACTTGAACTGATGACCACCGGTTTACAAAACCGGAGCTCTACCAACTGAGCTAAGGTGGCACGTGGGCAGATTGTATAAAAAACAGTCCTCTTGTCAAAAAATTTTTTTGAGACTCTTCATTTTTCTGTATGATATGCCTATGATTACGATCCTCGCCGTCACCGACGGATTCAAACATTTTGGTGAAGCGATATCAGAATACGGAAAACGAACACAAAAAGTGGTCACTCTGAAGCCGATAAAACCCATTTCTCACACCAATCCTGAATATATAAAAATCAAGGAAACGCTCGCTATCATAGAAACGCTCAAAAAGATGAAATGAAGGGTCATATTGCTCGATGAACGAGGAAAAGGTATGAAGACAAGTGAATTCAGTGAAATGCTCGAAGAATCGAAAAATACGAGCGAAAATATCACCTTTATCATCGGATGAAGCTACGGGCTCGATCTCGAGATTTTTGCAGATATTCCCCATGAGACTCTCAAAATTTCCGATTTCGTCATGCCACACTCACTCGCTCTCCTCGTCCTCCTCGAACAGATCTACCGTGCTCACGAGATCATGAAAGGGAGTGGGTATCATCATAGTTAGGTGTTTCTATGTCATTGCGATTAACGAAGCAATCCAGCCCAATACTTCTATTCTATAAAATATGGCTATATTTCTCATAATTGTGATTCTAGTCCTCTCTATTTCCACAGGATTTCTCGCAAAAGAACTCTTAAAGAAATTTCATTTCTGGAAAGAATTTCAGAAACACTATTCAAATCAGTGCAGTTGGCACTATTCTGGTGATAAGGAGCCTTGAATGTACACGATAAAACTTTCTGGCGACAAGGATTTTCATGGATTAATTGGGTTTGATTTCTCACTTTGACTTATAAAAAATGGATGATACGATACCTTTGGATATATAGAATCTAATGGTGCAAACACTTGTACTATATCACTCTATCTCGGTCACTGATCTTGTACTTTCATTTTTCTGCTTGATAAATCAACTGATATCTCTATCGAGATTCTCAAAGAAAATACGGAAAGTGATTACACATTTCTTCCGCATTGGTGGCAAAGACTACATATATTTGGTTAGTGACTGGGTTGCTGGCGGGCAATCAAAAAAACCCACGACTATGGGTATAGCGCGGGCTTAGAATAGGGTGCCTGTCGCCATACACTGTGAAGTTATAAAAAAATGAACTTCGGGTAGGCAGAAAGGTCAGTTGGTTAGGATTAACTCAATCCTTAGCACAAGTGCTAGCCCAACTGACCTTTCGTATATTGATTAGCGAGGAATTACGAGCCTCGTTTTGCCCAGTGCTGGGCCTGTATCCTACTTCCTAAAAGAAAGAAATATGATACAGGCCCCTCACCAGTGTTTTTTGATTCGATTGGTATCGGTACAAGAATTTGCTCTTTTTGTATAGATATGAATTTGTGAATCTTTGTATTGGTATTGGTAGCAGGAAGATTCTTTGAGAAAGATTTCCTATTATCGGTCAGTCAGGTCTTGTTAAGGGTCATTCTCTTTCGAGAAGACATAGGCAGTATATCATGTGTTTCGAAATCATGCGACTCTCATTCTCTTGCTTTTATAGAGATGTATTTCATTATCATTTTTCTCCTACACTCTTTCCTCTTCCTGATACGGAAACTCTGAGTTATCATTTTTCGTACAGTTATTGAACCATTTCTGTATAAATTATGTGTATGTGTACAGTATGTGTATACGTCATATCCCTTTATTGAAGAGAAAAACAGGCTTATGTTATGCGGAAAAATGGAGAAAAAAAACTTCCCCCGAAGGAGAAGTTTGTCCGAACACTATATCTTGTGTATATGTATGATTTTCCGCTTTTATGAAGGGATATTTCGTATGGAAAGAGGCTCTTTAGGCATACAGAAGAGCAAAAGCCATGACGACACCCGCGGTCTCTGTTCGAAGTACTCTTTCCCCAAAACGAGCAAATATAAAACCATTATCTCTCATTTTTTCGCATTCGATATCACTCCATCCGCCCTCTGGTCCCACCCAGATGCTGATCTCGCGATTTTGAGGCATTTCATGCATTTTTTGGAGGATTCCTGTGGTATCGAGGACGATGTTAGTAATGGGTGATTGATAATTAGTAATCTGATCCTGGAACTCTATCTCTGGCATCACGAGCCCGCCACACTGCTCTAGCGCTTCTCGTGCGATAGCGAGGAATCGTGACTTCTTCCCTTCCGAAAGTACGAGCTTCTGGGAACGATCCGAGCGGAAAAATATGAATTTCGCTATCCCCACCTCGACTCATTTCTGGAGGATATATTCGATTTTCTCGATCTTATTGGGCATCGCTTGGTAGAGTGTGATGTTTCTCGTTGGCTCAGTATTAGGAAATTTTCGATCTTTTCCGCGTAGGGAAAGAGACTTTTTCGTAATATCTATCACTTCGTAGAGCGTCTCAGAGCCGTCTCCATCGAAAAGAACAATCTCTTCTCAGATCTGCACTCGCAGTACTCGCGTAAGCTGATGGACGATCTCTATGTCAGTAAGAGTGAGATCAATAGAAAGCGGAAATGTGACAAAAAATCGTTGCATATTATTTTTTCATCATCTTATAGAGATCTATAGGCAAGAGGAGGGTATCGAGGACGATACGCCCTGCCAGGTAGAGGAGAAAGAGTGATCCTTGCGCGAATCCATAGGTAAATCCTGCGAGGTCGATAAGAGGGTTATCTCAGAGTCTCTGGGATTCGAAGTATTTCGTGAGCGGATGATCCGAGAGAGGAAATGCTCGTGGATCGAGGACAAATTCTGGTTTCGCGAGAGGTTCAGAGATCTTCTCCTTATTTTTATCGAGTTCTGTAAGAACATTTTTATACGTCTCGATCGAGATATCTCAGCGATCGAGAGCCTCCTTGATATCGGATTTCAGGGTATTTAGAGAATTCCCGGTCTCGAGCTTGCTCTTCAGGGCAAAGACATCGAGTTTTTTCCGAGAACGGATCTTCTCCTTTCCTTTTTCGAAATCCTCTTTTTTCTCCTCTATGACGATCGTCTCACGATCTCTCGATTCACGGATGCGTTTCCTGGCTTCATCATAGGCTCAGGGGTTTTCTCATGGCATAGAGAGAGTATAGGGAAAATTATGAATTATCAAAAAATCTTTCTCTACTCTTTACGCATATGTAATTCTAATATTTCAATTATTTTTGCAAGGATGTCGTCTTTTTTATGATAAACATTACCAGATAGATCTGGCTTACTTTTTACTCACTTAAGAAAAGGGCGAGTCTTCATGGCAACACCACCTTTTTTATTAAATTCAGTTACAAGCTCATTCCATTCATCTTCACGCATCCCTTTCTCAAGCGTCTTTACCTTTAATTCTGCTATTCTCTCTAGATTCAGTGGTGGGTGTTTTGTTGCTGGATCAGTCTCTCCAAAAGTCTCACAATATAAAATAACGAGCGGTTTTACTTCTTCCAGAAAATTTTTAGGATCATTGATTAGTAGTGTATTCATGAATACATGATACACCAAAAAGGCTATTCTCGCAAATTCCAGAGTACTATAACCCTTCCATTTCCATACCGATCAGTATATTCATCTCCGCGGCATACTCGAGTGGGAGCTCTTTCATGAGTGGTGAGACGAATCCCCGTACGATGAGTGTTTTTGCCTCATCCTCAGGGATACCATGCGACTGGAGATAGAAGAGGACATCTTCGTTGATCTTCCCGACACTCGCCTCATGTGCGACCAGGGCATCGTCGGTCGCAACACGGATATCAGGGATCGTATCAGAGCGCGAAAGAGAGTCGAGGAGAAGTCCATCACAGTCGATTTTTGCAACTGCTCCGGTGGCCGATTTTTTGATATCAAGGAGTCCTCGATAGACAGATATTCAACCATTTTTGCTCAAACTCTTCGAAACTACCTCACTCGATGTATTTTTTCCGATATGGATGACTTTTGCTCCCGTGTCTGTATTTTGCCCTGCATTTGCGAAGGCGATACCGAAGTGGAGCGCTTTTGAGTAATCTCCCTTGAGTATAGAACATGGGTAGAGCATCGTCACGCCTGAGCCAAGATTTCCCCCGACCCACTCGATAGATCCTCCAGTCTCCACGATAGCTCGTTTGGTATTCAGATTATAGGTATCGACTGACCAGTTCTCGACCGATGAGTATCGCATCTTCGCATGAGCACCGACATAAATCTCGACACACCCGGCATGGAGGCTCGATGTTCCATACTTCGGAGCACTGCACCCCTCGATATAGTGTGCCTCAGCTTCATCCTCGATGATGATGAGTGTGTGTTCGAACTGTCCTCCTGCCTTCACATTCATGCGGAAATAGGCCTGGAGCGGATCAGCTATCTTCACTCCTCGTGGTATATAGAGAAATGTCCCGCCGCTCCATACAGCGCCATGAAGCGCCGCGAACATATGATCCGATGCTGGCACGGCTCGCATGAAGTGTTTCCTGACGATCTCTTCATGGTCTATAAGTGCGACCGACATATCTTCGAATATGACGCCTTGCGCGATGAGATCTTCACGGAGCTTATGATAGACCACCTCACTATCATACTGAGCTCCTACACCAGCCAATACTTTTCTCTCTGCTTCAGGGATACCGAGTCGTTCAAATGTCGCCTTTATATTCTCAGGGACATCATCCCAGGATTTCCCGTCGCCTCATCCCTCTGCCTTCGCAAAGTAGTAAATACTCTGGAGATCGAGTGCTTCCAGAGAGGGTCACCACGTCGGTTTCTCGAATTTCTCGAAAAGCGCGAGAGACTTCAGGCGGTGTTCGAGCATCCAGAGTGGCTCATGGTTCGAGAGAGAGATTTGTCTTACGACTTCCTCATTGATCCCCACTTTCGCCATCTGAGAGTATACTATGCTATCGCTCCCATCGAGTGTCTCGCGTGATATATCTCAGAA
>CAYSEP010000002.1:10972-46672 GCA_964430065.1 uncultured Candidatus Peribacteria bacterium
GTATCGAGAAGGTGGAAATTATGAGAAATAATAATAACCAACTTCGACATACTTCGCCACTTGTCGATCTCTTTCGACAGGATATCAATAGCACCAATATCGAGACCTGAGTCGATCTCATCGAGGACGATCACACGAGGATCAAGCAGAGCAATTTGGAGCATCTCTATGCGACGCTTCTCTCCTCCAGAGAATCCCACATAGAGATCACGATCAAGGAACTTCGCATCGAGTCCATAGGTTGGCAGCATCTTCTCTACCATACGACGAAATATAAATGGCGTCGGTACCTTCTCTCCAGGATGAGTACGAGTGAAATAGTGTACATAGATCGTGCGGAGATACTCGAGGAGACGTATCCCTGGGATCTCTGGAACAGATTGGAATGAGAGAAATATTCCCTTCGTCGAAAGGATATCAGGACTGAGCCCTATCAGGCTCTCGTCATCGAGAGTAATATTTCCTGAGACTGTATAGCGTGGATGTCCGAAGAGGGCAAATGCGAGAGAAGATTTTCCACTTCCGTTGGTTCCGAGAAGCGCATACGTCTCTCCATGGTCGAATGTATAAGAAAAGTCTTTCACGATCTCCTTCTCTCCTACAGATACAGATATGTGATCCAAGATAAGCATGTGCGTATGATAAGGATGCGGAGACAAAATGCAAAAGTTTTTCTCACGAGCAACAAAAAATCCCCTCATTTCTGAAGGGATTTTCTTATCTTTTCTAAAAACCAAAAACCCTCGCCGAAGCGAGGGAAGTTGGAAAACTTAAAGAGAAATATTCTCTAGAAAGTTAAGGCATAGATGTAGCAGAAGCATTAGCCTCAGTACCAACATCGTATGATCGACTAACTGCAACACCGTTAACAACATATGAAACGTTGCTAGCAGAGATAGTTACCTGATCTCCTGTCGCCCAACCTGGAACAGTATCCATATACACCTCAAAGCTCGTTGAAGAATTCTTTGTAAGTGGAACAGGTATTGTTGAAAGGTTAGCAAAGTAGAATGTGCCAGTAACACCCGCATTTACAGCAGTAACTGCGTTTGAGTATCCTGAATTCGTACAAGCATTCGTACCATTGCTTCCACCAACTTCTCTTATACAAAGAGGAGTGTTGATAGTAGGAGCAGTTCCGTTTGCAGTGTAACGATACTTGAACTCAAGGGTAATACCTGAAAGGGTAATACCAGTATTTGAGTCACCATTTGTAATAGTGATCTTAGCGATTGCCTTAGTACTTGCAAGAAGTTTTACAGAATCAACCTTGATTGAAGGTGGAACTACACTGATTGTGTATGCCTTCATAGTCGCAGTAAATGCTGGAAGTCCAACTGTAGCACCTCCATTTACTGTAGTTGCTGTAATATCTGTAGGACTGACAACACGAAGCTGTATTCCAGAACCGTAGATTGAATCAAGAGTCTTAACTGTAGTAAATACTACCTTAATATTCTGATCTTCATCTTTAGCAATGTTATTAAACATGCCATCTACGGTAATAGTATTACCTGAGATAGTAACAGTACCCTGAAGTTTTGCATCAGTAGCAACATTTCGAAGTTCGACACTAGAAGCATCTACAACGTTAGAAAGAAGAGCTGAACCAATGTTATTTACAACGAGTTTTGTTACACGAACCTCATCACCTTCAGCACGAAGAGCAAATCTTCCAGCTTCTTGGTTTGTTGCAGAAGAAATCTTATCATTAGAATTTCCTGTATTTACAGTAGCATTCTTAAGGGTAAGAGTAGGAGCTTGGATAGTAGTCTTATCACCTGTTACTGTATCAGTAAGGAGAGATACTGCATTATTAGCAGCATCACGAACATCCGAAAGTTTAACTTGGAATGTATAGTTCTGAGAACCAACGACAGTGTTCTTTACAGAAGAACCAACGATCGTGATACGAGCAGCAGTAGCTGTATCCACAGGGATAGAAACTGTCTTAGTAATAGGAAGGGCCCAGTTATCACTAGAGGTGATAGTAGCAACCTCAGAACCATTTACCTTAACTGAAAGTTGATCATTCGCAAATGCAAGAACACCACTTCCAGTAGTTGGAATAGTGTTAATAATGAGCTGACGAACATTAAGCCCAACTGTAGAAGTTACCTTAGCATCGAAGAGAGTCACATTAGACGCCCCTGGAGCAACAGTAACGTTAGCAGAAGATTGTTTAGTATAAGTAACATCCACGTTAGAGAATGTGACTAGCTCATTGAATGAAGCAAAACCAGTTGTAGTTGTAGAATAACCAGTTGCAACCTCAGTAGCTGAGACATCAGAAGATGAATCAATCTTGAATCCGAGAGTATTAGTAGAGGCGCTTCCATCAACGAGAATGTCAGCCTTGATCTCGAATGACTGGAAGTTACCAGCAGCGAGAGCATTAGCAAGACCAGAAACAGAGAGCTTATCAGCAGTAACTGTAGCAGTACCGACAGCTACACCGTTCTTGTATACCTTAACGTTAGCAAACTTCTTCGTAAGATCGTTTGATCCGGAACGAGTAAGTGTGAATCCGTTTACAGTAACATCACGAGAACCAGCAGTAAGATCTACCTTAGCGATAGCCTGTTGAGTCTTACCTGGAGTAGCAGTGTAGTTAACAGAACCTCCAACAGTAATACTAGCTGTTACGTATGAAGTAGTGTTGAGAAGACCGAGAGTCACCGGAGCACCAGTAACCGTAGTATTATCAGCATTTACCGCAGTAAGAGTGAACTGGTGTTGGCTATTCTCAGCACCTGAAAGGTTCACGAGGATATCTACTACCTGAGACGCACCAGCCTTAACGACGAGAGCAGGGTAGAAGTATACAGTACCTACTTGAGAAGTAGCGTTGTAGAAGTCTGAAGAAGACGATACTACCACACCATTCTGAGCAGCACGGATACCGTTATTTGCAGAGATATCAGCAGAGTTACCGAGACCAGAGCGAGTAACCGCAAGAGATCGAACAGTAACATCGCTAGATCCAGCCATAAGTTTAACTGAACCAACCTTTACTGAAGATGCGTTCTTAGGAACGTATTGAGCCATAGCTGTCCCTTCGAGAGAGGCAGTAAGAGCACCCATAACAGTTCCAGTAGAAACAACACCAGTTCCAGAAGGAGGAACAGGATCTACAGGATCGACAGGAAGCTCGAGACCTGCTGCACATGCAGCGATCTTAAATGCTTCACCGCGAGATGCAGAAGCATTTGGGCGGAAGTAGTCGTTGTCAGCTGCACATCCGAGCTCGTTAGCACGGTTTACATAACCAGCAAGGTCACCAAGGGCACTAAGGTCCATGTAACCTGCATCTGCATCTGAAGGAAGTTCACCGAGAGCACCGAGGATCATTTTGACCATCTCAGCACGAGTGACATTCGCATCTGGGCGGAATGTAGTAGAAGCTGTAGAAACGATACCTGCGTCAGCAAGGGCCTCTACATATCCACAAAGAGAATGAGAAGCAGGAACATCTCCGTATGTATCGACACAAGTAAGTGCATCCATACCACCGAGATTAGCAACTACCTTTGCGAGTTCCGCGCGGGTGATGTTACTAGAAAGACGGTAACCAGCCTCAGTATTTGAGTTGATTACACCGTTGTCAGCAAGCAATTCAGCATAAGGAAGGAACCCAGAAGCAGCAGATACAAGTGATGCACTTGCAGAAGCAGCCACGAGAGTGACGATCCCAACACTAGAAGCAAGCTTCGTAAAGAAGTTACTCATAATAATATATGGGTAAGAAAGTAAAAAGCGGATATCTCCGCATGACTGGAACAAAAGATAATCATGGTCAGTGATCATCAGGGTGATTTCTTCTGGTCAGGAAGAAATCGCCTTTTCTGCCACAAGGACAGAAGAGGTTAAAGCTTTAACCTCAAGTTATTTGCATAACGAGAGGATCTGGTCTCTATAAAGGAACCAAATCCTCTCCTTATACAGTGATTATCGAGGGGACCAAAGCTGAGGAAAATGATGTTAAAGAACATCTAGAGGGCGACAAGCCTCTAAAATACGCGGCTAATAATATGGAAATGAGGGGGTAAAGTCAAATGAAAGTGCTCTCTCTTCACGATATTTTCACTTCGAAGTATAGGGGAAATACAGAAAATAAAATTGCAATAATTATTTTTTCGCTTCTACAAAAGACGGTAAGAGGAAAAGAGAAAAAATAATTCCTTTTTCTACAAAAACACATAATATGAAGCTGTCGCAGGTAAAATATGCACAAAATGAATATCCTACTCACTAAAAATCAACCTATATGGACCTTTTTTCTCTTCTTGCCCTTGTATGAGGGTCTTTTCTCGGTGCTCTCGTAGTCTGGCTCATATCCCAAAATAAAAATAAATCCCAAAGTACTCGCCTCATAAAAGAAGCTGAGGAACAGGCAAAAACTATCATATCTCGAGCAGAAGAAACCAGAGAAAACACAAGACGCGAGATCGAAGAAGCAAAAAACGATCTTCGTGACCGCAAACAAAGCATCACCGAAAGTGAAGAGCGTCTTTCTGATAAAGAAAAACGTCTCGATGCCAAGTTCGAAGAAATCGATGGGAAACGTGTCGCTCTCCTCGAAAAAGAGAAATCGCTCGAAAATAAGCTCGAATCGGCAGACCAAAAATCTCGTGAGATCGAGGAAAAGCTCGAATCCGTAGCAAGACTTTCACAAGACGATGCCAAAGAGCTTCTGATGAAGTATACAGAAGAGCGCTACGAGAAAGATATCCTGAGCCTTATCGATAAAAAGAAAAAAGACCTAAAAACTCGTGAGCTCGAAGCCACTCGTGAGATCCTGATAAAATCTATCCAGCAATACGCTGGAGAGGTATGTGGTGAGACAACCCAAACTCTCGTAACTCTTCCGAGTGATGACCTGAAAGGAAAACTCATAGGAAAAGAAGGGCGAAATATCGTGGCATTCGAGAAGGCAACAGGAGTATCTCTTATCATAGACGATGCTCCAGATACGGTATTTCTCTCGAGCTTCGACCTGTTTCGTCGCTATATCGCCAAGAAGTCACTGGAAGAGCTCCTCGAAGATGGACGCATACAGCCAGCCCGCATAGAAGAAGTCGTCGAGAAAAACCAAAAAGAAGCAGATAAGCTCATCACGGACTTAGGGCGAAAAACCGTAGAAGAAATGAACGTGATCGGCATCCCCGACGAGATACTTCCACTCATCGGAAAGTTCCGATTCCGCACGAGCTATGGACAAAATATCCTCATGCACTCGAAAGAGGTTGCCTATATCGCTGAAGCTATTGCCAAGATGATCGGTGCTGACCCAGTCCTTGCACTGAAGGGAGGACTTCTGCATGATCTCGGAAAAGCCATGGACCACGATATCGAGGGAACTCACCCGGAGATCGGCGGACGTATCGCTCGAAAATATGGGCTCGACGATAAGATAGTCAATATCATAGAAGGTCATCATGACGATGTGCCACAGATTTGTATAGAAACCAAGATCGTACAGATCGCCGACGCGATATCAGCAGTACGACCAGGCGCTCGTCGTATGAATGTCGAAGACTATGTGAAACGTATCCAAGAAATGGAAAATATTGCCATGAGTTACCCTGGTGTCGCGAAAGCCTATGCTCTCTCCGCAGGACGTGAAGTACGCGTATTTGTCGATGCAGACACCGTCTCTGATCTCGAGGCAGAGAAAAGAGCAGGAGAAATCGCAGCGCAGATCGAGGCGAACTGTAACTATCCAGGAGAAATCAAGGTTATTATCTTCCGCGAGAAAAGAATCGTTCAGTACGCGAAGTAAAAACACCCTGAATCCTTTATTCTTAAGCTCATTTCATGTACCCCACGATAGAATTTCTCGGCATCACGGTATATACTTTTGGGACACTTCTCTCTATTGCTTGGCTTTTGTTCTTTGTTCTCTTGCACCGATTTTCATGGAAAAAATGATTCACGAAACCGATATTTAGCTCTATCGTTCCTTTCACACTTTCTTTGTTTTTTTTCTCGCGGATTTTCTATATATTTTCTGAATGGGTAGAGGAGAAATACGTCCTCATGGAACTCGCTTATGGGCATATATTCTCTTTTTTAAGACTGTTTTTTATCCCGCAAGACTATCACTTTTCTCTCTTCGGAGCGATATTTGGTTTTGGTTTGGTATTTATGATACTCACGAGCAAGAATAAAAAAGAACGCCCTGCATATCTCGATGTTATTGCTCATGCATTCCTTTGGAGCGCTCTTCTCGGGTACTTCGCGGCCCTTCTCTGAGGGCAAATCTACGGGATAGCATGGAGCTCCCCAGTATCTCTCATATACGACCACAAAAATAGTATCGTCACTGCCCGAAGTGCACTCTTTCCTCTCCCAATCGTCTATATGATACTCTGTGGGGGGATACTTTTCGCCCTTTCGAAAGTAACAAAACACTGACATCTTCCTGATGGGTACATAGGTTCTCTCGGGCTTGGACTGTTTGGTGTCACTATTTTTCTTTTTGATTTTCTTTCTGGAAATAGGAAAGATATATTCTACGATTACTTCTCTCTCGGGATGAACCAGATCGGATGACTCATACTTGTACTCATAGCGGTTCTCGCTATCCTCAGAATTACTGGCAAAAAAATATAATCCATGCCGCATTCTCGTCGTATTTTTCTGTTGTTTTCTCTTTCTCTCCTATTTGGGGTAATTTTTGGGGTAAATTTCTGGAATGGTGAATACTGGATTCCTGTTCTTATAGGAATCTCTATAATAGGTATTATTTGATACGCATTGAAAAGGGTTTTGCTGCTCAGTATCAGCATCAGTCTTTTATGATTCTCCCTTGGGGCCATAAGTGGGTATATCTCATACCAATCACATGTGGGACACTTTCGTATACTCGAAAGGATAACACAGGGATTCGAAAAAAAGAGTCGTATAGAAGGCACCGTGGAGAAAGAAATTTCCCAAAAAGAACGATCGCGAGTTGTGCTTCTCAGGATCGACACGTTCGACAACTTCGACACAACTTCGACAATCAGTTTTTCTGGATTTTCTTTTTATAGAGAGGTTTCCAGACCTTCGATCTTTGTCGAAGTTCCCTCGAATCTCGACATCGAGGTCGGAGAACGCATCGCATTCGATGCCAAAATACGACCAAATATCACTTTTCCTCTCAGTGGATATGACCGATATGCATTTCATAAAGGTGGGTATGGATATGTGTTCCTTCCTTCGTGGAAAAACATATCCCCGAAGAAACATCCAAATTTCTGGAAAAATACTCGAACATCACTTGCCGAAAGTTACCACTCGATTTTTCCGCGCGATGTCGCAGGAGTTATCCTCGGGATGACAGTAGGATATACTGATCTTCTGAGTCCTGAGACCAAAAAAGCATTCATCCAAAGTGGAATCAGTCATATACTGGTCGTGAGTGGTTCAAATATTGCTTTTGTGATACTTTTTTTGGTATTTTTTCTGAAGTATATACCTACGAGACGCAAACTCGTACAAATACTTGTGGTAACCCTATTTCTCCTCCTCTATGGGATGCTCGTATCGTGGGAAGTATCCGTACTCCGCGCAACCATCATGGGCATACTTACCTACACCATAGCCTCTACTGGAAACAGAGTCGCATCTCGTACGCCGCTGGCTCTGGCAATCATAGTCCTCTCACTCTCGGACCCTCTTGGTGTTCTCTATGATGCTGGATTTGCTCTCTCGTTTGGTGCTACTCTCGGGATCATTCTCTGTAAAGAACGTGTAGAATGGCTTTTATCGAAACTTGCTCTCCCGAAAAATCTGGCCCCGTATTTCTCCATCACACTCTGAGCCTCGATCGGGAGTATACCAGCACTGGTATATCATTTTGGTACATTTTCACCACTTTCTATCATAGCAAATATCCTCATCGCATGAGTGCTTGGGTGGATTCTTTTTGGTTCTGTAGCACTTATCTTCATAGCGAAGTTCTCATCTTCTCTAAGTTTCGTATTCGGATATACTCTCTATGTTCCCGTAAAATACCTGATGTGGGTAGGGAATTTTTTTGCTTCGTTTCCGAGTATCACATTCTCTCATGAACAAGCAATTCTCATTTCACTATTTTTGTATGGAGTTCTGATTATGTTTTTTATACTCGATGATTAAGCATTATTTCCCATTCAGAAAAGACTATTCACATCGACAGAGGAATTGACTCGTAGGGAGATATCTGCATCTTCGAGAAACACTTCAAGTGTCTTTCGGTATTCGCTCGTGATAAACGTAGCGTAGGTTCGTGCTGTTTTCTCAGGAAGGGTGACATTCCGGAGGGAAAGAAAAAATGCGAAAAATGCTCCGACTGCATGGTCAGCATACATGCTCGTTTCTTTCGATGAGAGGAGAGAGAGAAGTTTCTGGGAAAGAACAATAGAAACCTCCTTTTCTCTGAGAAACTGACGAGAAAAATCTACCCAAAAACTCATCCAGTCACGTATCGCTGGATGGAGCGTCGAATCATCGAATGGTACTGGGGATCCGTAGTGGGGAAGCGCGAGAAATCGGTGAATCTCCTCATGTTTTCAGAGTTCTTTCAGGATATATTCGAGAGCTTCTGGGTAAAATAATGATATCGTCGCAAGTATATATCTCGATGGATACCCATGCTCGAGAAGTACTATCACCAGAGGGATAAGATCTTCATAGAGGGGATTTTGGATAAATCGGGCTAATATATGAAAGAGAGCATTATTATCTCACTTTGCTCTTTGTTCATCTTTTTGTGTTTTTTGGAGCTCTTTTTGTGCTTTTTTTGACGATTCTTTCTGGCGTTCACTTTTCTCACTTGGGGCATCGGAAGAGGCTCCAACTCATTCGGAATTATCGAGATCCATATCATCGAGTGACATACAGGAAGGGTATTATGGTATAGGATAGGCTTCACAGAGAGTCTTTACCTGTCATCGCAGCTTCTCTAGAACTTCATCGTTTTGGTGATTTTTGAGTGCTTCTATGATGATGCTCGTCACTTCTCGTACAGCGTCTTCTTTCATCCCACGAGTAGTTATAGCCGGCGTTCCGAGGCGGATACCAGATGGATCCATCGGTTTTCGTGGGTCGAACGGGATCATGTTTTTATTACAAGATATTCCTGCTTTTTCCAGAGCATGTTCTGCCTCCTTTCCTGTGATTCCGAGAGAACCGAATACATCGAGCAATACTATATGGTTTTCTGTCCCTCCAGATATGACTCTGATGTTATTTTCCTGGAATTTGTCTGACATGGCGATCGAATTGTCAATAACCTGTCGTGAGTAGCTCTGGAATTCTGGTTTTAGAGCTTCTCCGAAGGCAATAGCCTTCGCAAGGTTCGTGTGGTCATGTGGACCTCATTGGACTCATGGGAATACTGCACGAGCAATATCTGGACCATATTTTTCCTTCGCCATGATCATGGCACCACGAGGACCACGAAGCGTTTTATGGGTCGTAGTAGTTACTATATCACAGTATGGTACTGGATTTTCGAGAACTTTTCCTGCTACGAGGCCTGCTATATGGGCAATATCAGCCATTAGTATCGCTCCTGTAGCGTCTGCTATCTCTCGGAATCGTTTCCAGTCGAGCGACCGAGAATATGCGGAGAATCCAGCAAGGATCAATTTCGGATGATGTTCTTTCGCGAGTCGTTCTACCTCGTCCATATTGATCCGCTCTGTTTCTTTATCAACAAGATAGGGAACGATATTGTATGTCTTTCCTGAGAAGTTCAGTGGGTGACCGTGAGTGAGGTGTCCTCACTGATCGAGAGAGAGTCCGAGGATAGTATCTCCAGGAGAGAGTACTGCGAGGAATACCGCAAGATTTGCTGGAGAACCAGAAAGTGGTTGGACATTTACATATTCAGCACCGAAAAGTGCTTTTGCTCGCTCTATAGCGAGATTTTCTGCCTGGTCGATAAATTCTTGTCCAGCATAGTAACGCTTTCCTGGGTAGCCTTCTGAGTATTTATTCGTAAGGATAGAACCATTGGCCTCGAGGACAGCATGAGACACATAGTTCTCACTCGCGATAAGTTCGAGTTCGTATTTTTGTCGATTTTCTTCTCAGATAAGGATATCGTAGGCAACGGGGTCTTGGTTTTGGATATATGACATAGGAGTGAAAGTAAAGAGTAGAGAGAGAATTTTTTGGTATCTTAGTCTATATTGAGATTGGGGTTGGAGAGAAAAAACATAGTTATGGTGTGGTAAGAAGTTCTTTGGTATCTTTTTTTATCATTTCTACTGCTTCTCACTTCGTGAGTCTTTCTATCACTTGTTTAGCTCATTCGAGTTGTCTATCATATCATCCGAATATATCTTTTTCTGTGAGTGGTACGAAGACATCTGGGGTGATCGCACTCTTATCGATACTCCTATCTTTTGGTGTATACCACCTTCCTATAGTAATCTTCAGCATGCTTCCATCAGAGAGGATAAATGGGGTTTGCACTGATCATTTCCCGTACGATTTTTCTCCGATGATCACCGCTCGATCATAATCCTGAAGAGCTCATGCGACGATCTCTGTAGCAGATGCGGAGAGATTATTGATCATCATCACTATCGGTATTTTTCTTTCTCATCATGTGACTTCTGTGGTTGTGTATTTCTCTGTTTTTGTGGGATCATTTTCTCGGGTGATGACGGCAGTAGATCCTGGATCAAGAAGAAATGAGAGAATCCCGACAGCACTTTCGAGGTACCCTCCACCATTATTACGAAAATCGAGGATAATTGCCTTGGCTCATGAGTTTGTGAGATTTTTGAGTGAGGTGGCAAACTCACGCTCTGTATGTTCTCCGAAAAATGCTACTTCCATGTATCCGACCGTTCCTCCTGTAAGGATCTTCTCATACGTAGATGGGATAATGATAGTATCACGTATAACATCTGTTTTTTTACTTTCGTATTTCTCGCCATGAAGATAGGTAAGAGTGACTTTTGATCATTTTGGTCAACGGATTTTTTTTACCGCCTCTTCTGTCGAGAGTCATATCATACTTATTTCTCCGACATGAGTAAGAATATCGCCATGTACCAGTCATGCTTTCTCTGCTGGTGAGGATGGGAACACTTTTCGCAACGCAATACCACGGCTCGTAGCATCTATCACAGCACCTATTCCTTCGAAATCTCACCTGAGTACCTCATCGAAATCTTTTGCTTCTTTTGGTGGAAAATAATCACTATGCTTATCACCGAGAGATCGCACCATAGCTGATACCATACCATCTTCTATTTCTTCTTTCTTTTTTTCTGAAAAATGATAATATTTTTCGACGATCATTTTTTTCACTTCTTCTATTTTATCTGACTGAAAAACATCTCACGATCATGAAAAATAATGATTTTCTCAAGTTTTTGATTCTCATTTTCAAATGAAAAATCCAAGAACAATAGCAAAAGCAATAATAATAGCACTTTGTATAAATTTTTGTGTAAAAGTCATGGAAAATGATTCTCGAAGATATATAGGAAATAAGTGTAGGAAAATATAGGAAAAACACAAATCAATATATTTTCTTTTTTCACAATTATTTGACTGTCAAAAAGTAAAATAACTTCTCTTCCAAAAAAGGATACTATAGAATAAATCTTATTTCTTTGTAGAAAACTTTTGTTTTGATTTTCCTCTCTAATGAAGAAAAGAAATGAAACAAGGATATCTTATAATAATACTATAATATAAATTATAAAAAACAGGTATTATTCTTTATAGGCTTCTCTTGTAAAAAAAGCATTTTCTTATACAATTTCGACGTATGAATATATGATCTTTTTTTTCTTCGAGAAAAAATGAGGAAGAAATACTCAAAAAAATAATATACACACTCGATATATCTGATTCAGAAAAGGAACTTTACTGTATTTCTCTGGAAATACTCGATGATAAAGAATTCACTCTGTTTTTCGACAAAATAATGAGCCAAGTGAATAATACTGGATACTCAAGAATAGCGCCACTTACATCAAATCTTCTCTAGAATATGCAGTTTCGTGCCATCTGTTCAAAATGAAATCAAAAACTTACTCTTTCCCTTAGTGCCTCATCAATCGATGAAGCACGAACCATGCTGCACGGACAAGGGTATTCTATTATGGAAATTCAGGAAGAATGAGTGTCGATAAAAAAAGATGAATCCAATGATAATTTTTTCTATTTCGATGCTATTATTAACGGTCAAGTAAAATCAGGTAAAATCCAATCTGTCGATGTTTTTAAAGCATACACCAAGCTCGTAGATGATCTCGGGTATAATATACTCTACATATACACAACCGAGGGGATGAATGAGACACAGAAAAAAGTGATCACAGCGAAAGTAAAAGATGGATATGTGATGTACAAACAGAGTATGGGTTTCGATATGAGTGAGAAAAAGGAACAAACAGAGCGTGAAATCTCGATGGCAGAGATATCTCCTACGGTTCTCAAAGAACTTGCTCATTACAATGCTATTATTGATTCGACTGTAGAAAAAATCCAAAATCTCTTTCTCAAATACCACAAAACTATCACTCCTGAAAAAAAGAAAGAACTCGAAAATATAGAATCAAATCTTGCTCAAACCAAAGGACTTTCCAATCTCTGAAGAATGAAAATGATAGTAGAGTGAGCCCTTACGACCATAGGAAAACTTGAGTCAGAGCTTGTAAAATGAGGACTTGATACCGATAAACAGAAACTCATGGATGAGACGAATGCTCTCCTGAAACAAATCTGATCCAGTGAACGTATAGAAAGTAATGAAACAAAACCATGAGATATAGGTAAGAGTATTTCGAATTTTTTCGAATCCTTCCAAAAAAAAGATGTATCAAAATCTGAACAAAAAAAGAAGGTGGATACCAATTCGTTTATCTTCTATAAAAATCTTCGAGAACTCAATATCTATAAACAAAATCTCAATAAAGTTGTTATTGATATCATCAAAGCTATTTTTACTTTCCAATTCTCTCAAGTAAAGCGTCTCCGTCTCAAGAAAAAACTTCTCGAACAGGATATACAAATTATCGATAACCGTATCCACAATAAAAATATATCCTATACGAAAATAGTAAAATGAAGTCAGTATTATGTAAATATTTTTCTTGAATTTTTTCAAAGAATTGGTGATATTTTTCTCTATGGAATGGTTATATATACTGTTTTTTATATGTTTCTACGAGCATGAGAGCATCTCGGGTATATCACATTTTCTACGGATCTTTGATTTTTCCTCTTTCTTGCTATATTTGCAAGTATCGCTTTCTTATTTTCTTTTTTCCGATCCATTCTTTCGCTTTTTATAGGGTGAGGTTTTTTCCTATTTCTTTTTATTTTTCTTACTATTAATTTTTAGATATGTATGCGCTTCTTATAGCTATACATGCCGTATTTATTGGGATTGCTCATATTTTTTCGTATCGGATTTTCGAAGGAGTATTTCTTCTTCTCGGCTGTTTCTTTCTTTTTTATTTTTCCCCACTCTTTTTCCTTGATAAAGAAGAGAAAAAAGAAGGTGCTTCTTTCTCACTGACTGATATATTTTCAAGCGTCTCTCTCAAAAACTCCTTTCTCATACCGATGGGTTTATTTTATGTAGGACTTTCCCTTCTTCTTTATTCTCTGTTTGGTACAAAAGAGGGACTACTTTTTATCCATGCGGTGATCGTCATCCTTCTTTATGCAGTTTTTCTTGGATATGGGCTCTTATTTTACTGGAAACACGATGTATTCTTCGAAGCTTTACGATTCCACACTCTTTTTACCCTTCTTGGGACCATTCTTCTCATTTTTTCGAATATCCTTTCAGGAATTTCATATGAGATGCTTCACTTACTTCTCCTTATTCTTGGTATCGGTGCAAGTATATTTCTTCTCACATTTACGAGAAAAGAGGGCTATACTTTCCTTATTACTCTTCTGTTTTCCCTCTTTCTCACTTGTATTCTCTCATTTCTTTTGGTATTTCCTAGACCTGAAATCATCACTCTATTTGCTCTGTCACTCGCCATTTCTTGTATTTTCTTCGACCTTCTTCCGCGCCTCCCCCTCCTAGAAAAATATACTGCCATAATCCGTTATTTTGCTCTCACTATTTGTCTTGTGAGCACTATCTGACTCATATCTTTCGTTTTTATCGAGTTTTCTACTCTCGGTGTTTTGGCACTTTCGCTGAGTTTCTTCTTCCTCCTTTCTATTCATATACGCTTTACCAACTATATTGGCTATATTTTTGCGCTATTTCTCCTCTTTTTTCTCTACTCTGTACTCTTTATCGGACTTCTCGATCCTTCGACACCGATTTCCCTCTTTCTTTTTATATTTTTCCTTCCTGTACTCCTTCTCTGATCCACCTATATTATCGAAGAGGCACATACGTATGACTTTATCATTCTCCACTACTCGAGTATAGGTTTTAGTGTAGCGTATTCTCTCTATTCCCTCTTTTTTCTCGGGTGGTGAGGTGATATATTTTTTATCTTATCCTTTACCTTTTTTGGTATTGCACTCCTCTTATTTCTGAGCTATTTCCGTTTCCGTAAAATTCACTAACTCATTTTCCCATGATTTCTCTCATTTCTTCGCTGAAAAATCTCTCTGCACATACACTCCTTCTCGAGGTAACCGATACAAAATCGATCCAGTACTATAAAGATCTGGGTATCGATGATACAGTTCTCGATCATGCTCTCAAGAACCTCAAAAAAAAGAAAAATGAGAAGAGTATGAGTTTTTATGGAGATTTTTTTGGTGCAGAGCGCCTCGATATGTGTTTTCCGAAAAAAGACGCACTCCTCGATGATAGGTGCGATGCGCTTCGAAATGCACCGAAAAACACCCTATTTCTTCCCGCAGGAGACTTCATAGCTGCGTATGAGGCACTTACCCTCTCTACCTACTCATACGATCGATTTATCACGAAAAAAGAGGAGAAAAACTATAGTATGTTTGTTCCTGAGACTGAGAAAAAAAATATTGAGAAGACAAAACCCCTTCTTGACGCGATCGTACGAGCTCGAGACATCATCAATCTTCCTCCGACAGACACTCGCCCGGAAGCCCTCGTCGAGTATATAAAAAACTTCAAATGGAAAAATTTCAAACTTCGAATCATCGATGCAAAAGAGCTACAGAAACTGTGATGTAATCTCCTCCTTGCTGTATGAGCTGGAAGCGACTACCCACCGTATATGGTCATCCTCGAGCGTATCATCGATAAAAAACTCGATACGTATGCCCTCATCGGAAAGGGTGTCACCTTCGATGCAGGAGGATTGCAAATCAAGCCAGACACGGCTATGCTCGATATGAAGTGCGATATGTCCTGAGCGGCTGGGATGCTGGGTGTAGCCGAGTACCTCGATACGCTTTCTACACTTCCTGTGAATCTGATTATCGGCCTCGGTATCACAGAAAATGTGATCAATGGAAAGGCATTCAAGCCACTTGATATCTATAAGGCTTACAATGGTACGACTGTAGAAATACATCATACTGATGCTGAGGGTCGACTGGTTCTGGCTGATGTCATGAGCTATATCGATGATCTCTACGCGCCGAAACATATGATCACCATGGCGACACTTACGGGTGCTTGTGTCTATGCTCTCGGGCATGACATCGCTGGAATCATGGGTGATGACGAGAAAGTGATCGATGCTCTTCTTGGAGCTCAGTCTCCTTATGAAAAACTCTGGAGACTTCCCCTCAATGAAAAACTCAAAAAATCACTCAAAGCCGATATCGCTGACCTAAAAAATGTGGCTCGAAGTGAAAAGGCGGGTTCTTCTATCGGGTGAGCATTTCTCTCCTACTTCCAAGGAAAGGCGAAACTGACACACCTGGATATCGCTGGTCCTGCCTATCGTGAGACGAACTGGGGATATATGCCGAAGTGAGCTACTGGATGGGGCGTCAAAATCCTTTCTGAATATATTCTTTCTCTCAAGAAATAATGAATCTCCTTGCCCTTCTTCGTGAGATATTTATGGAGCAAGATGTTTTCTCGAAGCCAAAATTTCTCGGAGAAGACCTGACGCTTCATTACCAGAAAGAACGAGGAAATATAGAAATGGACAAGATTTTCGTCGCAACCAAGTATAGTGAGGTAGAAAAAATGGTCGAAAGATTCAAATATTTTTCTGACAGAGAACATGTCGAAGTATTTGGCGAACTATTGGCGAAGGTTGTCGAACAACGATGAATAAAAGATAGAGAAAAATCCGTCTTTGTTCCTGTTCCGATGCACTGGAGTCGGTATCTCATTAGAGGGTTTGATCATACGAACTATATTGTCGAAGATCTGTCGAAGAAGATAGCTATTCCCGTGCAAAAACTCCTCAGTACCAAATGGTCTCGTCACCAATCTCATCTTTCCCGAGAAAAACGACTTGAAAATAAAAAAAATCGCTTTAGAATGATCCCTCACGGAGAAATTCCAGATACGGTTATCCTTGTCGATGACATTATCTCTACAGGATCGACTGCTCTGGAGTGCGCGAAGGTGCTGAAGTCACATGGAGTCAAGCATGTCATAGGACTCTTCCTCGCTTCAAATTTCTAGAAATAATCGTGAAAATCCCGAAATTTATCGTCTAAAACCTCATATAGAGCTACTATGTCAGAATTCATAGAAATCATCGGGGCTGAGACCCATAATCTCAAAAAAGTCGATATAAAAATCCCAAAAAATAAGCTTGTCATCATGACGGGTGTTTCTGGTTCGGGTAAATCTTCTCTGGCATTCGATACACTCTATGCTGAGTGACAGAAACGCTATCTCGAATCTCTCTCTACCTATGCTCGTATGATCGTCTCCGAGACATCGAATGAAACCAAGGTGCGAGAAATACGAGGACTTTCGCCAACGATCGCCATAAACCAAAAAACAGTGTCGAACAATCCTCGTTCGACAGTCGGAACTATCACAGAAATCTATGACTACTATCGACTTCTCTATACAACAATAGGACACGCATACTGTCCGAACCACCCACATATCGAACTCAAAAAAGACACTATACAAGATGTTGTCAGACATGTGGCGAAGTATGGCGAAGGTTCTAAGTTCCATATACTCATCCCTCTCGATAAAGATGAGGAAATCTCTACTGTCGACGATGTGGCGAAGTATGTCGCAGATCAGGGATTTGTCCGATTCCAGATCGGTCAGGAATCTTTCTCTGTCGCAGATTCGTATCCTGGAAGAGCGTATGATGGTGAAGGATATGTCATCATCGATCGACTCGTGGTAAAGTGAGGGGAAGATGAGAAATACCAGTTCGAAACACGACTCAAAGATTCTCTTTCACTTGCTTTTAATAAAGGGGAAGGGAACCTTTCTCTCTATATTCTCGATACAGAGGAGAAGGTTGATTTTCACCAAAATGCTTCTTGTCCTCTCTGTGGACATCACCAAGAAGATCTTATTCTTTCGAATTTTTCTTTTAACTCTCACCACGGAGCGTGTGATGTCTGTCATGGTCTAGGTGCCTCTACGACATTTCTCGAGAAAGATGTCGTCAATCCTGATCTTACTATTGCTGAATGAGCACTTCTTCCCTGGAGTGCTCACCCTTATTATAGCCTCGTCCTCGAAGCGGTATCGGTTCGAGAAAAGATCGACATGCATGTGCCATTTGGCGAACTGAGCGATAAAGATAAGAAAAAGATCCTCTACGGTGTGACAGGCAGTTTCGAAATTCCCTATGTCGGCAAACATGACGACGGGAAAATCCATAAAGCTCGGTATGAGTGACTGATCCCAAATCTCGAGCGTCGGTATACAGAATCGGATATGGGAAATGATGCTTTTTTTAAGCGAATTGCTAACTTCGCCACAGAGCAAATCTGTCGAAGTTGTGGCGGACATAGACTGAAAAAACAGTACCTTTCCGTATTGGTATGAGGAAAGAACATTGGCGAACTTACGAGCCTTTCTGTCGAAGATTCACTTATTTTTATGCAGTGACTCGTTTTTACGAAAGAAGAACAAGAGATCACAGTGGCGATCATGAAAAATATCGTCGAGCGCCTCGAATTCCTTTCCTGAGTGGGACTGGACTACGTCACTCTTGCTCGTCGTGCGAACACTCTCTCGGGTGGAGAGAGTCAGCGTATCCGCCTTGCTACCCAGATTGGTACCAGACTTGAGGGGATTATTTATGTGCTCGATGAGCCATCGATCGGACTCCATCCACGAGACAATGAAATGCTCATAAAAAATCTCAAAAGGCTCGCAAGCATAGGAAATAGTGTCGTGGTTGTCGAACATGACGAGGACATCATGCGTGAAAGTGACTATATTATCGATATTGGTCCACGCGCTGGTATACATTGAGGTGAGGTCATATTCACAGGGACATACGAAGAGATACTGAAATCCAAAAACTCTGAGACAGGAGACTATCTTGCCTGACGAAAGTATGTCGAACGTCGACACTTTGTCGATAAAGTGTCGACATCGTATATCGCCATCATGGGTGCTGAAGAAAATAACCTAAAAAATATCAATGTCCGTATCCCACTCAACTGTCTCACGGTGGTGACAGGAGTTTCTGGATCGGGTAAATCCTCACTCATCATCGACATACTGTCGAACAAACTTCTCAATCACTTCAATGGTTCGACACTGCCTGTCGGAAAACATCGAAGTGTCGAAGGCCTCGAAAATGTCGATAAAGCCATTATCATCGATCAGTCACCAATAGGGAAGACCCCCCACTCGAATATCGCTACCTATACAGGAGTATTTACCTATATCCGTGAAGTATTCGCAGCCTCTCACGAGGCTCAGAAGCGAGGTTATGGTCCAGGGAGATTCTCGTTCAATACCAAATGATGACGCTGTGAAGTATGTGAGGGAAGTGGGGTGAAGAAGATAGAAATGCACTTCCTACCTGATGTTTATGTAGAGTGTGAGTCGTGTGGTGGTACCAGATACAATCCCGAGACGCTCGATGTGAAGTTCAAATGAAAAAATATCGCTGAGGTTCTCGCTATGACGATCGACGATGCGTGTGAATTTTTCATCGCATTTCCTCGTATCAAGCGTGTTCTCGATGTTCTCCAGGATGTCGGACTCGGCTATATCACTCTCGGACAATCAGCGCCGACACTCTCGGGCTGAGAAGCTCAGCGTATCAAGCTCGCATTCGATCTTGCGAAAAGATCGACAGGGAAGACTCTCTATATCCTCGATGAGCCGACAACTGGACTCCACTTCTCCGATGTACAAAAACTTCTCGATATTCTCGATGCTCTGGTGCAGAAATGAAACAGTGTCGTCGTGATCGAGCATAGTCTCGATATCATTGCCAATGCTGATGCTATAATCGATATAGGTCTTGAGTGAGGCGATCGGGGCGGGTGACTTCTTTTTGCTTGACCGCGAGAGAAGTTCCTCTCTGTCGAAGATTCTTATACGGCGAAGGCTCTGAGAAAATATGTATCACAAAGAAACAAATAAAAATCCCCGAAAGGGGATTTTTATAAGACGGGTTTTTACTCGACTTCCATCTCTTCGACGATAAGGGCTGCGGCATCTTCTCGAGAGAGGATCTCCTTATTGATTACCGGAGCATGAGCATCTCATGTTCCTTGTGCTGCATCGAGAAGCTTGAGAGCCTCACCAAGCGTGATAGCATCATTTGGACGGAATTTTTTCATATCTGGATTGATCCAACCCATGATAACTCAGAATTCGACATATTTCTGGAACTCAGATCCCCGCATATCCGTGAATGAAGTTTCACCTTCTCACATGTCCTCGAATCCATATGCAAGTGAGAGTACTTTCACGAACTCTGCACGAGTCATAGGTCTTTTGGGGTCAAATTTCTTAGTATTTTTCACATAACCCTTTTCTATAAGTGTCGTGATGGCATCATGTGATTCAGAATTGGCTATATCGTTTACTACGATGGATATGCTTTCCACAGGACTGATCCCCTCCACTGTCTCCGAAGCTTGTGTTTCTCTGTTTGCTTTTTGTTCTCTGAGAATACGCTCGAGAGCAGTGATGCCGAGAGTCATGTTCTGGTTTTGTAGAGCAGTTTGACCATTTGGATTACTAGAAACGAGAGGACTTACAGCAGTGCTTGCTGATCCACCCCCACCACCCCCACCAGCACCAACTGCTGGAGCCGTGACTATGGGTGCTGCGACGATCACATTCACGATACGAGAGACGGGAGTTGCTGTATTTCCGACACTATCTGACACATTATAGGTGAGCGTATATGATCCGATAGTTGCTGTAGTCACACTGCCTGACACGGTGACTGATGGAGTGATCGTACCATCGACATTATCAGTGGCTATAACTCCCATGTCGACGTATGTCGATCACTGGCTTACTGTTGTGGGACTCACTCCCAGGAGAGTGATCACTGGTGCTGTCGTGTCGATGTTCGCCACGTTCGCCACTGTCGATCCGGTGTTTCCACCAGTCATATCTTGGAAGGTGAAAGTAAATGAACCATTTGTCGTGAATGTATATGTGGGACTTCCACCATTATTGGTAATAACAATAGACTCACTTGCTCATGTAAGAGTTGCTGTGACACTACCACTGGTTGTCGAAAGTGTCGAATACGTCACACTTGCCGTCGGAGAAGTTGTATCAACTACGTTTACGGTACGGTTTACTGATCCAAGATTTCCCGCACCATCGGTGTAACTGTACCCCAGTACGTATGTTCCTATTGAGCCTATATTTACAGAACCGATAGTTGGGGTGGATATAGTCCCACTTCCATCTACATTGTCTGTCCACGAAGCTCCGAGTTCAGTATAACTACTTCCGATTTCTACATTCAGTGCTGCAGATCCAAAGAGAGTGATCACTGGTGGTGTGGTATCAGGAGCTGAGAGGACATTTACTGTACGACTCGTCGCACCAGTATTTCCAGAAATATCCGCATACTCGTACTCCAGAAGATAACTCCCAATAGTATTTGTATCTACACTTCCTGAGAATGGTGTCATAACCACTCCAGTTCCATCATGAATATCTGTCCATGATGCTCCACTCTCTGTATAAGTATCTCCTACTACGAGACTCACAGGACTTCATCCTATAGGAGAGAGAACTGGTGCGGTGGTGTCTACGACATTCACACTACGGGTTGCTCCGATTCCTACATTTCCAGACAGATCAGCATATTCATATCAGATAGTGTACGTTCCGAGTGTATTCACATCGAGACTTCCACTATTGTATCCACTGATCATACCAGTTCCGTTGAACCCATCATCCCACTCTGCTCCATCATCAACAAATGACGAACCATACTCCACATCTACAGAAGAGACTCAGAGAAGTGAAATTGTTGGTACTGTCGTATCGACAACATTCACAGTTCGTGTGACTTGTGTTGCCGGGTTTCCACCGGCATCAGTGACATCGTAGGTGACGATGTATGTTCCTGTGAGAGCTGTATTTACTGGATTCACAGTATTGATACTAACTGTGATATCTCCATCGATATCATCGATTGCTGTTGCCCCATCATCAGTGTAGAGAGAACCCTGTTCTACTGTAATCGGTGAGCTTCCTGAGAGAGTAATCACGGGAGGAGTCAGGTCAGGTCCTGAAAGCACCTGTACTGTTCGAGTTACACTCCCAGTGTTTCCTGAGCTATCCGCATGGATGTAGTCGAGAAGATATGTACCAGTACTATTCGTATCGACTGTTCCTGAAGATGCTGTCAGGATAGTTCCGTAGACACCATCGACATCTGTCCAGTATGCCCCACTCTCTGTATAGGTATCTCCGACTACTACATTCACCGTCGCTGCCCCAGAAAGAGTCACGACAGGATCTACAGTATCTTCTACGATAACTGTACGACTCACTCCTGTTCCCATATTCCCAGCCCCATCTGTATACTCATACGATACTATATACGTTCCGAGTGTTCCTGTATTCACACTTCCACTCGTATATCCACTGATGACACCACTTCCGTCTACATTATCCGTCCATGACGCACCATCATCAACAAATGACGAACCATACTCTACATTCACAGTAGCACTTCCTGAGAGTGTGATCACTGGTGGTGTGGTATCATTCACAGTGACAGTGCGGAATCACATACCTACATTTCCTGCTCCATCAGTATATCGGTACTCTACAAGGTACGATCCTACCGTATTGGTATCTACAGAACCTGTATATGGTACTGCGAGAAATCCTGTTCCATCCACATTATCGGTCCATGATGCCCCACTCTCTGTATAACTATCCCCCTGAGTGAGAGTGATGAAGCTTCCATCGACGGGAGTCACGATCGGAGCAGTGTTGTCTACGACATTCACTGTACGAGTTACACCAGAGCTATTCCCTGCTGCATCTACCTTCAGATACTCCAGAATATAGGTTCCGAGTGCTCCAGTATTTACACTTCCAGAAATAGCGAATGATCCTGTCTGTCCATATATACCCGCAAACGTATCTCCCGTTCAATCAATATCGTCACTCCATGATGCTCCGAGTTCCGTATATCCTGACTGGTAGAGTATATTCATACTTGCTGCACCAGAGAGAGTCACTACTGGAGGAGTTGTATCAACAGGAGCTATATACTGTATTTCAACTCATGTTCCATAATACTTATATAAAGGTATGTTTCCTCCAGTATATACTAATGAACCTATTGAAACGGTAAACTTATCTCATGCTGTCCATGATGGTTGAGGACTTATCTCCATGAGGAGTTCATAATCCTTACTTCCTCATCCAGCTGCTAAGTATTGTGGTATTAACTCCATGTAAGCAAGCTCCCATCAAACTGTTGTATTTGTATTCTGGTCGATATTTATAGGAAGTGTGGTTCCGAGAGATCAACAAGGTGATAGTGATCATGATGCTCTCAAACACCCAGATCCGCTAAAAATAGCGCTTCAGGTAAATTCTATTTGCATGTATACATCAGATAGGGTAACTCATGACCACGTATCGTCGTTTTGTATATGTATAGTTGCTATTGGAGAATTCGTATCTAATTGCCCACTCGGAGTAATGCTTAGGGCCGGTGCTCAAGGAGCTAAAATAAATTGAAGAGATGGTCATTGAAGATCATCAGTTACTACTACAGAGGCACTTCAGTAGTATTTTATAGCATCTACCTGAGGTCCACTTGTCTTCAGGCTGATAGTTTCTCCATAATTCCCTGATCCGTAAGTGATATCAGCAAAGATCGTGTAATACCGAGTTTCTCCTGGTAGTATTATATCATTCATTCCACTAAAAGTGAGGGTTTGTCCTGATATCGATACAACTGCTCATATTTCCACGCCAGAATAAAGTTCTTTTAGTTTGATTCATGTTCACACATTGATAATATTTTCCAGATTTACGGTTCATGAGTTTGCCAATTCAATCTTACGAATAATAAGAGGGTCAAGTCATGTTGTCACAGCAAATTGGCCAATTAATGCTCCACTACTCATATCTTGGAAAATAGTTTCTTGCGTCGCTCACGAAAAAATAAGAGATAATGCACTGACTATGTTTATTGTTCTTGTAGCAATATTGACATTACCGGCCATATCAACCTTTTTGTACTCCAGGGCATAGTTTCCCACGGCTCATGTATTGACGGTTCCACTGACAGTAAATGATCATGCACTTCAGTAGCTTCATGTGAGAGTGTCTCATGTACCATCAGCATTGTCTGTCCATGATGCACCAGCATCTACGTAGGGGTATCCATACTCGCCACTCACTGTAGATGAACCAGAAAGGGAAACTATAGGGGGCGTCGTGTCTGGAAGAACGCCATAGGTTGAAATCATAGTTGCACTTCCTACTCATACATAGCTTTGAACTTGTGTATATGCTCAGACAGTGTACTCGAGATCTGTAAGAGAAGTTTGCACAACATCACCACCGATCCATAGGGGAGCGTTGTCTATATACACTTCATATTCTTCAAAACCACTATTTGGTGCAAGTATTGCTGTATTATTCAAAAGAGTTGAATTTACTATATCAAAAATGTAAGTCCCACCATTTTCTGTAATTGTCTGACCAGTTGTCGTACCAATACCACCACAAGATGAACTAGAACCAAGATCTCGTAAACAAATACTACCAGTGAAAGTAAATCCTCATGTCATAGATACTTGGAGTGTGACCCCTGAGACAGTGAGTCAGGTACTACTATCCACGTTTGATACTCGTATTTTTCCTATACGCGTACCGAGGGCAAGAGAGTTTGCAGTTAGATTCACTGAAGGGGGCACTATACTCACTGTATAAAGCTTCATATTCCCACTGAACATACTCTCATCTACCGCGAGAGGGCTACTATCACCATCTTTCACGATACTTACCATTCCAGAGTTGGTAGTGAGTTGGAGGGTTTGACCGTAGTATGGGTCGAGTGTTGCTACATTTGGAAGAGTGATCTTGAAGTTCGTCGTAGTATAGCTTGGTATGATGAAATTCACCCCAGAGAAGCTGATCGTCTGTCATGATATCGTTCCAGTTGTGAGCAATGTATTTCCCGATACTTCTCTGAGCTCTACTCCTGTAGATGATGCTGCGATGTCTGAAAGAGTGCTCGTTCCTATATTTGTGATATCAATATTTTCCAGGCGGATAGCATCGATACCAGCACTGAGACCAAAGCGTCCTGTTTCCTGGTTTGTAATACTGGAAATCTTGTTATTCGATGGCGGAGCAACGGTTGCATTTCTCAGGTTTGCTGGACTTACGACATCGACTCGTCGAGTGGCTCATGACCCATTTCCTGCATTATCTACCTTCATATAGTCTATATAGTAGGCTCATACACTTCCTGTGTTTACGCTTCCAGAAATCGCGAACGACCCTGGTACTCCATAAATTCCTACAAATGTTTCTCCTGTTCCATCGGCATTATCTGTCCATGAAGCTCCTGGTTCTGTATAGATGCCACCAAGTGCGACTGACATGTTACCACCAGAGAGAGTTACTACTGGAGCCTCTGTATCTAGAGGGGGGAGTGTCGTGATCGTGAAAGATCCTCATGAGACGATGTTGATAGGATCTCATGTGGACACGCTCACTCCGCTGAGGGTAACTATCGCCGTACCATCGACATAGTTTGAGCCGTCATCTTCCATAACGGTATATATATAGGTAAATCCTGTCCCACTTCCGAGATCAGTCAGAGTATCATCCACTATATCTACCGTTCCGGGTTGGTCGATACTGATGGTTGCTCCTGGAGCAAGAGCTTCGTTGGTCTCTATACTGATTGTAAGGGATCATGTGCCAGCAGGATCACTTGAGTAGGTGATCGCCGCATCGGGCGTACCAGCAAACGCCACGTTAGCGAATGGAGAAAAAAGAGAAAACACGAACGCTGTGAGCGTCACGAGACTGATCCCTTTACGGAAAGAAGTAGAATTATACATATTTGTATGGGTTATTACCTCTTCAGACTAACATATACAAAAAAATATGGCAATTTTCTTACCATACTTTCCCCCTATTTCATATTGACAGAAGTATAAATATATTTCTAATGTCCCATCCTCAATATATCCTCATGGATACTATTCGCTGCGAGACACCCTTCCGCTGCTGACATGATGGTCTGGCGAAATTTGTTGCTATTCGTCGTCACATCTCCTGCTGCATAGAGACCCTTCACACTTGTTTCCTGTCGTTTATCTACGATAAGACAACCTTCACTATCTTTCTCTGGATTCATACCATCCACGATTCGAGTGAATGGTGATGACCCTATGGCGACGAATACACCATCTATCTTGAGTGTATCGCCAGTATTGAGCTTCACGCCGGTAACTCCCATCATACCTCCTTCGACAGATGCGACTTGAGTATTATAGTGGAAAGTGATATTATTTCGTAGATTTGCTTTCTCCACCCAAATATCCTCAGCTCGAGAGCGGTCTCCACGTATGAGGATATGGACATGAGCGCAGAGATCGGCGAGGTAGAGAGCTTCTGTAATAGCCGTATTTCCACCACCGACTACTGCCACAGTGAGTCACTTATAGAAATTCCCATCACACGTCGCACAGTAGGATACTCACTGTCCATAGTATTCCATTTCGCCAGGAGTACCGAGTTTTTTGTACTCATTTCCTGTGGCGAGGATCACTCGTTTCGCCTCATAGGTATCTCATTTCTGTGTCTTGATCTCGAAATGATCTTCGCCAATCTTCGACACAACTTCGACACGATCTTGTATAAGTGTCGATCCAGCAGTTTCTGCATGTTTACGAAAACTCTCCATGATCTCTCCTCCCGGGGCAGAGAGGACACCTGGCCAATTCTCGACACAGTGAGAGGTCGCGAGAGCTCCACCAGGAAGCTCTCCGATGATGATATTGTCGATCTTGTAGCGAGAAGCGTACATGCCCGCAGGAAGTCCAGCTGAGCCAGCGCCGATGATGATGAGGTCGTGCATAAAGTAGTTAATGAGATTAATTCTCATTATATATAAAAAAAGAATATTGCAAATTAGACTGCTTGTTTTTCTACAATAGCTTGAGGGATATGAGCATTTCGATATGCCTGGATGACGTTATTGATCCGACGGCAGTTCTCGATAGGATCTGGAGCGTAGTTCACGATCATGTTCGATGTCTCACTCGCTGTATGGATATGGACATCCCCGAATCCAAATATCGTCTGGAAAATCCCTGTTGTATGAGCATTGACCTCTTGTACTCGATCGAGTGAGCATTCCGTCACGCTTCGAGAAAGGGCTGAGATCTGGTCTATACCAATGATTCGAGAGTCTGTGATGATGAATATGTCGAGCTCATCATTGATCCAGTCGAGAAGGATAAATGTGAGAAATATAATCCAGTAGAGCGCCATCCCTCACCAGTAGAGCGCACTTCCGATAATATCAATAATCCTATCCTGATAAGAGAGTAGTATCCATGATGTCACGAACAGTGCAACGAAATATGAGAAATGGAACAATAGAATAATCCAATGACGGTGAAGCGTCATAATAATCTGTTCATTTTCTTTTAAGAGTGAGATATGTTCTTTTTTGACCATGTGATATGGGGGTCTTTAAGATAGATGGGAGCAAGTCTTTCTTCTCATGTTTTTTCCCGAAAGAGAGAAACGATATGGGGGAAGTCGTAGGTATATTCTATGAAGTTTTTCCCTTCTGTAAAATCATTTTTGTTCCCATATCCGACATAATCATCGTTCGCCAACTTCGACATGTCTGACATGTCGAACATCTGTGTCGAAGATGGTCATATTTGCACTATATATTCGCGATCATTTGCCTTCAGTACTCACACTCATCTCTCGATCGTGTCGAAGAAGTGGCAAGACTTCAGTGTGATATCCCGTGTGAGCCTGAGGCTCGAGAGAGTCAATGTGACAATCCTCATACGAGTGAACGCTCCTGGTCAGACGATGCACCATATTTCTTCTATAGCATATTTATCCAGAAGTCAGACGATGGTTTCTGGAAACTGACTAAAATCATCTCACTTTGGAAGTGAGACCTGTGTGACTATTTCAGAACCATTGAGGACGAATATTTCGATATTTTCAGATACAGGATTGATAAAGAGTTCCATAGAAAAAGTATATGGAAAATCATTTTTTTGTCACATTTATCTTGAGCTAGACGCCACGATAGGAGAGCGCTTCAAGGACATGGCGAACTTCGACATCTGGCGAACGATCGATATCGGCGATCGTACGAGCAACACGAAGTATCCTATAGTAGACACGAGTCGAGAGGTGGAGTCGCTCTGTCGAAGATATGGCGATCTTTCTTGCTTCTTCGGAGATTTTGGCGAAGGTGTCGATGTCGGTATTCGACATTTCTGCATTTCTGTGAAGTCTGGTTCCGTGGAATCTCCCTCTCTGGATCCCACGAGTTTCTTCTACGATTTCTGCGTAGTCTCGAGTCGTCTTTTCTCACTTCTTCCCTTCGAGTTCGCCCGGTTTCACCCGAGGAACCTGGATAAAAATATCGATACGATCGAGGATCGGACCTGAGAGGCGTCCACGATACCGTTCGATCGCATGAGGACTACAGATGCAGGATTTCTCAGGATCTCCCATATAACCACAAGGACAGGGGTTCATAGCACCCACCAGAGAGAATCGACTCGGATAACGACAACTCATATTCACACGGTTGATCGTGATCTCGCCGTCTTCGAGCGGCTGACGAAGGGTCTCGAGGATATGTTTGTCGAACTCGAGGAACTCATCGAGAAAGAGCACTCACTTATGAGCGAGGGATATCTCTCCTGGTCGTGAATCTCGGCCCCCTCAGATAATCGATGCCTCGCTTGCCGTGTGGTGGATGATACGAAATGGGCGTTCTCGTACGATCGGCATATCCCGAGTCAGGAGCCCTGCGACGGAGTATATCTTCGAGAGCTCGATCTGCTCTTCGATATCCATAGAGGGAAGTATACCAGCGAGAGCCTTCGCAAGCATCGTCTTTCCAGAACCAGGAGGACCCTGCATGAGGATATTGTGCCCGCCCGCTGCTGCGATGAGGAGAGCACGCTTCGCTTGTTCCTGACCATGGATCGAAGAGAAATCGACTATCATACGGGTTCGAGGAATACTTTCTATATCGAGTTTTTCTGCTGGTTTCATAAGCACCGTTCCCTCTAGGATATCGACGACTTCTGAGAGTCTCTCGACGGCGATGACATCGATCCCGGGAATGACGGATGCTTCTTCTCGGTTCGCTATCGGGAGAAATACTCGCTTCATACCGATCTCTCGAGCGAGTATGGTAGCAGGGAGAGCTCACTGGACTCAGCGTATCACTCCGTCGAGTGCGAGTTCTCCGAGAAAAAGAGAACTTCCGAGTATCTCCTCGTCGAAGGCGATCTCTTTCGCGAGGATGCCGAGAGCGATCGGGAGATCGTAGATCGGTCACTTCTTACGAAGGTCTGCTGGTGCGAGATTCACGGTGATGCGTGCTCCGCCAGGGAAGCTATATCCAGAGTTCTTCACAGCAGCTCGGACACGCTCGCGAGACTCCTGTACAGCAGTATCTCCGAGTCCGACGACCGTAAACTGTCCCATTCCTGTGATGACATCAACCTCGACTTCGACGAGCTGACCAGAGATCCCTGCGAGGGAGGTAGAAAAAAGTTTTTGCATACGAATATGGTACAAAAATTTCTAACAAATTTCTAAACTTTCGGACATATTTTTCGAAATTGTATTGCAACTTCTGTTCTTTCATGCAAAAATATATGAATTGTCTGGTAAAGTTCTTTTTTCCGCATTTCTCTCGTCTTGTAAAGTCAAAAGCAAGTACAATATTTGGTTTCATACCAGATTTCTGATACTATGACGAGAGTTAGCCGTATTCTCTCTCATGATTTTTCGTATTTTCGCATCTGTACTTCTCTTCCTCATTTCCGAGGAAACCTTTGCCATACAAACACGAGTGGCGACGAATAGTGAGCAAGAGAAATGAGTATTTTCTGCACTCTGGGATACTATCCTCTATGTTACGGAAAACATCATCAATATCATCATCTTTGTCCTCATCGCGTGGATGCTTCTGAAAGTTATCCGTCTTGCCTATGAGGTCCTCATGGCGGGGCGCCTGATCTATATGAAGGTGACGCTTCCCCGTGCCGACTCGAAGCTCGACAAAGAACGCGAAACCAAAAAAGACTTCAAGGAAAAGGTCGGTATCATGTCTGTCTTCTATAAGTCTGTCCATAATCTCACTCAGTCGAGCGCGCTCGATACGATCATGAATGTGATATTTCGCCATGCGAAGATCTCTCTCGAGCTTATGTATCATGACGGACAAGTGCATTTCTACGCTGTCGGATACAAAGAGCACCTCTCGCTCGTCGTCCAGCAGATCACCTCGAACTATCCCGATGCGGAAGTGAAACTGATCGACCGAAAGGATTTTCCTGAGATCAAACCACTTGGATTCACCCTTCAGGCGGCTTCTATCAGCAAAGACAATGACGATGTCTACCCGATAAAGACCTATAAATACTTCGAAGATGATCCACTTTCGACTTTCACGAATAATTTCTGATCACTCAAGAAAACTGACGTCGCCTCGATCCAGCTCGTCGTGAAGCCACTCGGCCACTCATGGAACCGTAAAGCGAAAAAAGCAGCAGGTCTCGTCGCAAAAGGAGAATATAAAAAAGGAATCAAATCTGGACTTCTCGTCTCGATTTTTAAGGGTATCACCGCGCCGATAGCATGGCTTTTCTTTCGTTTCCTAAAAAATGAGGAAACCGGAAGTAATGCTCCAGGAGCGACAGGAGGCGACTCATATAAGATATTTAACCAAGCTGAGACAGAAGCGCAAAAAATGGTCGGAGAGTCTGCGGGTCAGCCAGGATTCCGTGCGAGTATGCGTATCCTCGTCTCATCTGATACGAGTGCATCTGCCAGAAGCGCACTCCAGAACCTGGTCGCTGCGACTTCGATATTCACGGATGAGTATAATAACCGACTCGGTAACCCTCAGATGATCGAAGATCCGCTGCGGTTTATCTTCACTCCACTTCGCTACTTCGCGTACCGATTCCGACTTGTCTGAGTCATGCAGGGAATCAGTAATTTCTCTTGTGACGAACTCTCGACACTCTACCACTTTCCTGATATCAACTACAATAAGTCTCCCATTATCAGCTGGCTCGAATACAAAATGCTCTCACCTCCGTCGAATCTCCGATTTCCGAAAGAGCCACTTATCATGAAGGACTATAAGCGTGATGCAAAAGGAAACATCTTCACCGAAGATGGATCACTCCTTCGGGTGGATAAAAATAAAAACCTCGAAAGAAGTGCCGACAAGGACCTCATCCTTCTCGATGGTACTATCGTCCCTGTAGCAAAAGAAGGGGAAAATATCGGAAAGCCACTCGATACCGGAAAGACTCCAATCCAGATCGACGAACAGCGCAAGCTCCAAGGATTTCCTCTCTATAAAGATGGAGTATTGATGGGATGGAACGAATACCGAAATAATAAAACTCCGATTTATTTCTCGAAAAAAGATCGTGGACGACATCACTATATCATAGGAAAGTCAGGATGAGGAAAGTCAGTATTTATCGGCTATCTTGCCCGTCAAGACCTCTGGAATGGTGAGGGTCTCTGTGTCATCGATCCGCATGGCGACCTCGTCGAAGATATCGTCGCCTTCACTCCGAAAGAGCGCGCGAAAGATATGATCATCTTCGATCCTGCCGACTATGAGCGCCCAATGGGACTGAATATGCTCGATCTCATCGCGACGGATCCGAGTCTGCGTATGATCGAGAAAGATCGTGCGGCACTCGATGCAACCTCAATCTTTATCAAGATGTATGGAGATGAGATATTTGGACCCCGTATCCAACACTACTTCCGAAATGGGTGTCTGACTCTCATGGATGACGAAGAAGAAGGGGGAACACTTATCGATGTTCCACGACTTTTCGTCGATGAGGCCTTCATGAAGTATAAGACATCGAAGATCAAGAATGTGATGGTAAAAGCTTTCTGGGAACATGAATATGCTCAGACGGGAGATCGTGAGAAGCAGGAGATGATCCCATTTTTCTCAGCGAAATTCGGTCCATTTATTACCAATACGACGATGCGAAATATCATCGGTCAGACGAAATCCGCCTTCAACATCCGACAGGTGATGGACGAACAAAAAGTCCTCATGGTGAATCTCTCGAAAGGAAAGATCGGAGATCTTAATGCACAACTTCTGGGTCTCATCATGGTCTCGAAGATCAATATGGCGGCGATGAGTCGTGCAGACATGCGAGAAGAAGACCGAAGAGATTTCTATCTCTATGTCGATGAGTTCCAGAATTTCGCTACTGACACGTTCGGAGAAATCCTCTCAGAAGCTCGTAAGTACCGACTGGCCCTTATCATGGCTCACCAGTTCATCGCACAGATCGGAGGATCAGGAGATAAGCAAGGGAAATGAGGGAAACCGTCGATCAAAGACGCTGTCTTCGGAAATGCGGGGACGATCATGTCGTTCAAGGTCGGTGCTGAAGATGCCGAGTATCTCGAAAAGGAATATGCACCATCCCTTTCTCAGCAAGATATCATCGGTATCGCGAACTTCACGACCTACTGTAAGCTCAATATCGATAACGCGACGACTCGACCGTTTGACCTGAAAACCATCTGGGACAACACGTATAAAAACGCGGAAGTCAGCAAAATCATAAAAGAGTATTCTCGAAAAATGTATGGTCGCAAAAAAGAATATGTCGATATGGAGATCGAAGCCCGTATGGGAATCGTACGAGAAGAGGACAAAGAGCCTCCAGCTTGAGATACAACCACTACTCCAACGATCACACCAGATACTCCTCCAGCTTCGACAGAATCTTCACAATAACTCATTCCTTCCACCATGCTTCACCGCATTCTTCCCATCATCGTCCTTCTCCTTGTCATACTTGATACGACAGTGCTTTTTGGATTCGGAGGGTCTGGGCCACTTGCAGGTTTTGTGATTTCGATGAAGCCCTTTGCTTACGGTATAGTCCTCATCGGACTTCCTCTCCTCTACTTTATCGTCTATAAGGCGTATATCGGACCTGTACAGCGACTCAATCAGAGCATCGCGAAGTTCATGACGGGGATCGACGAAGAGCCCAACCTCGAAGCGAATAGCTGGAGCAAAGGAATGAACTATATTATTAATTTCTTCATAAAAAGTCTCCAAATTCTGAAAGTCTTCAAACAAGAACTCCGTGATGGTCGAAAACTCCGCTCAGAAGTCGAGATCGCCTCAGAAATCCAGAAGCGAGTGATCGCGAGTGAGACGAGTATCGTCCCATCTCTGGAGATCGCCATGGCGAGTTGTCCCGCATCTGAAGTGGGAGGGGATTCACTCGATATCATCCCTGGAAAAAATGGAAACTACTATATCTATGTCGGTGATGTGACATGACACGGGGTTCCGAGTGGATTCGTCATGATGATGGTGAATGCTCTGGTATCAGCATTTGTCGTATCGGAAGAGAGTAGTGCTCGAGTCCTCTCCGAGACGAACCGCATCCTGAAGCCTCGTATCAAGCAAAATATGATGATGACCTGTGTCATGCTTCGCTGGAATGAACCACACAAGATGCTCTACTATACAGGAGGCTGACATGAGTATCTTCTCGTCTATAAAGCAAAGGAGAATAAAGTCTACAAAATAAAATCAGGTTGAGTCGCCCTTGGTATGGTTCGAGATTCTTCGAAAGCGATGATAGAGCAACAGATCCTCTTCGAGAAAGAAGATATCATCATCCTCTATACTGACGGCATCACGGAAGCTCGCTACCGCAGTGAACAAAATTGACTTCTTTTCGGAATCGATAGAATAGTCGAGTCCATAATGAAAGTGGAGGTAAAAACGGCAGAAAACATATTCCGTCATCTCACTATAGATCTCTCCTCGTTCATGGGATACAAGCACAAACAATACGACGATATCACTCTCTTCGTCGCTCGAAATGTGGGCTCCTGAGGTATCACTCTCTCCTCTATTCCCGACGCGATAGATCCTGCGAACATTACCGAATGGAACTGGTGAAAAAAACTCGCAGAACCAAAAATACTCTAAAAAATTTCTCTCATGGCGGTCCCTTCTCTCGCAGAACTCATCACGAAAAACTACACCGGAGATGTCGAATGACTCGAATCTCGGGGAGTGAATTTCGTCGCGTCTTCGTGAGAAACCATGGTAGCGTCTCTAGCAGAGCCAGAAGACATCACTCCACAAATAGTGACTCTTCCTTCGCCAACTTCGACACCTTCGCCAGTCACTGTCGATCTCGAGGATCCGACTCGTAAACTCTCGAAAGAAGAAGCAGAAGAGCTCAAAAAAACGGAAAAAGAATATAAAGAAGCTCTCGCCTTCATAAAGGATATGATCGCTCCTGCGATGATGCGTATCGATGCGACGAAGCTCCAGATCGGGGATACCTATATCCGCACGATATTTACCTATGCATACCCCGATGTACTCGAAGGGAACTGGCTCTCACCGCTCATAAACTGGGATGTGAAGTTCGATGTATCGATGTTCATCTACCCTATCGACTCTTCTCGTGTCATGAAGTATCTGAGAAAGCGTCTCACGCAACTTCGCTCTCAGTACGCGATCAACCGTGAGAAATGACTCATCAGCGATCCGCACCTCGACGCACAGATGCAAGATGTCGAAGAACTTCAGGTTTCACTGACTCGTGGTCAGGAGAAATACTTCCACTTCTCGCTCTACGTCACGACGTATGCAGAAAGCGAAGAAGAGATGAAGCGCCTCTCGAATACGCTCGATGTCATGCTTGCAGGGCGTAATATCCTCACGAAACAATCATTTCTCCGTTCCGAACAAGGATTCGTCGCGACAGGTCCGTTTGCTCGAGACGAGGTGAATGTCTTTCGAAATATATCCACAAAAGGTCTTTCGACGACTTTCCCTTTCAGTTCCAATAGCCTTTCGCAGGATGATGGTATATTCTATGGAATCAATACTCATAATAATTCGCTTATCATCTTCGATAGATTCAAAACAGAAAATGCGAATATGTGTGTCTTCGCGAAATCTGGATGAGGAAAGTCATTTGCTGTGAAGCTCGAGATCCTCCGCGCCCTCATGCTCGGGACGGATGTCATCGTCCTCGATCCAGAGAATGAATATCGTGCTCTCGTCGATACTGTCGGAGGAACATATCTGAATATCAATCTAAACTCTGATGAGCGGATCAATCCATTTGACCTTCCACGAGGACTCAAAGACACAGAAGCACACCCAGGAGATCTCCTGCGCGGTGCGGTCGTGAATATGCTCGGACTCCTCCATCTTATGCTCGGAGTTATCACTCCTTCCGAAGAAGCGCTTCTCGAACGAGGACTGATCACTACCTACTCACTGAAGGGGATCACCATGGAAGATGACTCTGCAGAAGGGAAAGAAATCCCACTCATGAAAGACCTTCTCTCTGTCCTGGAGACGATGGACTGAGCTCGCGGGCTTGTCGAGCGTCTCGACAAATATGTCACAGGAATATTTGCTGGAGTTTTCTCGGAACATACGAATGTGAACCTGAAAGATGGACTCGTCGTCTTCTCGGTCCGAGATCTCGATGATATCCTCCGACCGATCGCTATGTATATCCTCCTTGGCTACGTGTGGAATATCGCTCGTTCCTCTGAGAAAAAACGTATGCTCGTCGTGGATGAAGCGTGGAATATCATGCAGTACGAAGACTCTGCGAAGTTCCTCTTCGGTCTCGTGAAACGTGCTCGTAAATACGGACTCGGTGTCACGACGATCACACAGGATGTCGAAGACTTCATGACGAACCAGTATGGGAAAGCGATCGTGACCAACTCCTCGATCCAACTCCTCTTGAAGCAGTCTCCTGCCTCGATCGATGTCCTCCAGGATGTCTTCAAGCTCACGGAACAAGAGAAATATATCCTCCTGAATGCCTGAGTCGGTACAGGACTCTTCTTCGCCTGAGGAGAACATGTCGGTATCCAGATCCTTGCTTCGTACTTCGAAGAGAAGATCATCACCACGAAGCCGAATGTGTAAACTATAGAAAAATCCCCCGCAATCGCAGGGGATTTTTAGATTTTTACGCTCCTCTCTTTTCGCACTCAGGGGTGAGGCGAGAGAGTGTGGCTATTATGTGTTTGGGTTTTTGTGTCCCTCAGCGCACGTCGACGACGTGGTAATT
>CAYSEP010000003.1:0-34571 GCA_964430065.1 uncultured Candidatus Peribacteria bacterium
AGTGACACTTTTTTTTATTTGTTTCTGATTTTTCATTTTTCATTTTTTCTTGACTTTCGCTTGACACTCTATACCTTCTAGACAAGTAAATACTCAAATATGTCTAAAAATCTCGTTATCGTAGAGTCTCCAGCAAAAGGAAAAACTATCGAAAAATTTCTCGGAAAAGACTATCAAGTGGAAGCATCATTTGGTCATATACGTGATCTTCCTGCCAAAAACCTCGGTATAGATATCCCTGGCTGATTCGTTCCTGAGTATGAGATCTCTCCAGAGAAGAAGAAACGAGTCGCAGAACTCAAAAAATACGCCAAAGACGCAGATAAAATATGGATAGCGACCGATGAGGATCGTGAATGAGAGGCGATAGGATGGCATCTCTGTGAGGCACTTGGTGTCGATGCAGCGAAAGTCGATCGTATCGTGTTCCATGAGATCACGAAGACGGCGATAGAACATGCCATCGCACACCCCCGTAAGATATATATCGACCTCGTGAATGCTCAGCAATCTCGTCGAATCCTCGATCGTATCGTAGGATATGAGGTCTCTCCTGTGCTCTGGCGCAAAGTCCGATCAGGACTCTCTGCTGGTCGTGTCCAGTCGGTTGCCGTGAAACTCCTCGTCGAACGAGAGCGCGAGATACGAGCGTTTGTTCCAGAAGAGTCATGGAAGATCGAGGCACTTGTCTCAGCTTCGGGGATAGATTTCTCTATCGAGTTCGTGAAAGACTGAGGAAAAGCAAAAAAATTCAAAAATGAAGCGGATGCGCTGGCATTCTTCACTTCACATGGGATCAATCCTTCCCTGAGTAAACCCACCAAAGATAAGAAGGGAAGCCTCGTCTACCACTTTCCTCATACTGAGAGCTTCTCCCTCGATGATGTCGAGAAAAAAGAATCTCGCCGTACTCCAGGCGCCCCATTCACGACATCAACTCTTCAGCAAGAAGCAGCACGCAAGCTCGGATACGGAGTGAAGCAGACGATGGATATCGCTCAGCGACTCTACCAGAATGGGCATATCACCTATATGCGTACTGACAGTGTGAATCTCTCTGATCTCGCCCTGAACTCGGCTCGTGCATTTATCGAGAAGCACTTCGGCAAAGAATATGCTCTCCCGAATGGTCGAAAATATAAGACGAAACAAGCCTCAGCACAAGAGGCACATGAGGCGATACGTCCTACTGACATCAGTCATACTCCTGAGTCTCTCGGGCTCGATGGTCAGGAAGCTCGCATCTATCGTCTCATATGGGAGCGCACCGTCGCATCTCAGATGGCAGAAGCGATCGTCGAGACGACGACTTACCGATTCATCCCGAAGATGAAGTCGACCGAAGAGTGGATCGCGAAAGGAGAAGTCATACAGTTTCCAGGATTTATGAAGCTCTATATCGAAGGAACAGACGACGAAGAAGATGAAGAGTCGAAAAAACTCCCCGCACTGAAGAAGTGAGATACAGTGACTTCCGAAAATTTCTCTGGACTCCAGAAATTCTCTCTCCCACCACCACGCTACAGTGAAGCGGCTCTCGTGAAGAAGCTCGAATCTGAGGGGATCGGCCGACCATCGACCTATGCGCCTACTATCCAGACGATACAGGATCGTGGATATGTCGTCATCGAGGCAAAGAAACTCCTTCCGACCGATATCGCATTTGTCGTCGTGGACTATCTCGAGAAAGAGTTCGGAACCTTCATGCAGTATAGCTTCACCGCAGAGGTAGAGAGTCAATTCGATAAAATAGCCGACGGAGAACTCGACTGGAAGAAGATGCTCGGGGATTTCTATACACCGTTTCATGCGAATATCGACTCTGCTCTCGGTACGGAGTGACGATTCGCGAGTGAACGTATCCTCGGGAAAGATGAGAAGACGGGACGAAGTGTCCTCGTGCGTATGAGTCGGTTTGGTCCGGTCGCGCAGATCGGTACTCCCGATGAGCTCGCCGAAGAAGAGAAACCTCGCTACGCGAATCTCTCACCAGGTCAGTCTATCGACGATATCACTCTCGAAGAGGCACTCGGGCTCTTCTCGCTTCCGAAAAATCTCGGACTTCACGAAGGAAAAGAGGTGATCGTCGGACAAGGAAGATTTGGTCCGTATGTGAAGTACGATGAAGCCTTCGTCTCGATCCCTCGATCAGAAGACCCACTTGCGGTCGATATGGCTCGTGCCGTCGAGCTCCTCGAAGCCAAGAAAATAGAAAATGCTCCAGTAGGTATGTATGATGGAGAGCCGTATACAAAAGGGAAGTGACGCTTTGGTCCTTTTCTCAAGTGGAAGTCTCTCTATGTGAATGTACCGAAAGCCATCGACTTCGAGAATATCACTCCAGCGGAGGCAGAGCGTCTCATCGCCGCGAAAGTCGAGAAAGAAGCTAATCGCTATATCCATAACTGGAGCGAAGAGAAAATCTCGGTCGAGAATGGTCGCTATGGTCCGTATATTAAGTTCGGTAAAGAGAATGTATACCTCAAGCGAGGTGGGAAGAAAATCACAGAACTTGCAGATATCCAGGCCCTTACCCTCGAAGATGTGAAAGAAATGATCGCCGATCAGATTCCATGAGCATTTAAAGAAAAGAAAACTGCTGCCAAAAAGAAACCAGCAGCAAAGAAAAAAACTGTAGCAAAAAAGAAAACCAAATAATATTCTCCCTCGTTATGAGGGAGTTTTTGATATTTTATCAGAAATCTTTATACTCACTTCTATGACATTTTTAGAAAAAACAAAACAGTTTTTATATCCAGCGCTTTATGATAAAGCAACATTTATTCGTAGTTTTACGGAGGGATTTATAGATGGTATTTACTTAATAAGTTCTTTATACTTCTTTGAGAAGATAGGTGAGAGTATTCAATGAAATAATACAACGTTATTTCATGAATATTTAATTATGTATGGAATTTTCATGCTCATTTATATTTCCTTTAAAATTATTGCAATACATTGGTGATGGGTAAATATTTATGTAGCTATCGATACCTACTGTGCTAATATATACTTACCTGCATTCATAAAATCTGATCCAAATATAACTGAGAGGATAGGTACATGAAGATTTTTGGCAATATATAAGAAATGAAAAGATACATGGATGCATATTTTTCATGATTTTTTGAGCACAGATTTAGCCCTCTTAGTGGCAAGTACTTACGGTGTTATTCGAATTTGATACTATAATCCAATTTATAGTATTTTAATAGTATTGATACTGAGCATACTACTCTCTTTAACATATTATATTGATCGATATTTTACTATTCCTGCCCGAAAGAAGCGTCGAGAAATTGAGACAGAATACTCACGCGTTCAGGCAAGGATTTTTATGTCTAAGATGGAATATATGCAGAATAATGAACTAAAGCGAGAGCAACATCAAATATATGCTTTTCTTGAAGATATGAGACAACAGAATTATCTTATCGATAACTCTGTGTGATGAATGTATATAGGTGTACGTGGAATTAGCTTTCTAATAAGAATAGTGGTATACATATTTGTTTGAAACGCTATATTTTCTCATACAGCTAACTTCTGGAATTTCTCTACGTATATTCTAATAGTTACTATGCTTGAGACAACAATGCGTACAAGTTACGACACATTTCGTAAATTTACCCGAGAATTTGATTATATAGAACAACTCTGGTCTACTTTTGATTCCCTCACCCCTATTAAATGATACGATTCTGGAAAAGTATTTGCTTCGAAGAAACAAGATATACAGATAGATGGTATTTCTTATGGATACGACGAGAAAAATGTATTCGAAAAATTCTCCCTCACTATTGCTCATGGCAAGAAGACCGCTTTTGTCTGAGCGAGTGGAGGAGGGAAGACGACTCTCATGAAGCTTATCGCAGGATATCTCCATCCTAAGTCATGAAGTATCTCTGTGATGGGAAATAATTTGGGTGAGACAGCACTGAAGACCTACTATCCGCATATCGGATATCTCACACAGGATCCGAGTGTGTTCGATGCGACGATCCGAGAAAATCTGATGAGTGCGATTTCTGTCATGTCGACAGAGTCGTCTGTACCTGTGACGACGACGAGACATCTTGCTCGAAAAGTCTGAAAAACTGAGCAAGATTTCTCTCTTCGCTCTGCTTCGCTCGAAATGACAGAGACTCAGGAACTCGAACAAAAACTTCATGAAGCACTTCGTCTCGCTCACTGTGATTTCGTATTCGATCTCGAAAAATGACTCGATACGGAGATCGGTGAACGTGGTGTGCGACTCTCATGATGACAGAAGCAGCGACTTGCGATCGCGAAGATATTTCTGAAAGATCCTGAGATCATCCTCCTCGATGAGCCGACTTCTGCGCTTGACTCATTCAGTGAAGAGCAGATCACGAAGGCTCTCGATGAGCTCTTCGTCGGACGTACGGTGATCATCGTGGCACATAGGCTGCAGACGGTGAAAAAGTCTGATGACATCATCGTGATCGAGTGATGAGAAGTCGTCGAACGAGGTGATCATGACGAGTTAGTTGCAAAGTGAGGGATATACTATAAGATGCTCGAGCTCCAAAGTGGGTTCTAAAGTATGTATACCAAAAAATTCTTCATCCTTATCTTTTTTCTCTCGCTTCCTTTTTCTCTCTCTGCTTGAGTAATCATGCCAGAGAAAGAAGGGAAGATGTTTCAGAAAAATATCGCTACCATAGTCTCGCTCGGGAGGATTCTCCGAACGGGAAATGACAGCGTACTTATGGAGAAAATATTTCGAAAAAGAGCGGTCCTTCTCGAAGACAGCATGAGACTCTATGATACTCTCGAGCTCCGTACGCGAAAGCCCACTCTCGATGTCTCTTCTCGTTATAAACTCACGCTGCAGAAATATAAACTTTCTTGCGAGATCGCTGCACTCCGTATGGTGATCGAGTCTGTGACGAAGAAATATATATCCGAAGATGTTATCATACGTATGCTTCCGATATTTCCGTGAAACCTCCGTGATGATGGAGTCTGGTGAGATCCAGAGAAAGAATTTGTCGGTTCATACACGGGATCACAGAGATGACTTACGGGGTATGGTATCTACGAGTCACCACTTGTAAGAGTGCTCGAGAAGAAAAACATCTCTGCAGAGGTATTTAATAGTATCGAAAAAACTGATATGTTCCCCTGAGATCGTCTCAGCTATGTTCTCGACTCACTCTCTCTCGGCTCACATGTCATACTCTGGTGAGACTGGTGTACGACAGATATCGATGAAGATGGCATCGTGGACAAAGTCGATAACTACATACTCCGATCTCTCTCCATCTCAGGGAAGAATAGTTGTGATCGACCTTCTGATCAGAGGGTGATTTCATGGGTAACTCCCGAAGGGAAAAATATTTCTGCTCTTTCTGGTGAACATGCATTTCTCCTCCTTTGATATATCGGTTCGAGAGAAAAACCATCTCATATTATCGTATGGGATACTGACACGGGTAAGCATATCTATCGTACTTCTGAGTGGATGAGGAAGTGGTCACTTATGGATTATCGGACGATTATAGTTTCTCAGAAAGATATAGGGGGAATATAAATATTTTTTTATTCAAGACGAAATCACTATACCCCTTGCCGTATTTTTGACATTGGGAATCTTTTGTATAGTATGCTTCATATATTAATTTTTCTTATATATGGCACACCACAAAAAACACGGTTCAAAGGATGATCTCGATCCAGTAAAACTCGCTAAAAAAGCGAAGAAAGAAGCAGAGAAGGCACAAAAAAAACGTGAGAAGGAAGCATCGAAACTCGCTAAAAAAGCGAAGAAAGAAGCAGAGAAGGCTGCAAAAAAAGCGAAGAAAAATGCAAAAAAATCTCCAGCTAAAAAAGCTACTCCAAAAGCAGTAGCAAAGAAGTCTCCTGTCAAAAAACCAGTTGCAAAAAAAACTGTGGCAGCAAAAAAGCCAACAGTAACTACAACGAAAAAAACTCCAGCTAAAAAACCAGCAGTGAAAAAATCTCCAGCTAAAAAAGCGGCTCCAAAAAAGGTAGTAGCAAAGAAAGCACCTGCGAAGAAGTCTCCTGCAAAAAAGTCAGTTGCAAAAAAAGCTCCAGTAAAAGTCGTCTCTTCCGCAGTAGCTGTTACTGCAAAAAAACCAGTCGCGAAAAAAACTGTTGCACGCAAACCAGTAGCAAAAAAAGCTCCAGCGAAAAAACCTACTCCTGTAGTAAAAGCTCCTACTCCAGTTGTTGCCAAAGCTGCTCCAGCAAAAGCAAAAACTCCAGCAAAAAAATTCGTTGCTCCTCCGAGCAAGAAGTAATATGCCTTCCAAAAATCCTCACGACTATTCGTGAGGATTTTTATTTTTCTGGAGAAGCTTCATGAGAAGTCGGAAGATCTTTTCCTCATAGCGAGCAAATCGTGCGTTTTCTACGACCCAACCCATGTGACTCTCGTGGTCGAGTATGGCAACCTTATTCGCATAGATGATTTTAGTGATACCTTCATCCAGTGAATCATATCATCCGGGCAACGTCACAATATCCTCGTATGGATTTTTGTTTTCTCGTCACTCTTCTTTATCGCTCGTGATGATATGACGAGAGAGTTCCTTTTCTTTCTGTATTTTCGCGTAGTTCACAGGAAGTGCGAGAGAGCGTTTCGGAGAGGCCTTCTCGAGAGAGGTGTAGATGAAGTATTCTCACCCTGTCTTCACGGATCTGAGGATATCAGTATGGATTCCCTGTATGCCTTCTATTCACTCATGAAGGGAGAGGATAGGTGCATCATGGTGTTTTTTGTGTATCTCCTCCATCTCAGGGAGTATTTGCTCAGTCATCGTCTGGAGACTCATCACTTTTTCTCGGAGTTTCTTTGGAGAAGTGATATGGTAGAAATACCTTTTTCCTTCGAGAAGAGATTTCTCTATATACCCATCGCTTTCGAGACTCGCTATGGATCTATATATAGCTGGACGATGGTACTTCGTCTTTCGTGCAATGTCGGTGATACTGAGATAGGGAGACTCGAGAAGTGTGAGATAGATAGTTCGGTCTTGCTCAGACATACCGAGTCGTTCGAGAAGGTGATCGTATTTTTTCATAATTTTCTATAGTGTACTATTTTTAATACATTTTTATTGTATCTATTTTCTCATTCTAGTAAAGGAAAATAAATAACTATTATTTATATAGTACATATTTCTCTACAAATAATTATAACCTCTTATTTCTTCATAAGATAGGCGTGTCATTACTTTTTCCTATGAACGTACTTACTTCTCCTTCACCTACTACCCTTCCTGCAATCAGATTTTCTGAGCCTCTGGCGAGTACGAATCTAGGACCTCCTCGTATCGATATGCATAGCCATACGACTCACTCTGACTGACTCTATGACTCTGCAAACGTCGTCCGACTCGCTCGTCAGCGTGGTATCCAGACTGTTGTGACTACCGATCATGATATCGTAAACCCAGAGACGGCTCGCCTTGCTCGAGAAGAGGGGATCGAGTCATTTCTCGCGACCGAGATCTCTGTATCGCAGTGAGATCGACACCTTCATGTTCTCGCTTATACAGATCCAGTCATCTGATTCCCGAGAGAGTTCCATGATCTTCTCAGTCGTACGAGAGATGGTCGAGAAGGGAAGATTGAGAGACAGTGTGATGCCCTCGGTGCACGAGGATATCTCGTCGGGACCTCTCTTTGAGATGATGGGGGTTGGGGTCAGTTAGACACATTTTCCCTCAGGGCTCTCGAGAACAGATTCCCTCTATTTCAGCATAAAAATCTGAGCAATGCGCATATCACGAAAGCGCTTCTCGAAGTCCCACAAAATCAAAATCGACTCATGCACGATACTGGCATGAAGTCACTTGATCCTGCTCTAGTACTTCGCGAGTGTCTCCGAACTCGAGGGAAGTATGCTCGTATCCTCGGACAAGATATCCGTGTACCTCGCTATGAACCTGACATGAGAGAAGTCACAGAAAGCCTCTCAGATACCAGTAGAGTACTCTCACTCGCTCACCCACACTGGAGCTTCCCGAATATGTCGAGCGTATGATCATTTCTCTCCTCTCATAGAGAGATCGGTGCAGTCGAGATGGGCGCTACCGCACCACATGAATGGTCCCAAGCAATCAGAAAATATGCGAGAGAGACTTCTCGTATACTCACGTTCTGATCTGACTTTCATGGACAGAAAGACCGCGAACACGGTGATCTCGGAGATATGTCACCATACGTCGCATGAGATCTCGTGGAGCGTCATATGGATCTCTTTCGTCGACGGGTTTCAGTCTAGTTTTTATTTTTTCATTTTTCTTATGATATCACCACTACTCATCGCAGGCAGAGACATCGAGCCATACCTCCCACACTATCTTACAGAGCAAGACCAGTACAAAATCTGGGAACTCGCACAGGAGATCGAGCAAAAAATCCATGCTGCACTCGCGATGCCGATTTCTTATAAAGGGATCACCCGTATCGTCCTTCCGAAGAGTCTCTATCTCCAGAAGGCGACTCGAGCCAAATTCACTCGTATCAATCATCCGACGAAGGGATCGATCCTCCGTGTCTCTTCACCATGAGCGCGTCATATCATCGCTGCCGATGTGTACGAGCTCGAGAGTGAGAAATCTGGAAAGTGAGGCTGGAAGAGTCTGCATCTCGATCGAGTCGATGGTCGTGCTTCACTCTCATTCGAACAGGCGCGAGCAGATCTCCGATGACATGTCACACCGAGCGTCATGGACGACTATGAGGACGAGCAGATGTACGATGTCGGAGGATCATTTATCCGTCACTGGAACCATCATTTTCGTAGTTACCTCGCCCAGGCAGACTCGCCTATGGATATGCTCAGTTATCGAAATAGAGAAAAATAATTTGCATTTCTCATCATTTTCTATATAAGTGAAGTATGTTCTCTCTCGTAAAAGCATCTTGGCATCATACTCTCACCTCACGGTGTGGTATTTTTGCATAGATATTTTCGATAAATATTTCAGAAATCCCCCGTGAGTGTAAAAACTTTTCGGGGGATTTTATTGTTCCCGTCATTCCCGCGCAGGCGGGAATCCAGTCACTGTATGAATTCACCTCTGATCATGAATAACTATCACTCTATGTACCTCTACTCCAAACAAAAACAATCTTGGAAAAATATCTGGCACCATTTTCTCTCGCATTGGCGGTAAGATTTTTCGTGTGTCATCCTGAATATATTTCAGGATCTCTCCAGAAACTATCCGCCAGAAAGAGGCGGATTTTATTTACTTATTTTTTGCTTATGAAAACAACAAAAGAAACTTGTTGGGCCGAAGTCTTTCCCTCGCTCCCTATTTGCGCCATACCAAAAAATCTTCCTGAAAATATAACTCCTGATGAGCTTATACGTTTTGCTTCTTATAATGTAAAATCTATTGTAGATAGTTGGACGTGTGCTATTCGTTTTCAGTGAGTCAATGGGCGTCTTGCCATGCACGAAGACGATAGTTGTGATGTTGATTACCGTACTAACGAAGTAAATAGAGCAGTCAGAAGAGCTCTCTTATAATCATCTTTCCCATATGTTCATTACAAAATACTTTACATCTTGGTGGAATATCCCTCTTCCTCATTGGCGGATATTTTAGAGAACTATTTTTCTATAGTCTGTCAGAGAGGGAGCTCTTTGGCAGGCTTTTTTATTCAATTTTTAACTTTTACACTTATGAAACGCACACACTCTTTCGAGAAGATTTATAACGAAGTATTTTCTCACCTTGATAAACCTGTCCACCCATGATCTCGAGAACTCATCCTTCGTGATTACTTTAGGAAGTACCTTCCATTTCTGAGTTCTCGATACAAAGAAGAAGTAGAGAAATTTAGTCATGGAGATCTCACCTATGATGATATGCTCCAGGTATTTACGAGAGACTTTTTCCGAGGTACGACTCAAAACGCTGTGGCATACTTTCTTGAGGTATATTCACCATGATATATGTCTGGTGAATCTGAGCTTCCACCGATACTGAGAAAACCATATATCCGAGAAGAACTTCTGTCTTTTATAGATGCATTTGGTCCTGGGCAGCAGAAATCTCCTGACCGTGTTGCTGGTACGGGTTCTAATACTCGACAAAAAACAACACAAATTCTGGATCAGTATAGTTTTCCCTACTAACCTCTGCAAAAGTGATCCTCGGATCACTTTTGCATTTTTGAAGATTTTCCTTATATTTACTATATAAATCATACCTTCTATGAAAAAAATCATCACCGGAGTGAAGCCGACAGGCTCCTCTATGCATCTCGGAAACCTCATGGGTGCAGTCCTGCCATTCGCGAAGATAGCGAAGGGGAATGACGCTGCTATATTCATCGCAGATCTCCATGCTCTCACGAGTGTGAAAGACGGCCAGACTCTCCGTGACCAGTCGATCGAGCTTGCTATCGAGTATCTCTCGATCTACGGAGTCGATACACCGATCACGATATTCCGCCAGTCGGATATTGCTGATATCACTCGACTCATGTGGATCATCGCGAATGTGACACCATATTCTCTCATGCTTCGGGCGCATAGCTTTAAGGATTTTCAACAAAAAAGAGAAGAATTAAAAATGAAGATTGCTGCAAGAGAAAGAGAATTAGAAATTCTAAAAAAACTTAAAACACCAGATGTATATAATCAAGATATTAAAGAGGTATTTGATTTAATAACATCTAATATAAACGATGAAGATTTATATAGCGCACTTTCAAAAATTGAAGCACAAATGGAAAATTGACTAAACATGTGAGTCTTCAATTACCCGATCCTCATGGCAGCAGATATCATTGGCTATGACTGTGATGCTGTACCAGTCGGGAAAGACCAGATCCAGCACCTTGAGATGACACGAGATATCACTCGCGCGTTCAATAAAACATACGGAAAAGAAGTATTCACCGAGCCAGAGGCGATCATAGAAGAGTCGGTCGCTACTCTCCCTGGGATCGACGGTCGCAAGATGAGCAAGAGCTACGATAACTTCATCGGGATATTCGACGATGAGAAGCTTCTGAAGAAGCGAGTCATGTCTATCGTGACAGGGTCTGAGTGAGTCGACGAGCGCAAGAAAAACCCAGACGAGTGCAATGTCTACAATCTCTATAAAGTCTTCGCTACAGCTGAAGAGACGAAAGAGCTGAGAAAAAAATATGAGTCGGAGAATATCGGATTCGGATATGGTCATGCGAAGAGTGCCCTTCTCGAAGTCCTGACTCGCTATCTCGCACCGTATCGTGCGACTCGTGAACGTCTCCTCTGAGATATCTCATTCGTCGAAGCGAAGCTTGTTGAAGGTGCGCGGATCATGAATGCTCGCCTGGAAGAGAAGATGAAGGTGGTGAGGGAAGTGGTGGGAGTGAATTAAAAATTGTGAATTATAAATAAATCAATTACGAATATGGAACTCGAAATTATCCCACTACAAAAGAAACATCTTGATAGGTTAGTAGAACTTGCATGAGAATTCGATGATTATCTTCAGTCACTCTCCAGTGAGAAACGTGACGCTTTTGACAACACAAAGCAAAGAGAAAGACTCCTGAGATACTGATTCTGAGAAGAAAAATCCTTCTCCTGATATGTGGCTGAAATAGATGGAACTACTGTCGGATATGCACTCTATCATTATGGATTTGATCCTGATGAAATGCAATGAAAGGTAATTTACTTGATAGATTTCTTTGTATCAGAGAAAGCTCGGTGAAAATGAGTGGGTCGAGCTCTTATCGAGAGACTCCAGTCTCATGAGGATTCTATTGGGCTTTACTTTGGAGTTTGGAAGAAAAACATATGAGCAATCGAATTTTATAAAAACATATGAGCAGAATGGTGTGAAGATGTTCCATTTATGAAACTGATGAAATAGTATGCTCCACCTCGAATTCCCGAACATCTCTTATAAATCCCGTTATCTCGATATGATGACAGCGTGGAAAAATACTGAAGAAACTCCAGTGAGTCCGAGGAGACTTTTTGTATGAGAAAGTTATGAGGAATTTCTCCAGATCATCTCTGAGGATATTGTTGCTAACGTCTGGTGAGTCAATAGTACGCTCTTTTTCTTTATGGATGATGACGAGATACTCTGAGCTATCCAGATCCGTCATCATATCGACCATCCGAGACTCGCTCCTGATGGCGATGGATGAGGACATATTGGCTACTGACTCTGTCCGAGTGCGAGAGGGAAGTGACTCGCGAAGGAGATGCTTCGTCTGGGTCTCGAAGAAGCTCGAAAGCTCTGACTCGAGAAAGTACTCATATCTGCGGATGAAGATAATCCTGCCTCATGGAAGACTATAGAGCGCTGTGGTGGAGTTTTTGATCGGATGGTATGGCGGGAGAGAGATCAGAAAAATCTGAAACTTTACTGGATCGCTCTCAAAAATATATTGGATAGAGGCTTATAACTAGATCCCCACTTCTCAAACCATGTCACAAAAAACTATCTCCATAATCTGAAACTGAGCCTATGGGCGCGCACTTGCTCATCTCTTTGGCAAGAGACATCAGGTGAAGATATTTTGAAGAATCCTCCAGGAATCATGAGACTATCTTATCTCAGATTTTGCGACTCTCGGAAGTGATGCTGACTATATCATTATCAGTATCACGACATCTGCACTCTCCGAGGTGTATCCTATTATCGTCCCATCTCTGAGGAAATGAAGTCATGTGATCCTCGCGATGAAGTGACTCACAGCAAATAAACTTCTCCCTATAGATGAATGTCTCGGATATACTCCTGATATAGCACTCTCAGTATTGTCTGGACCAGGATTTGCCCATGAGATACTCTCAGATATTCCTGTACACCTCATCTTTGCGAGTGAGAGTATTACAGAGTGAGAGCAAGATGGTTTTCTCCTAGATGGACTGACTCTGGATTTTTCTCATGATATACTCGGCGTGAGCTGGTGTGGAGTACTCAAAAATATATACGCTATAGGTGCGGGTATGGAGTCTAGAAAATGAGAGCTCGATCGGTCAGGCTATACCACTCGGGTAGTATGTGAGATGACAGAACTCTTATCAGTACTCTGATGAATAGGAGAGACTGCAATGAGTCCTGCAGGACGATGAGATGTCTGGATATGTACTACGCCAAACTCGCGCAACTATAGATACGGAGCCAATCCTGATGATACGACACTTGGTACAGTAGAATGATATAGTGCCGCACTCATATTCAGAGAGCGATACGGAGATGTGCTTGCATCTGGCAGATTTCCACTCTTAGCAACTATAGTGCAGAGCATCTAGTAATACTTTTTCATACTATTGCTTGCTCTCAATAATTCTTCCTGTTCGCCGATCGAGAGTTACCTTTCTCGATGCTCTGTTATAACCAACAACTACTTCTAGAATAGTATATCAAGGAGGTGTTCATCCTATCCCAGCACCACTAAAGCTCACTCCCTGTGGGGTGATTATGAGATCTCCTGTTCCTGTGGTTCCACTATTGGTCGTACTTCCTGTCCAGGTTACAGAGTTGACAGTATACTTCACGTCGCCATCGAAAAAAGGTGATATAAAAGCCCCACTTCATATCACGCCATGCACGCTACTCGTGTAAGTGGTCACCATCCCACCAGTTCATACGGTGATAGTCGTCGTCGTTGCTGTTTTCCCATCTCGTTTTGGCATTTTTCCGATAGATATATTTTGCATCTCGGTGCGCAGCGTGCTCGATACTACGATCATCATACGATCTGCTTTTTCTATATCGGTCTGTGGTCTCCAGTCGAAACTACTGGTTATCATCACAAAAATCGAAAAAACTGTTATTACAATCATTAATTCGAATAATGTAAAGCCAGATTGTGAAGGGAATGATTGCCTTTTCATAACATTTTTTTATTATCTTCTTTAGTGTATCTATTTTTTCTAATTATCAAGTTATGAAACGCATTTTCCTCCTTCTCGTTTCTCTCATTTCATTTCTCGTGATTTCTTCATCGCAGAGCTTCTCTGCCGATACTGACGCTACCTCATCTGGTAGCACAGAGGCCAGCCTCAATCTCCAGACCGTGAAAGTCATAGATAACCAACATATCCGCGTCGTCTTCACAGAAGCAGTAGAGGTCGATACCGTCACTCTCCAGATAAAAAAACAATCTGATAATAAAACTATCCGTATCAACGTTCTCACTGGAGTGACTGACTCTCCAGAAGCAGTAGATCTTACGCTCGGTGACGATCTCACTGAATGAGCATCGTACAGTATGACCGCTATCGCGGCAGTAGGAATCAGCGGATCAACTATCACCGATGGTGCCGAGGCTCTGAAAGACTTTTCTGCTCCGGTTCCTCTGAAGAAATTCGCAGCATCACTCAGTGCTCCATCGAATCCTGCAGCCATAATCGTAAAAGATACAAAAACTGAAACCAAAGATCCTGCACCAGTAAAAGAAGAACCAAAAAAAGATACTCCTACTCCAGCTCCTACGGAAGAACTTCCGCTCACGGGTACGAATCCTCTTTTTCTCCTTCTGCTTGCACTTCCATTTTCCTATTTTCTTCTTAGAAGGAGAGCGTAGTGTATGTATAAAAAATCTATCGATACTACTCTCGTATTTATCGTCATCACTCTTGTCATATTCGGGATGATCATGATTAGCTCTGTGAGCGTATATCCTTCATTTAAGATCACTTCTCAGATGGTAGCGAAAGGCATACTTTCTGAACCAAGTAACTCCTATTATCTTGCGAAAAATATTGCCCATGTAATGATCGGGATTACTCTTTTGATCATTTTTTCGAAAATTTCCTATACCTATTTCGAGAAATATAGTAAGATAATCCTCATCTGGTCCCTCCTCGTTCTTTCTGTAGTACTCTTTCTCTGAGTAGAGTACAACGGGGCAAAATGATGGCTAGATATACCAGGACTTCCTTCTGTACAACCAGTAGAGTTCGCGAAGATCGGACTTCTTATATATCTTGCATTTTTTATAAAAAAGAAACGCTCTCTTCTTTCTGACTTCCAAGAGGGCTTCATTCCGTATTTCCTTATCGTGGGAGCCATATTTCTCCTCCTTGCTATACAACCAGACTTTGGCTCTATACTGATCATCGCTCCTGTAGTTATCGCTCTCTACTTTATCGGAGGAGGAAATGTTCGTTACCTTGGAGTGCTCTTCTTTATTTGTCTCATAGGAGCTTCTTCTATCTATGGTATCGGTAAGATCGGGGCTTCATCGGATAATAAAAGTAAATTGAACTATATATCGACACGTATCGATAACTTTTTTCAGAAAAATGAAACCCTGTTCTCCAAAAAAACAATAGACGATAAAGATTATCAGATCAAACAGGGGCTTATCGCGCTCTGAAGTGGTGGGTTTTTTGGTCTCGGATTCGGAAAGTCGATACAAAAATTCGGATACCTTCCAGAAGTACAGGGGGATTTTGTGTTCTCAGTGATCGTCGAAGAGCTTGGGTTTTTCTGAGCACTGCTTCTTCTCCTTGCTTATCTCACGATCGCCTACCGTGCTTTTACGATAGCTCGCTTCGTGAAAGATCCCTTCGGCAAGTACCTCGCTACTGGCATAGGAACTCTTGTATTGGTACAAGTTTTCGTAAATATCGGCGTCAATCTCAATGTCATACCCCTCACCTGAGTGACTCTTCCATTCGTGAGTTATGGAGGATCATCGCTGATATCTCTCATGACCGCTGTCGGTATACTCCTCAATATTTCTCGTCACATGGAAAAGACCCCGTGAATCGGGTATGAGTTCTCGCAGAAAAGAAGGGTGATCCTCTAGATTAGACGTCCATGTGTTCTACGACACCGTTCGTGTATTCTCCACTAGCATCTACCTCTTGCCAGCTGATAGCGTTCACAGGGCAGGCGGCGATAGAGTCATCGACGTCTTGACCTTCATAGCTGTCACAGCTTCTCACTCGAGAGAGTCCGTTATCGTCGAGTTCGAAAATATTCCCAGATATCGCAGTACAGGCACTACAGCCTATACATGTACTATTGACGTGAGGTTTTCTGAGTCATTCTTTGAGTTTTTGGAGTGCTTGTTCGTTCATAAGAGAGGATATTGCTATATTTTTGCTTGTGCATTATAGAGAAATGGGTATTATTCGCAAGGACATTTTTATCTTTTTCTTTTTATGCATCGCATCGATAAATATTTTGATTGGAGTTTTCGGGCATTACTTATATTTTTGCCATTTTATACGGTACTTTCTGTTTTTTTCTCACAAAAACTCGGGATTCCTGGAGTATCTTTTATAAAAGAAATACTCATGCTATGAATGATAGCCTGTATCGTCGTTGCGGATATCTCCTGATATAAGAAAATCGTGTGGTCACGCTATGACCTCTTTATATTCTTCTATATCGCTATTGCTCTTGTTGTTACCTCTTTTACTACTGGACTCACGGGAATGATTTATGGTGGGCGATATGATTTTTCTTTTCTTGTCGCTTTCTTTGCGCTGTATCATGGGAGAGTATTTCTTCGGGAGCCTGTCGCATATTACTTACGACTTTTTCTCATATCTGGAGGTATCATGTTGATCATCAGCATACTGCTGAAGTGGCCATTTTCCGAGGATCTCCTTCGATATGTCGGCTACTCAGGCAATCCTTCGAATTGGCAATTCTGAGGACCTCCGACTATTTTTCATGGGGTAGATGGTGCCAATGTACGCCGATTCCAGGGCTTACTCGATGGGCCAAATACGATGGGAGCCTATATCATACTTTATATGGGAATACTCGCCTACTACTTTCGTAACTATAAGGCATGGTACTTCGTCATAGGATGTGTATTATTATTCCTCTCTATTTTCTTATTTTATACATATTCGAGAAGTGCCATATTATGACTTATTCTCTGAGTTGGAACTATCATACTTTTCCTACTTCCGAAAATCTATAGAAAATATAAGGTACAACTTATTACTACGAGCCTCATAGTCATTGCTATGATTGGTGGCGTATTTTTCCAATACGCAGGAAATATCGGTACCCTTGTGGTACGAGGTGGATCGACCAATGGTCATATGGAACGTATGCAAGCAGGGATCGAGAGATTTCTCGAAAAACCTTTCTGACATGGTCTCTGAAGCGCAGGCCCAGCATATCGCTATGTAGAAAACCTTGCTGGAAAATCTCGAGAAGAGATAGAAAGCCTCGATAAAAAATCTATTCCAGAGAGTTGGTATATACAGCAACTTGTTGAGTCTGGATTTCTTGGACTCCTTTCGTTTCTTCTCATCATTGGATCGATCCTTTTCGGATTATTTCGTCGGTATATTGTGATCTTTGGAGCCTTTCTTGCCATACTGGTTATGAACTTCTTTCTTCATACATTCGAGTCAGCACACATCGCGCTCTCACTTTTTCTGCTTCTCGGACTCTTTCTCTCTCCAGTAAATCGTACCCATGAATCCAAATAATTCTCTGCATATCCTCTTTGCTTCCCGTCTCGTAGAAGAGAAGTGAGTCGATATTCTTATCCAGGCTATAGAGAAAACGAGTGCACATCCTATTTTTTCTGAGCAAATCTCCTGGACGATTGCTTCCGATGGCCTCTATGAGTCGAAGATCAGAGAGCTCGCAGAGAAAAATCCATCCGTACAATATCTCGGAAAAATCCCCCAAGAGAGACTTGCTTCTCTTTACCGCGAGAGTGATATCCTTTTTATGCCATCTCGATTTCTCGAGACCTTTGGCCTTACAGCACTGGAGTCGCTTGCCTGTGGTACTCCTGTCGTCGGTTTTCGGAAGGGGGGACTTGCTGCATTTGTTCCAGAGGAACTTGCTCTCGATCCGAACCATCCGGTAGATTCCTTCATAAGTATACTCGAGAAATATAGAAATGAACGTATCCCACTTACAGATATCTCATCGTATAATCAAAAAACTTGGATAGAGTCACTCGATGCCCTCTTTAAAGATTATCATAAAATACTCCTCATACATGACTATGCAGATAGGATCGGATGAGCAGAGTACTATGTCGAGTGAGTTTCACAGTCTCTTAGAAGTCTCGGAAGGGAAGTAGAAGTATTTTCTTATTCTTGAGTGACAACTCCATGGAAACGACGTATCATGTTTATCTTTTCTATTTTTGCTTTTTGGAGAGAAGCTCGGCTTTCTCGCATGCTCGAAAAAACTCATCCTGATGCTCTATGGATGCACTCGATTCTCCGATATGTCTGACCATGGGGAATTTCGGCAGTAGGGAAGTATGTGAGAAAATATCACAACACTCGTGTATACCTCTCGCATCATGATGTCGGTCTCATGGCACCATTTCCACAGTATATCACTCTCGAGAGCGAGATCCCTCAAAGTGCTGCGCTGTTCTCATTTCTCTCATGACAGAGCTTCGTGAGACGTCTTGTAGCAATGCCGAAGTGGTTTTATATAAAACTTATATCTTTCCTCTTACCTCACTCGACGGAGCATGTAGTGTTTTCTTCGTTTCTCGAGAAACATGTACAGGCTCACTTTCCTCATGCGAAAGTACGAGTCTTTCCGCATAGTTACGATGAGAAAGTATTCCATCCCTAGTCAGTTCCACAACCCCAGACGGTCATAGCGCTTTCGGGGTTATATCCAGACATTTTTTGGTTCATGAGAGTCGGGTGATCCGCTCGGATTTTTGCTATCACTTTTTCTATATCTTCTACGCCTTCTACGTGTACGAGCTCACTTCTATACTCTTTCACTCCAGGGAATCCATGGAGGTACTGGACGAGGTGCTTTCGAGCTTCCATCATCCCTTTTCGCTCTTTCCACTGCCAGAGAAGCTTCCCGTGCTCACTCATCGTCGTGAGGATCTCATGAAGTGTCGGCTCATATCCTCCAGGGAGGAAGCACCAGGGGTTTCCGAAAGATGCCCGTCCGATCATAAATCCGTCTAAATCCTTGTGAAAAACTCGATCTTTGAGTTCAGAATTCCGCTCCTCATTCGTCGTATCAGATACATACGCCTCATTCCGGTGCTCATTCTTCACTCAAATCTCTTCGTTTTTGACAAGGATTGTCTCTCCCTTGAGATTTCTATTTTCTGGATGCACGATTTTCAGTATCCCATCCTCATAGCTCATGACATCACCATTACAAATCACGGGAATATTTACATGTTGCTTGAGTTCATATATCCCTGTGAAGTCTGCCTTTCCCGTGAATGCCTGTTTATAAGTACGACCGTGCACCGTGATGAGATTGGCTCATGCATTTTCGAGACCTTTTACGAAATCCACGAGGAGTTCTGGATTTTCCCATCCGAGGCGTGTCTTCACCGATACGGGTATCTTTACGGCTTTCGACATCTCTTCTACGATACGAAATGCGGTATCACGGTTGATCATGAGGCTCGATCCATGTCCGCTTTTTACGACTTTCTTTGCTGGACACCCCATGTTTATATCTATCCCTGTGATTCCATATCCTTCTATGATTTTCGCGGCTTCACGGAACATTTCTGGGTCTTTTCCGAAGATCTGGATGATGAGAGGGTATTCACTCGGATCGTGTGTTAGTGCCTTTTTCTGGAGGTCTTTCGAGTGGACGAGTCCATCTGCCGAGTAGAATTCAGAGAAAACCACCACTTCAGGTGCTATCTTCTTCACGATCTGACGGTACGGACTATCGCAGTAACCGTCCATCGGAGCAAGTGCGACGATCGGTCATTTTTCGGCAAGATGTTTCCAGAAGTCTTTATGCATAGGCGCTTTATATCCAGAAAAATCGAAAAATCCAGTCTTTTTTCTCTATAAAAAACTATATAAATATAAGAGTCAAGTGTGTTTTTTCGCTTTTTTGTATCGAATATGGTAAAGTTTCCTTATCTCATACCAATATACATATCCTATGCTAGCCAATATCAAAAACGTAAAAGAAGAAAAACACGCTGAGCTTCTCCGCTCACTCTCTCTTCCGAAATCCACGCGCGCCATCATTCTTACGGATATAGTAGATGCCGATATACTCACCTTCCTCACAGAGGCGACGAAGGCTATAGGAGTATACCTTTTCTCTGAAAAATGAGCAGACCTCTGATGAGTCGACGCATATCTCACGCTTGACTGGCAGACTCCATCTCGTCCTGACATCATGGGGAATGTGATCGTCCCGATCGGCCCTACGAAAGGAGCCAAAGAAGCAGGATTTACCGAGTTCAATCCTATGAAATTCGAAGGAAATAGCTTCCTCTTCGAAAGTGCCGATAAATACCAGATCTTCGCGAGCATCGTCCGCTATCTCGAGAATGTGAAATACCCAGGAGATAAGAGGACACTATTGCAGAATGTAGTAGGAGAGAAATAGTGCTTAGACTACACCTAATAATAGAAGAATTCAAGCGAGTGATCAATATCTGAGTATAAATCAAATAATTGATATTTTGAAAGATTTTAAAAAAGAAATTTTCGAAAGGAAACTAATTGAGAGAGGTTCAATTAATAGTGTAGTGATGAGAAATATAAGAAGTGTTCATGCTATCCAGTACTTGTCTGGAATGACGCCTGTGTAGAATTTTGTATTATTATACAAGTATATGAACACAATATAGTTTATTATAATGGATATAACACTCGTATATTCAATTTTAACTAACAATGATTTATCTTTTCATTCATTTTGCATAAAAGATTTACTGTATTTCAAATATGTTATCCAGAATATCCTTGTTATTAATAGAGCAATACATACAGCTATTAATAATCCAAATACTATTGGTAGAATGTTTTCATTGAAGTAATCCATAAGCATAGTCTTTATTTTTTTGAATCATTACTATAAATTTTTCTGAATTTCGATATTCTCCGCCTTGTCGGTAAAGAGGATTCCATCGAGGTGGTCGATCTCGTGCTGGACGATACGAGCTGCGAGATTCTCGAGTCGCATGGCGTACTTGTGTCCGTCGATATCGAGAAATGCGAGCTTCACCCAGCTCCAGCGCTCGACGTCACCAGATTCTCCTGGCACTGAGAGACATCATTCTTTGTCAGTACATTTTTCTTCTGAGTGTTCGAGGATTTCAGGATTTATCATCGCGATCGTACGAAATGTCTCATCCTCATAAGTCTTCATCAGTGAGACGACGATAAGTCGCTTATTCAGCCCTACCTGAGGCGCTGCAAGTCATACTCCGCCATTGTCGGGGTTTTTTATATGTTTTACCATATCCTCAGCAAGAGATCTATACTTCTTGAGTTCTGCGGGTGTGATCGGGGAGGATACGCTTCTGAGGATTTCGTTATCGTCTCAGGTTTGGATTTTGAGTTTTGGCATGATTGTCGAGCAAGAAAAAGAAAATACCCTTGAATAATAGCCTTTTTCTCATAAAATTCAAGCCATGCTTCAATTTCTTCGAAAACTCATCACCCTCGATTCGCCTCTCCGACTAACATACCACTATGTTCGTGGTGTGTTGGCATTTTGGCTTTCTGGCAATCCTGCTCGGGATATGATCGTCATCGGTATCACAGGAACCAAAGGGAAGACCACTACATCGAACCTCGTGGCCCGTGGACTCATCGCAAGTGGGAAGCGAGTCGCTATGTTCACCACGGTGAATATGATCATCGGTGATGAAGAACAGGACAATACTCTCAAAATGACTACGCCATCGCCTTTCGCTGTATGGGATTTCATCGCTCGTGCGAGAAAAGCGGGGTGTGAATACCTCGTCATGGAGACATCGAGCCATGCGCTCTACTATCACCGCGTACACGGACTTCGCTACGATGTCGCCGTCATGACCAATATCTCTCAGGATCACCTCGACCTGCATAAGACGATGGACAACTATGTCGATACCAAGCTCCTCCTCTTCAAAAATCTCTATAAATACGGGATCAGAAAAGAAGTTCGTAAAGTCGGAGTGGTAAATATCGACAACGAATATGCTTCCCGATTTCTCTCGAAAGATATCGTCGTGGATGCGATGCATACCTTTGGTTTCTCTATGAATGCTTCTCTACGAGCTGAGAACATGAAGAACACTTCTCACGGAGTGAGCTTCGATGTACGTATGCCATCGAATACCTTCCATATAAATTCCCCACTCCAAGGAGAGTTCAATATCATGAACATCCTCGCAGCGACGTCTGTACTCATCTCCCAAAAAGTCGATATCGAGACGATCGTGAAGACGATGGCGAGTGTCGCGTGAGTGCCTGGACGACTCGAAGAAGTCCCGAATCACCGCTCTGCGAAGATATTTGTCGATTATGCACATACAGAAGACTCACTGAGGAGCGTCCTCGAAACTCTGCGAAAGATCGAAGGCACCAAGCGTATCATCACCCTTTTCTGAGCCACTGGTGACCGAGACAAGACGAAACGACCGAAGATGGGTCGTATAGCACATCTCCTCTCTGATGTCATCATCCTCACCGATGATGATACGTACACTGAGGATTCTCTCGCGATCATCCGCGATGTATCTGTCGGGATCGATCGTCGTGAGTGAGCGAATTTCTGGATAGTGCCAGACCGAGAAGATGCTATCCGTACCGCTCTCCTCATGCTACAGCCATGAGATACTCTTCTCGCGGCAGGGAAGTGAGCGGAGACGGTCCAGGTCACACAGAAATGATCGATACCGTGGAACGACCGCAAGATGATCGAGAAAATCCTTATGGAGATACAAGCGCAGGTGATGGTGTAATCACATCTTTGCCATTGTTCCATGGCAATCAATTTCCAAGAGAGCGATCCACAAGTCATGCCGTATGAGTCACTGTATGAATAGAGCCAGTTTCTGTGATCGATATTTTATAAGCACTTCACAACCAGGACTCTCCTATGCTGCCATTCGCAGGATCCCATACAACTGGTACCCCATGACGTATGACCCAAATTGGAGTATATCAAAAACGTAAAAGCTCTCCTTTTAGTGTTTGAGCTAACTCAAAATTAGGTATTCATGTGTTTTTTTCAGGATTACATAGACCATTTGATATAAGAGATAGTGTATAGCTTCTTCTGTCGTTGGTTGTGTTCATAAAATGTATCCAGTTGCTTGGTGTGTTATCGTACGGTCTTGTTTTCATAAAAATAAATAAAAAATAATAAAATAAAAAATCCTTCAGCTTGTGACTGAAGGAGGGGTTTCTATATTCGATATCACTCGACTACACAAATCTGCCCTTCAGTCCTGACTGAAAGAAAAAACAGAAATAGAAGTATGTAGAGTGGAGAGTGCGCATAGTTTATTTGGAAACTGTTTTGGATGATATAGTTTTTCGTGGAGTTGTCAATTTTTTTGTCACTATTTTACTCTCAGGCTCTGCTTTCGGAGATTTCTTCTTGCGATACTCTTCTATGATCACTCTGAGCATCCCCGTGAGTGGGATAGCGAGGATGATCCCGAGAACTCCACCGAGAGAGGCTCCTGCGAGCATGACGATAAATACCAGAAAAGGAGAGAGATCGAGTGCTTTGCTCATGACCTGGGGGACGAGGAAGTCGTTCTCGATACGCTGTATGATGAGATAGAGAGCCACTATGATAGCTGCAGACTTCCATCAGAGCCCGAGACCGATGATCGCAGCAGGGATGAGAGCGAGGAGTGGTCATACGTATGGTATGAACTCCATAATTCCCCCGATGATAGCGAGAGTAAAGGCTCGATCTGTATCGATACCGAAGAAGTAGTGTATCACTAGGAGCCCTATGTACGTCATAGCAAATATACTTGCTGAGAGTATCAGTGTGGCCTTGAGCCAGGCAGTGAAGACATGTTGCGTCTCAGAGTAGTGATTTCTCATATAGTTCCCCTGTTTCTCTGGAAGGAGAGAGAGGATGTATCTTCCTATGGTATTTCTCTCGAGTACCATGAGAAATGTCGCGACGATCACGATCATCCAGAGTCCTATAGCTCCACCAACCTGTCCGACGATAGAGAGTCCTCATGAAGTGAGTGTGCTTATCTGACTGGTAAGAAATGTTTGGATATTTCCTGCATTTTGCTTGATCACATCGAGTGTATGGTCGATATTGGCTTCACCAAAAAGGAAGAGGATGCCTCGCTCTATGTACGGATGAAAGTGAAATCCATGGATTCACTCACTGGTATATATTTCTTTTGCCTTAAGGGTCCAGTTGCTCACAGCATTTACGACATCACTGATATAGTTCACTATGATAGGCACGAGTGTCCCTACGACGATACTCCCGAGGAGGAGTACGATAATGAGGACGAAAGTGAGCGTCACCCATGCAGGTATCTTGTACTTCTCTCCGAGGTTCACGAGAGGATTCACCATGATCGTCAGAAATATCGCTATGATAACGATAAATACGATATCTCGGAGGGCATAGAGAAGATATCCGAGGATGGCTATACCGATCAGGATGCATATTTTCCTCATCCAGAGAGAGATATCTTGATTCATAGTAAGAAGATTATAACTCCATTATAAAAAAATCTCCCGATTTGCAAGGGAGAATTATTTAGGCGAGTTCTTCTATCTTTTTTCCGAGAAGATCGATCATGTGATCGAGGAATTCTCTGAGTATCAGTCTTTTTGTAGCCGTCATCTTATCGGTTTCCAATCTTTTTTTGCGGAGTTCCAGAGAGTTTTGGATTTTCTTATAGGCATCGATCCGTTCATCTGCATCTGGTATTGTTTTTGTCAGCTTAGAACTGAGATCTTTTATGATTTTTGTTCCCTGCGCTTTATAGGATTCGATAATATACGTATTGATATCTTGTTTGATCTTCTCTTCTTCATCTGCATCTGTCTCAGTTTCTTGGCTGGTATCCTCATCTTGTTTCACGCTTCATGAAGAAGTTTTTTTGTCTTTATCATTTACCTCACCACCAGAGTTCGTAGAAATATGAGATTCTCCACCAGATAGGGAAGTTCCTGTAAGCGTCTTTCCGCTCGCAGCATAGGAAAAATGCGGAATACAAAAGTATATTCCTGTCAGAATTACCGAAATGATGATGCGGGAAAAAATATTCACGAATAGAGAATATCCAATAGTGATATGATTGCAAATCTCATATGTAAAGATTCTGTGAAGGAAAGACTGCATTATCTCAGAATCCCTCGAGAAACCTTTTCTAGACATTGTTTCTCGTGATTCGATATTTCCCATTTTGTATCTCTCAGAGTGAGAGAAAACCCATTTCTTCATAAGAGAGAAAGAGTTTTTCTCATTCGTGTAGGTGAGCAGAGGGAAGATTGTCCAGGGGAATCTCACGTCACTCTAAGAGATCTTTATATATAGAGTCATTAATCTCTATGGTAGGAAAAGTATGAAATAACTTACTATAGGGTATTTCCACGGGATTTTCTATATCACTCATCATAGATAAATCGAGAGCCCCATATTCGGTTTCTATTTTTGTCCTTCTAAGGGCAGAGAGGTATCATCACTCTACATCGCAGAATCCTCCGAGAACTGGAGCGAGTGATCGTATATAGCAACCAGATGAGACGGTTAGCTGTAGCTCTACACTCATCTCTGACTGAGACAATACCTTTGCTGCATATATAGTAATAGCACGTGGTTTTATATGGAAATCCTCTCATTTTCGTGCGAGATCATACGCTCTTTGTCCATCTATATGCAGAGCACTGTACTTCGGAGGTGTCTGAGAAGTGAGAGCAAGAAGGAAGTCTTCTATTTCTGTAGCCGTCTTCTCTTTCTTCTTTCCTGATATCGGCATTATAGGAGTTCCCATGTCGTAGGAATCGGATTTCCCATCGAGATGAATAGTGGTGATATATTCTTTGCGAGCACTTTCGAGGAGAGGTATGAGCTTGGTACTATTTCCTGTAGCAACCAAAAGGAGTCCACTTGCGAGTGGATCAAGTGTTCCTGTGTGTCACATTTTTTTTATCTGAAGCGCCTTTCTGAGCTTGCGGATGACATCGAAGCTCGTCATACCGAGCGGTTTATCTATGAGAAAAAACATATTTTACTTTATTCTCCGAGTTCTGGATAGCTTGACTCTCGTGGATGAGCGAGGAATCGTGGTGGATGTGTCCATGACCATTTTCCACCAGAGAGAAGTCCTCCTTCTCCGAGGATGTTATAGTATCCGAGGTTGATAAGTACTTTTCCGACGATATCCTTCCTTTTTATGAAGTGTGCGATCGTCATCGTACCTATACAGTTACGAAAACATGATCGTGAGTCGGCAGAGTTATTTCTGTTATCTCCCATGACCCAATAATACCCTTCTGGAACAGTGAACTCATTGCTCTCTACATGCTCTGGGAGTCGAGTTTGTCATGCGTTCGCGAGAGAGAGGTATGACTCATCTATCTGTATGAATGCTGAAGAACTAGATTTCTTTATAAATACATTTCCATCTTCGAATCGGATAGTATCACCAGGAAGAGCAATAACACGCTTGATATAGTACTCTCTCTGCTTATCGACATGTGGAGTGATAACGACAACATCACCACGAACAGGGTCACCGACATGGATAGGAAGATTTCTGAGAACAAACGAAGTGACAGTATCCCATGTATTCCCAGAGCCGATATTACTATACGTGACAGGAAGATTTAGGTACGAGAATTTATCGACGATGATATATTCTTTATCATGGTAACTCGCTTCCATAGAGCTTCCATTGATCCGAAATGGTGTCACGAAAAATGATCGAACAAAAAGAACAAGAAGGAGAATAATGATGAGATCTCGGAAGAAAGAAATGAATTCTCTCATGCTCTTATTGCCTTCGCTGAGGTTCTCTGTTTCGAATGTTGTCTCTGTAGTAGGGTTCTCCATGGGGGATAGTGAATGATAAAAATCGGGTATTCTTATTTTCCGTGACACTGCTTGTATTTCTTTCCGCTTCCACAAGGACATGGATCGTTACGTCATACTCCGCTGTATTCTGTTTTTGCTGGGGATGCTGCTTGGATAACTCGTACCTGCGCATCTCCTCGGCTGGTATCTTCGTACTCTGTATGTCAGAGATGACTTGCTTGAGCCATAGCAGAAACATCGAGACTTGCCTCAGCGGATTCTGCATATTTCGAAAGGAGCGTCTCTTCGAGATTCACATTTTCTATTGCTTCTTTTGCCTTCGCAGTTAGAAGTCACTTCGTCACACGGAGTCAGATAGTATTTATGAGGATGACGAATTTATCGTAAGCGCGTTCCTTATAGATGATAAGAGGATTTTTCTGTGCATACCCTTCGAATGCGACCTCTTCTCGGAGGTGCGCCATACTGTCGATATGATTCATCCAGAGTTCATCGATCGATGCCAGAGTCAGTCGTCGTTCGAATTCTGCGAATTCTTCCTCAGTACCAGTATCTCGAAGTGTCTCGATCTTTCCTGAAAGGAGAGAAAAGACTCTATCTTTCACTTCATCGAAATCTGAGGCATTCGCGAGGTCGTCGGCAGTGATGAGAGATGCTTCAGCAAAACTATTCACTTCCTCGATCACACGAGCAATAGTATCGATCGATATTTCAGTCTCTTCTCACTTTGCCATCTCTACGAGACGCTCTACCTCTGTCCTGAGCATCTCGAGCACTTCTATATGGATGTCAGCTCATGAGAGGATTTTTGCTCGACGTGAGTAGATGGCGAGACGGTGGTGGTTGAGTACGTCATCGTACTCCAGAATGTGCTTTCGTATGTCGAAATTGCGTCCCTCAACTTGTTTTTGTATCGTAGTGATATTTTTCGTCAGCATCTTGCTCTCGATGAGTGGATCTCACTCTGGGTGACTCTCGAAGCTCGCAAGGATGCCAAAAAGCTTGTTCCCTCCGAATATACGCATGATATCATCCTGAGGAGAGAGCATGAACTGAGAAAGACCAGGATCTCCTTGGCGACCAGAACGACCACGAAGCTGGTTGTCGATACGACGGGTTTCGTGTTTTTCTGTACCGATGACGAAGAGTCCTCCAAGAGGATATTCCTGGACTCATGCAGCTCACTCGAGCTTTACCATTCCAGTGAGAGTTCGTACTCGTTCGTCGATCTTGATATCCGTTCCACGTCCTGCCATGTTGGTCGCTATGGTGATAGCTCCATATTGTCCTGCTGCAGCGATGATATCGGCTTCATGGGCATCTTGTTTTGCATTCAGGACTTTATGTGGGATTCCCTCTTTCTCGAGCATAGTGGATAGGTACTCACTTTTTGCGACAGATACAGTTCCTACGAGAATCGGCTGACCATGTTTATAGAGTTCAGCGATAAGTTTCACGAGGTAGCTATACTTCCCTTTTTCTGTACGAAACAAGAGATCGCCACGGTCAATACGTCTGATTGGTTTGTTCGTCGGGATCGTTATCACTTCGAGATGGTAGATCTTATAGAACTCTTCTTCTTCGGTCTTGGCAGTTCCTGTCATTCCCGCAAGTTTCGGGTAGAGGCGGAAATAGTTCTGAAAGGTGACGGATGCGAGTGTACGAGACTCCTGCTGTATCGTGACTGCTTCTTTTGCTTCGATTGCCTGGTGAAGTCCATCGCTGTAGCGACGTCCAGGAAGTACGCGTCCTGTATGTTCATCGATGATCATGACTTCATCATTTCGCACGAGATAGTCGATATCCCGCTTGTAGACGGCAGAAGCTTTGAGGGCATTTTCGACATGGTGAAGATCATTGAAGTGCTGACTCACGTAGATATTATCGACCCCGAGGTATTTTTCGAGATTTGCGATACCATCTTCTGTAAGAGTAGCGGTTTTTTGCTTCTCATCAATCTTATAGTCTGTTTCATCTTTGAGCGATCGTGCGAATGCTGCAAATCGTGCATATTTGCTCGTCGGTTCTGTATCTGGAGCAGATATGATAAGCGGAGTACGAGCCTCGTCTATGAGGATAGAGTCGACTTCATCGACGATCGCGAACCACTTCTTTCCCATAGCCTTTCTATCTTCTCGGATTGCCATATTATCTCGGAGATAGTCGAATCCGAGTTCGTTATTGGTCGCGTAGACGACATCTGATCTATAGGCAGCACTTTTTTCTTCGAATCCTTGGCCGTGAGCGATCACACCTACAGTAAGACCAAGGGCTCTATAGATCACTCCCATCTCGGCAGCATCACGCCTCGCGAGGTAGTCGTTCACTGTGACGATATGGACACTTGCTGGAACGAGAGCATTTAGATATGCAGCTATGGTCGCGACGAGAGTTTTTCCTTCTCCTGTACGCATTTCTGCGACTTGCCCGTCGTGAAGTGTCATCGCACCGACGAGCTGGACGTCGTAGGGGATCATATTCCACTCTATGCTATGTCCATTCCCGAGGTCAAAAATCTGACCATAGATGAGTTCACAAGCGCGTCTATGCAGAGCAAATGCCTCATGCTTGATAGACTCGACGATTTCTCGAGTCTTCTTTCTATCATCAGGATCGTCGACATCGAGTCACTCGAAGAGAGACTGGAATTCGTGAGTTTTTGCCTGCACTTGCTCGATAGTCGTGATCTCTTCGCGAAATTTTGATTCGATACCTTTTATGATATCGAGTTCTTTGTGGTATGCTTTGAGTTTTTTTTGGCTCGGGTCTCAGAATATGAGGGAAAGTAGGTTCATGTGTAGAGTTGAAAATCCGGTGGATTATACGAAAAAGTCTCACTTTTTCAAATCTCGTGGAGTGAAAATAGGGTGAAGGAGTTGACGAGAAGTGTTTTTAGTGAAAAAATATTTGACTTTCACTTATTATACATAGTATATTTACATGGAAAAACCAACAGAATTCTCCAAAAAACTCCCCAGCGAATACCTACCGTGAATAATCCAATCTACTATTCAGAACCGTATATCAGCAGTTCTTGCAGTTCTATGAATTGGGGGCGTTTGCTTTTCGAATAATGAATTTTCGCCTATTACTTGGAGTATTTGTATAATCCTTCAGGGCACAGCATGCTGATTTGGTGCTAATGATATTTTTGACAGGACATGTGAACATATAGATCAGTTTGGATCACTAGATCCTAACTATTTTAAGGCAGTACTTTGAGAGAATATAAATAAGCCATATAACTGATATTGTAGTCTTCAGTGAATGTATCTTGCTGCAAAGAAATATGGAATAGAAGACCAATTTTTTGAGTTAAAAAAGCAATATTCTTGAAACAAGATACCAAATTTTTAAAATCAATAACTTCTTATGCTAATAATAACTGATACAGAAATATCTACATTGCTTCACTGAATGGATCACATGACAGATGCTCAATACAATGAGCTTTTTTTAGATGCTCAAGTGGATGAATTGGTGCGAAGACTAAGCTTTATTATATATTCACTTACTCAGAATTATCCTTGAGCACTGAGATCACATGCTAATCAATATATTCGCGCTCTTGAATATACAAGTATAGATAGAGGAAAGCTTCAAGAACTTCGAAATGCTGTAAAAATGATACCTAAGAAGAAATCCCCAAATTAATGGGGATTTCTTTTTACTCGAAGAACTCATCGACGACTTTTCTGTAGGCAAGTCGATTTTTGATATCCTCGTAGTACGTATCACCAGGGACGAGCTTCGCGCGGAGGCGAGTGACTACCTCCTCTGATCCATACTGAGAGACCACTTTCTCGATCTCTTCTTTGATCTCTGTCTCTGTCGGCTCAGTACCTTTCATCTCGCGGATCTTGCGAAGGAGGAGCTCAGCCTTGAGTCGGCGCTCTGCTTCCGGCTTCACGATCTCATCTTTATACATCTCTTCACTCTTCTTGAGGTGGTCGAGATATTGTTTGATATTGTATCCTTGCTGTTCGAGATTTTGTGTATGTTCGCTGTAGACCTGGTTCACTTCGTTCTCGAGAAGTGATGGTCCAACTTCGAATGATGCGATCTCGAGCATCTGCTTCATGAGGACATCCTCATCCTTCGTACGAGCATCGTACTCTTTCTTGGATCCGATCTCACCACGGATGATCTCACGGAATCCTGCCATATCCGTCTTCTTTCCGCGAAGTTTTTCGATAAATTCCTCATCGAATGCTGGAGTATGTGGTTTCTCGATCTTCTCGATAGAGGCGGTGAAGTGTACTTTGCGACCCTTGAAGTCGTCTGAGTGGTAGTCCTTCGGGAAAGTGATGTCGAAAGCGACTTCATCTCCGACTTTCGCGCCGATAAGATGCTCTTCGAATCCAGGGATAAATGATCCAGATCAAATCACAAGAGGATAGTTCGGGACTTTTGTCTCGAGGATTGGCTCACCTCATTTCTTGTCGTATCCCTGTGCAGAGATCGTCGCACGATCACCTTTCTCGATAGTGAGAACAGATGTATCTGCTCCATCATCGCTATGGTGACCTGCCTCATGAAAGTGCGTAAATCGTGCCTTGATCGCTTCGATCTCGAGATCTACCTCAGACTCTTCGACACTTACTGGAGTCTTCTTGACTCGGATTTTATTCATTTTTTTCTCGTCGATCTCGATCTCAGGGAAGACCTCGACTTCGAGGGTGAGCTCGAGTGGATCTTTGCTCTTCAGTTCTGTGATATTTCCTGGAGCGACAGGAGTGATATTCTCCTTCTTCAGGATCTTCGGATAGATTTTTCCGATGAGCTCATCGAGAGCCTGTTGTTCGATACCTGCCTCACCGTATTCACGGATGATGACATGATCAGGGATAGCAGATCCTTGCTTAAATCCCTTTACTTTTCCCTTCGCACGGATCTCTTCGATGACATGTTTCTTGGCTTTTTCGAGCTCGACTCCTGATTCCTTGATATTGATGGAGAGAGTATAGCTATTTTTACGAGTGACGGTAGATTGCATGGAAATTACGAATTACGAATTAAAAAATTACGAATATTTCAGAAAAATAAAAATCCCGAATAAAACGGGAGAATTATATGAAAAAAGAGGGAAAAAGCAAAAATTAATGATAAGAATTATTTGGAAGAGCATTTGTGAGAACTATCCCTACTTTTATGTATCAAACTCTTTCTTCAGATTCCTGAGGAGTGTTATTAGAATCATTTTTTCATTCCAAAATAGCTGCAGAAATATTTTGCTTAAAAACCTTTCCAGAAATGGTATTTCCGGAAGAATTAATCAATTCTTCTCAATCAAATACTAAGAAAGTTTTCCCAAGAGGACTATATACATTAAATTCATACTTTTTTAATTGATGCCCAGTTGGATTTCGTAGCATATCTAAAGACTTTCTCAGTGCAGAGTCTACGCGTATCGCTATTTGTTCTATTAAATCTTGAGTCAAGCTCTCTACGGAAGAAAGATTTTTTCCAGGCAAAAGAGAATTTACAGTTGTAAGTGAAATATCTAGAAGATTCATAAATTGAATTTAAACAATAAATATATAAAGTCAATATTTCTTTTCTGCATTTTTTCGATATATTGCTCCTATGACTCCATCAGAACTCCTCTCCCACTCTCGCGACTATCTCAGTCGCATACACAATCTCAAAAAAGATGATATCCTCACTCTGCGTGAAGTCGTCCGCGAGCACAATCGTCTCTACCATCAATCAGAAGCTCCGATCATAGGAGATACTGAGTATGATGAGCTCTTTCATGCACTGGCTCGACTGGAGTCTGATCATGATATGTTCGATGAGTCTTCACCGACAGCGCGTCTCGCGATCCTCGCCTCTGAGCAATTCCAGAAGGTGAAACATGTCTATCCGATGATCTCGCTCGACAACACGTATAGTGTCGATGAGGTGAGAGAGTGGAATGAGAGGATGCTAAAGATACTGGCGAAATGAAGGAGTGCCAGTCATCGCGAGGAACGAAGCGATCCAGCAAATAAGGAAATTACTCATAATGACTGGATTGCTTCGCAAGCTCGCAATGACGAAACAATAGAAATTCTCCCTTACTATATCCAACCGAAATATGATGGACTCGGACTTGCGGTGATCTATGAATACGGAAAATTGAAACAGGCTATCACACGATGAAGTGGGGTAGAGGGTGAGGATGTCACTCTGACGGCATTTGAGATAGAGAACCTGCCGAAAGAAATACAAGCACTCGCAAAAATAGAAAGGATGGAAATCCGCGGGGAAGTAATGATGAGTCGCACGGCATTTGTCCATGTGAATAAGGAGCGACTCGAAGCATGAGAAAAGCTCTTCGCCAATCCTCGAAACTGTGCATCTGGATCGCTTCGACAGCTTGACCCTCTCGTGACACGATCTCGCCATCTCCAGTTCTTCGCGTACTCTGTACCACAGATAGAGCAATCCACTGTTCCCGTCATCGCGAAGTATGAAGCGATCCAGGTTCCCGAGAAACAGAGCACTGGATTGCTTCGTGCCTCGCAATGACAGTTAAATACCTACTCCTCTCTTATGAATCTTCTCGCTTCATGGGGGTTTCCACGAGTAGATTTCGATTTCCGCGAGATCAGCGGGATCGACTCACTGTGTGCGCGCATCGAAGAGGAGACGAAAAACCGAAAAGAATACTTCGACTTCGATATCGACGGTATGGTACTCAAACTCGATGATATGAGCCTCTGGGATGATCTCGGACGTACCGAACACCACCCTCGATATGCGATCGCGTACAAATTCCCAGCGAAGCAAGTCCGCACAAAAGTGATTTCCATAGAACACTCCGTATGAAGAACGGGGACAGTGACTCCAGTGGCGAATCTCGAAGCGGTCGATGTGAGCGGTGTGACGGTGCGTAGAGCGACACTTCATAACTACGATGAGCTCACGAAGAAGTGAGTACGAGAAGGGGACTATGTCTTCATCATGCGTGCCTGAGAAGTCATCCCTGAGATCGTCTCTGTCATCACTGATGTCCGTACCTGAGAAGAGAAAATCGTCGAAATCCCGAAAATCTGCCCTATCTGCTCGACTCCGACAAGGCAAGATGAGGGGATGGTTGCGATCTACTGTCCAAATGTCCACTGTCCTGCAAAAATCCAGGGACAACTCGAGATGTTCGTATGAAAACAGGGGATGAATATCGACGGTCTTGGTACGAAGCAGATCGAACTCTTCCTCGAACTTGGGTGGATCACTGATTTTGCTTCGGTATTTGACCTCGCGAAGTATCGTGAAAATTTCTTTGAAATAGAAGGATACAAAGAAAAATCAGTGAATAACCTCCTCGAATCTCTCGAAAAAGCCCGTCATACCACTCTCGATCGAGTACTCGTCGCTATCGGGATACCAAATGTAGGAAAAAAGACAGCGAAGGTGATCGCGAAGAGAATACACCAACTAGCAGAGAAAACCGTATACTCTATAACAGAAGAAGAGCTCCTCGAAGTGAAGGATATCGGTCCTGAGACGGCTCGAGCGTTTGTAGACTATATGGTAGAGAATAGGGATATGGTGGAGAGGCTTTTTTCGAAACTCGAGATACAGATTCCAGAAACCAGATTCCTGCACCCCAAGAGTACTTCCTTCGGGGCGCCTACGCAGGAATGACGGGAAAATGAAGATATAAGTGGTATTTTCGGAAAATCGTTCTGTGTGACAGGTTCATTCGAAAATATTTCTCGTGAGGAGATCCATGAGATGGTAGAGAAACAGGGTGGGGAAGTGCGTACTGCTGTCACGAGTAAGCTCGACTATCTCATCGTCTGAGAAAATGCGGGGTCAAAAAAATCCAAGGCGGAAGACCTTGGAGTGAAG
>CAYSEP010000003.1:34671-45521 GCA_964430065.1 uncultured Candidatus Peribacteria bacterium
CATCCAGTCCCACAGCTATCACCCTCTTCTTCGCTGTCACCACATGTTCCACATCCTCATGTACTACAGCTTCCACATCCGCCTTCACTATGAGCGTCGTCATCACCGAGGATAGAGATGAACATACTCTTGATCTCATCATAAGCAGGGACCTCTCCCTGGAATATCATATCACGAAAGTCGATCGACTCTTCTTCGATACAGAGAGCAGGATTTTCTGTGATACCGAGCTCCATCTTGTATGCTGGATCATCAGTTTCCTGAAGTTTCACAGCATCAGCGAGTGCGAGTTCTGTGAGGGCTTGGTTGACGAGATTTTTCAGTGCTTCGAGTGATTCTCAGGTTCCGACGAGTTTGATTATCATAATGAAAAATGTGTGATAGGGGTATGATTATATAGAATCTCCTGTCTTTTTCAAGAAAAGCCAAGAAAAATCCGCCAGAAGGCGGATTTTTGGATTATTCTGCAGCTTCTTCATCTTTTTTCTTCTCTGTAGCGACACCGACGTCAGCGACAGATACTACTACTGTTTCTTCTTTTACTTCCTTCACGGCATGGACTCCGACGATCGCTACCTCTGCATGAGAGAGTACCTGATACTTCTTTGTATCGACGACGAGGTCACTTACGTGGAGAGTCTTACCGATATGGTCGATCGATGAGATATCGAGCTCGAATCCATCGATGACATCTGCTGGGAGACACTTCACATCGAGAGCGTGAAGACTCTGGTGTACCTGTCCACCTGCGACAACAGCAGGAGATGTACCAACGAGAACGATAGGAATCTGTACGTGGATCACCGCCTTCATGTCTACTGTGAGAAAGTCGATATGAAGAGCTTTTCCTGTAACAGGATGTTTCTGGAGCTCCTGTACGAGTACTGGATATGATTTCTTCTCTACATTGAGAGTGAATACATGATTTTTCCCAACTTCGCGATAGAGGCGAGTAAAATCGGAAGTACTGATAACCACACTGGTCGAAGGGACATCCTTGCCGTATACGACTGCTGGGATAGCACCGCTTTCGCGAGTATCACGAGCTGTCTCTGTACGGATCTTTGCTTCGAGAGAATGCATAAAAAAATAGATAAATAGATAATGATTTTCTTCTAATTTCGAAAACGAGATTATAAAAATCGAACGGAGTATAGAAGAAATACAAAAAAATGCAAATGAAAATCATCTGCATTTTTTTAAAAAATATTTGATTAGCCCGACAGTGTTCCTGCGAGGTTCATGATCGGCTGGAAGATACCGACGGCGATAAATCAGATAACCACCGCCATGACGGCAAGGATAATTGGTTCGATCATTTTCTGTATACTTCCGATGGCGATATCTACTTCTTCATCATAGAAGTCTGCGATCTTGATGATGGTCTCACCGATCTGAGCAGTTTCTTCACCTACACGCAGCATAGAGACGAGAAGGTCGGGGAAGAGGATATCATCTTCGAGAGATTCTGCCATCTTCATACCATTTTTTACGTCGTTTCGCAGAAGAAGAAGGCGCTGGTGGTATACCTCATTGCCTACGGCACTTGAGACGATACGGATCGCTTCGATCACCGATACTCCACTTCCGATAAGATTCGAGAATACACGAGCAAATCGAGAAAGGATAACTTTACGAAGAAGGGGGCCAAATATCGGAGCATGGAGAACCATGCTATCCCATCGATATTTCCCTGATTTTGTTTTTTTCCATATACCAAGTGCCATATACGATATACCCAGTATTACCGTTATATAAAACCAGTTATTCTGAAACGCTTCACTCGTCTGGAGGATGAGTTTGGTTGCTCCAGGAAGCTTATCTCTGTCACCGAAAAACCCCGTAAGTACTGGGATTACTTTCACCATGAGCACTGTCACACAGGCTGCCATACCAACGACAAGGAGTATTGGGTAGGTCATAGCTCCTTTGATTTTTCGGGTGATGGAGTCGACTTTTTCTGTCTGGTCAGCGATCTGTATGAGGGCAAGATTGAGTTTACCGGTTTTTTCTCCGGCTTCGATGATCGATATCTCCGCATCTCAGAATGATCCATAGTATTCTGCGAGTGCCTCGTGCATCGTTCTTCCTCCTTGTACTCGCTCGATCATGAAATCATAGAACTTGATCATCCCTTTATCTTTTTCTTGCTTCTTCAGTGCAGTAAGACTTTTTAGTACCGTCAGACTTGCATTTACCATTGTCGCCATGATACGGAAAAATATCACTTTCTGGCGGAGTTTCACACTTCCTGCTTTAAAGAGAAAATTTTTCAGGTAGTTGAGGTAAGATTCCTGCTGTTTTACTTCCTGTCATTCTTGTATGTCGAGGATGACGATGTCGGATGCATTTGCCATGGGAGGGAGAGTTAGGGGTTGCGCTCTGAGTTTATGCGTTTTCTTTTGCGGCTGAGTAGACTTCAGCGAGACTGGTTCTACCATTCAGCGCCTTTATGATACCGTCTTGTTCGAGGGATATCATGCCATCAGTGATAGCGATATCGTTGATGATCGTAGCACTGGCTCCATCGATGATAAGTTTCTTGATTGCTGGAGTGATCTCGAGGATTTCGTAGATACCAACTCGACCTTTGTATCCTATATTCTCACATTCGGCACAACCTACTGGCTCATAGAACATCGGTTTCTGGAGGACATCAGCGCTGATACGAGAGAGAAGTTCCTCTTTACTCGTTCTTTTGAGAGCTTTTTCTACATTTGCTTTCATGCGAGGATCGAGCTCATTCATTGAGACTGGCTTCTTGCAGTGCTGGCAGATTTTTCGTATGAGTCGTTGCGCGATGATCGCGTTTATCGTTGCAGGAAGGAGAAACGCCTGGATTCCCATGTTCAAGATACGAGTAAGGGTCTCAGCAGCCGAGTTCGTATGTATCGTCGATACTACGAGGTGACCCGTCAGAGCCGCTTCGATCGCGACGTTAATCGTCTCATGATCTCGGATTTCTCATACCATTATGATATCTGGATCTTGACGAAGGGCAGTACGAAGACCGTAGGCAAAGTTATATCCGATATCGGGAAACATCTGTGACTGATTGAGTCCATCGATCTGACTTTCCACTGGATCTTCGAGCGTCATTATGTTTACATCGGGAGCATTGAGCTTCGTAAGACATGAGTAGAGTGTCGTCGATTTACCCGAACCTGTCGGTCCAGATGTCAGGATGATCCCATTTGGCATATTGATTGCTTTTTCGAGAAGCATTTTATTATGCCCCTCGATACCAAGCTCAAAGAGATCAGGGATTTTTTTCGATTTATCTACGATACGCATCACTATCTTTTCTCAGTGAACGGTAGGAAGTGTTGAGACACGAAGATCCAGTGCTTTATTGTTGATTACCGTAGAGAGACGACCATCTTGTGGGATTCGAGATTCGTCGATCTTCAGATTCGACATGATCTTGAATCTGGCGACTACTTGTTGGTGGAGAAATGTCTGATATTCGAGCACTTCTCGAAGTTCACCATCTATACGATAACGAAGACGGACGATATTGGTCAGGGGTTCGATATGGATATCTGAAGAACCCATCTCGACTCCACCGATGATCATGAGATCACATATTTGTCCTATGTTTTCTCATTTATAAATCTGATCTTTGAGAAGTTCTATGGAAGTATTTGGCATGGTTTTTATTTTTTATCTTTCGGAAGTATGTTATCGAGTTCTTTTTCGAGCGATTTGAGAGTATTGGCGAGCTGGGTCATGGCATAGATATCATCTGAAGTACTTTTTAGCGTAGAGATAGATCTTCGGAATTCTTTATACTTGGTTTCGAACTGAGTGAGCTTAGTCTTGTATCCCGCACAGATGACACCATCTTTCTCACATCACTTTAGACTTTCTTCGAGCTTCTTTCCGATTTCTTCTTGCTTTGTCTTCAGATTTTCTCGGAGGTAGAGGAGATCATCCTTCGAGAGTCATCGGATATAAAACCTAAGATTGGCACGACCACTATTTTCTCCATTTGGATCGTCTCCGTCAAGGATATTCTGTAGAGAAAAGCTTGACATAGTAATGAGAGGATTGCTCATAGGGGCAGGTATTTCCTGACTTTCATTTTGTATCCCAGAACTCGTGAGTATATCAGGCTTTCATGCGGTATTCACGTATTCGATAAATCTCTTGATATCACTGTTTGTTCCTTTGAAATCAAATCGGAAATCAAGCGTGCCGACATTTTCTGGTGTATTTCCTCATTTTGAGCCGAAACTTACCCCTTGCATACTGATGACGACATTGCTATCGAAATTAAATTGTTTGAGTATTGTTCCTTCGATAAATTTTACATAGTCCTTTAGGCTTATGTTCGATTCTTCTATATTACTACTTATAGGACTCATGGTGGGGATTATGCTATTGAGCTTCCCTTTTTCTCGTACAAGAATTTTCTTATCTTCATCACTATCTCCGATCGATTGATTGAGCCAGTCAAGATAGTTTTTTGATCCAGTTTTTTTGATCACAGCCTCCGTACCACGAGGATCAGTTTGGATGATTTTTATAAGCTCTGCTCTTTCTGGCTTACTCGAAAGGAGATTCCCGAGACTTGCATAATCGAGTCCTTCATCGACTGTTTTACGATACTTCTCGATCGCCACATTCGTCTTCGCGAGCTGCGAATTGACGGCAGAAATCTGGGGGATGATGTACTGAACTGCCAATATACCGAGTATCACAAGTGTGAAAACTTGTCAGACGGCAGTATAGGTAAGATGTTCTTTTTGTGAGTTAGATAACATAAGAAGAAATTAGAGTTTTTCATTAAATGGAACATACTGAAGCTGAAGAGAAAGTGATGTTCTACTCTTAAAAATAGGAGATACTTCACTTGATACTTCTTCCATCGAAAGGGATGAAGGAGGATTCAGGAGGATGAATTTACTCTTACTCGTATCAGAGATTACTTCCGCAAATTTAAGTGCTTCTACTCGAGCAGATCAGAGTCGACCATTTTCGTCGTCACTTCATGAAAGTCCACCATATATACTACATTGAGTAGTGAGTTGCCCATCACCAGTTATGCTTATGCCATTACATACTATATTTTCTCATACACTTGATCTCGCACCTCGTAGTACATCTTGAAATTGTACCATAATACGATCCATACGAATTTTAGTTTTATAGGTATCTATAACAAAAGCTCTCTCTGGTGAAGTAATGAGGAGATTCTTTGTGATTTTAATAGGAATATATTCAGCAAGCTTATTCACGATTGCCCCTTCCAGATCAGAACCCCTTTTTGTGTAACTGTCTTCGATGGTTTTCATCGATTCACAATTTTCCGACTCCTCGAGACCAGATACTCCATAAGTGAGGTATGGACAGAGAAATGTATACTTATCTTTTATTTCTTTTGCACCACCGCCACCGCGGATAAATACATGGAACAGTCAAAAAAGTGTAATAACTATAATTACAGGAAGAACATATCCGAGAATCGTAGTGACGATTTCGAGACCAGACTTTTGCGCCTTTGGTCCTATGCTGATGTTTCCATCACTGGTTTCCTGGAAAAAGTCACTATACGTAGATGACTCTGGTCCCGCCTCTTGTCATGCGGATATGAATGATGATCATTCTGTTGAAGATTTTGCCTCTTCGAGGGCTTTGTCTTGTGCCATAGGAGAAAGTTATACTCCTTCAGCATATAGTATTTTGGATTCTTTCACAACTCTCAGCATACTTTTTTCCTTGAGAACCAGACTTTCTATTTCATAATAATAAATGGATTCATATTTTCTCGAAATACTTGTCCCCAGTTTGTCTTAGATAAGCGCTCGTCAGAGATACTGATATCAATATTCTCATTTGCTAGTAATATCTTTATGATAAGACTCTCTATCCCAGAAAGTGCCATCGGCATACTATATTCTTCGAAGTTGTTTTTCATACCGACAGTACGCGCAAGATAGTATGGATCTGTCGGAGGGTCGAATGGTATCTTGATCAATATGACTTCATCCGTGTTTTCCCAGAGAGGATATTCGTTTTGCCATGTATCTATGAGTCATACGAGGACACTTTTCTCTTCTCTACGAGCAAAGAGCGTCGCCATTTTTGCCTTTCCTCAGGATATTCATTGCCCGAAAACATGCTCTATGTCAAAATTTCCTTTTATCTGGTTGCAGATTTCTCGAATATGTCGAGTACTCGTTGTAAGGATTACCGTCTTCCTCTTTTTTATACTGAGGTTCTCGACTATTTGGATTCATCGAGTATCTTCATTTCACTCAGGGAGTGTCTCTATGCTGTATTCACTGAGGAGAAATTTATCGAGAATATCTGAATTTTTACCATAAATGAGAAGTGTTCTTTTGTCTTCTTCGACTTTTTCGAAGATTCAGTTGAGCTCTTTTCTGATATTGCGAGGCACGAGGGATATGCTCATATCTTCTCCATTTATGTTTAGTATGATACTCGTTTCTAGAGATTCTTGTGATATGAGAGTAGTTATTGACCGGATATCTTTTCGGATACTTTCCCAGATTCTTTCTTCATAGAGACTTGAGGTTTTTCCTGAGAATATATCTGTTTCGAGAGCACTCTCGAGCGTATCTCGTATCCATATGAGCACCCAGAAGCCATAATGCCAGATATCCTTTTGTTTGATAAAATAGGTCTCTCCATATTCTCCAGGAGTATTTTTCTCAGGTCATGTAGGCCTCTCCGGAATCTTCTCCAGTATGCCCTGAAAGAGAGAGAGAGAAGTTATGATATCATTTTTTATTCCATTGTCCCCATCGAGAGTTTCCACTATCTGGAGAGTTTTCGTGAGATCTATTTTTTTGGTTTCTTTTTTTCGAAGTGATTCTGCGATGCTTATAGTATCGGATACGATCAGGCTCGTACGGTATTTCGAAATATCTGGAATATTATAGATATCACAAATGATGATGGAGCTTTCTCCTATTGCCTTATCTCTCTTTTCTGTATAGATATTCTCTTCGTTTTTAGCCATCCGAAAGAGATACAGATACTCACGTTCTTCGCCATAGAATTTGAGCTCATCGAGAAGCCCTGTTTCTGTTCTCAGAGACCAAGACAGAAGCTTAAGGAGAAATATCGTCTCTTTTCGTTTCCATGATTTTTTCTCGAGTTGTTCCCGTAGTACGATCCGAGAGAGATATCTCCCATGAGATGAAAATACCGTCGGTGCAAGTCCTCCTTCCTCCAGTAACTGTTTTAAAAACATGACATCTTTAGTTCATTCTGCGAGGATGAGCACCTTTTCCGATTTCTCAAGAGATGACTCTACTATTTCCTTGTACTGTCTCTTCTCTCAGGAGAAATAAGTACCACTATATTTGTTGTCATACTTTTCATACTTACTACTATTTTCTATAATAGGCACTCATACTCTTCATATATCACTGAATACGAGATTTTCTTCTCATGTGATTTCTACGATATCAAGCAAAGTTCCGAGAATGTGAGAACTGTCATGACTTCGAGCATATTTCCAATGTCGCCTCTGCGTGTCATCCATGTGATAAATCTCCGAAAGATAATGACAAAAAAGTCATATCGAAAGTTTCACATCATCGAGAGCTCTATGCTCACTTTCTCACTTGAACCCATATTTTTCTGCGAGAAATCCGAGATTCAGACTCTCTGCTTCTTGTGAAAAAATTTCTGAAAGCTCGAATGTATCGAGAGCTACAGAACGACTAAGATCGATCCCGTGAGACTCGAGCATAGCAATATCGAAGAGGACATTGTGTCCGACGATGATGGAATCTCCGATAAATTCTCTCACTTTTTCTCTCACTTCTCCCCATTTTACCTTCCCTTTGAGCATAGAGTCGCTGATACCCGTGATCATAGAGATATTCTCTTCGAGTTTCCGCCCTGGGTCTATGAGCATCGATCGTTCATCATCGGTAATGGCGATATATTTCTCTCCCACTTTTTCCAGGTGAAATCTGACGGCTGCTACCTCTATAATAGTATCTCTTAGAGGAGAAAGCCCTGTCGTCTCGAGATCCAGAGCCACGAATGTATAGTCCTTCAGATGCATATCTTCACTCTATGAAAAATCCCCGAAAAGTCGAGGATTTTTCATATATTTTGATCAGATTAGTTTTTCGGCATCTTGTTTCTGAGAAATGCAGGAACATCGTAGTCATTCTCAGGACTTGGAGTTGGCTGTGGCATACTTGTCTGTGGCGCATTTCGACTCGGAGTGAATCCACCTCCATGTGAAGGAGCTCACTTTCCGAATATAGTACTCTGTCCGAATCCACCTCGAGACATGCTTCCGAGCTGAGCGTTCGTTTCTTCTGAGAATCCTGTTGCGATAACCGTCACCTTGATCTCACCAGTATAGCGCTCATCGATAGAAGTACCGAAGATGATATTGGCATTTGGATCACATGACTCTGTGATCATACGAGCTGCCTCGTCGATCTCGAACATCGAGAGATCTGTACCACCTGTGATCGAGAGGAGGAGCCCTTTCGCTCCATTGATCGAGAGTTCGAGAAGGGGAGATTCGATAGCACCACGAGCTGCCTCGATAGCACGATTTTCCCCACTTCCGTATCCGATACCCATGAGGGCAGATCCAGCGTTTTCCATAACCGATCGTACATCAGCGAAGTCCACATTGATCAGTCCTGGGTGAGTGATGAGGTCAGATACACCCTGTACACCTTGTTTCAGGATCTCATCTGCGACATGGAACGCTTCGAGAAGAGGAGTCTTCTTGTCGATGATCGAGAGAATCTTATCGTTAGGAATGGTGATAAGAGTATCTACTTTTTCTTTCAGTTTCTCGAATCCTTCGAATGCCTGACTACTTCTGCGCTGTCCTTCGAATGCAAATGGTTTCGTGACAACACCGACGACGAGTGCACCGAGTGATTTCGCGATTTCTGCGATCACTGGAGCGGCACCAGTACCAGTACCACCACCGAGTCCACAGGTAATGAAGACCATATCAGCTCCAGTGAGCACTTGCTTGATTTCTTCACTCGACTCTTCTGCTGCTTTTTTCCCGGTTTCAGGATTGGCTCCAGCTCCGAGGCCACGAGTAGTGGCTCGACCGATATTGATACGAGTTTGAGCCTTGCTCGTGAAGAGAGCTTGAGCATCAGTATTGATCGCGATGAATTCGATACCCTCGATTCCAGATTCGATCATACGATTGACGGCGTTGTTTCCTCCACCACCGACTCATACCACCTTAATATTGGCAATAGGAGAAATATACCCATTTACATTCACTTCGACGTGATTTTGGGGTGTTGGTGTAGGAGGCGTTGCTACCATATTGGTACGCAGAAGTTTTTTGAGTCGATCTTCGTTCGGGTTAACAGTAGACATAGGAAGAGGGTTAGATATAGAGATAGGGGATAGAGATAGGAGGGGATGACTGATTACGAAGGGATGATTTTCTTAAAAAGATTTTTCAGTGATCAGAACATGTTTCCGACAGAGAGGTTGATCTTAAAAGGTTTTTTCGCGGTACCGTATTTCTGTGCGAGAAGGAGTGTACCGACAACTGAAGTATAGATAGGATCGGCGATAGATGTGCCACTGACGCCCTCGACCTCATCTGGTACTCCGATCGATGCAGGAAGCCTGAGGTAGCTACGAGCAAGATCTGCGAGCCCTCGCATCTTCGCGGCTCCTCCTGTGAGCACTGCGCCTTCAGGGAGCATACCGTCACGACTGACATTCTTGAGCTCCATAGTGATATGGTGGAATATCTCTTCATAACGAGCTCGGATGATATCATTCATGAACTTGCGAGATACTGTGATCGTATCGACATTCGATATCTTCGAGAGATCGATCTCTTCATCATAGTCACTTTTCATCCCTTCTCCGAAATTCAGGTCTCCATATTCGAGTTTCAGTCTCTCAGCAGTATCTATAGAAATACGGAGTCCGAGAGCGAGATCCGATGTGACATGTTCACCACCGATAGGGATGACAGCAGCATAGATAAGGGCTCCTTCCTCATAGACCGCCATATTGGTCGCACTTGATCCGATATCTACGGCGACCACACCGAGCTCTTTCTGGCGACGAGAAAGCATAGCTTCTCCGCAGGCGATAATGTTCGGGTAGGTATCCATGATCTCGACACCGATATCGTTCACTCATTTTTTCACATTCGAGAGCGTGTTGGCTCCGATAGAGATGATATGGCTTCGGACTTCGAGTTTTTTCCCACTCATTCCGACAGGGTTCTTGATCCCGTTTTCCAGATCGAGAGCGAAACTCTCTGGTATGACCTTCAGTATCGTACGATTCATGAGATCCACACCACTTTGGCTCATATCGAGTGCTCTATTCACATCGTCTTCTGTGACGTCCATACCAGCAACGGCCACGATGCCAGACTTGCGAGTGATATCGATATGTATACCAGAAAGACCGAGACAGATATGAGAGACTTGGTCTCCTGTCATGCGTTCAGCATCACCGAGAGCCGTATCGAGATTGTTCTTGAACTCATCCATATCGAGGATGTTTCCCTTGCGGATTCCTCGAGATTCTGACACTCCGACTCCGAGAATGTGAAGTTTTTTCTGATCGTCCCACTCTCCGATCACTGCTTTGATCTTCGAGCTGCCTATATCTATGGCGACGAGTTGTTCTCCGGATACCATATGTTGTGTAGATTAGAGAGATGTATAAAAATTGTACTCCGAAGAAATCGTTTCCTAGAGTGAATATGTATATTTGTCTGAAAATTTGTTAGACACATTATATGATCTCTATGCCATTTTACAATGGTCTTTCTTCACGAGGTGTTCACACTTTTTGTTCTCACTTCGAGTTGAAAAAATCACTTTGGCGCGTATAGTAGG
>CAYSEP010000004.1:0-5339 GCA_964430065.1 uncultured Candidatus Peribacteria bacterium
TCCTATGTTCTTCGACCTTGCTAAGATAGAAGCTGCTGTGAACCAGATCTCCGCTGAGAAAAAAATCGACAAGAAACGCCTCGTCGAGATCATCGAACACGCGATCAAAACCGCGTACAAGAAAGACTACGCGTCTAAAGATACTAATGTAAATGTAAAACTCGATATCACGACAGGAACCGTCGAGATCTCAGTCGAGAAGACCATCGTCGAGACTGTGGAAGATGACGACCTCGAGGTAAGCTACGATGATGTCGGTGGTGCTGAGAGCGGATTCGCCCTCGGTGATACGGTGGAGATCGATGTATCAGATGAAGTCCTGAACTCAGAAGGATTCGGTCGTATCGCGTCACAGGCAGCGAAGCAAGTGATCGTGCAGAAGATCCAGGAGACAGAGAAAGAAAAACTCTACCACCTCTTCAAGGACAAGGAAGATACTATCGTGAATCTCCGCGTCGAACTTGTCGAGAAAAATCGTGTCGTATTCGAGTACAATGGTAACCAAGTCGTCCTCCCGAAATCAGAACAGAACTCGAAGGACAAGTACTCTCCAGGACAGAGAATGTTCCTCTACGTGCGCAAGGTCGAGATCGACCCAGAGCTCGGACCTCGCGTGATCCTCTCTCGCAAGGACAAGGAACTCGTCGTGAAACTCTTCGAGATGAATACTCCAGAACTCGAGGAAGGAACGGTCGAGATCGTGTCGATCGCTCGTATGACTGGTGTGAAGACCAAGATCATCGTCGCATCAGATGAGGAAGATGTGGATCCAGCAGGGTGTCTCATCGGACCGAAGGGGATGCGTGTGCGTGGGATCGTCGACGAGCTCTTCGGTGAGAAGATCGACATCATCAACTATACGACTGACCAGAAAGAGATGGTACGCCGAGCACTCATCCCAGGAACGGTCGAAGATATCGAGATCGACGAGGAGAACACGATCATCCGAGCGACCGTAAAGGACGAGGAGAAAGCAAAAGTCCTCGGACGTGGTGGAACCAATATCAACATCGCCTGAGATCTCCTCGGATACCGTATATCTCTCACGACGATCGAAGGTGCTCCGGTCGATCCAAAAGAGGAAGCTCCTACGGAATAGTTATCTAAACAAAATAATCCCCTCAAATTTGAGGGGATTTTAATTTCATAATCCAAGTACTGCTTCATGATATACATCTCATTTTTTACTTTCAGCAATTAAATACTGCATTCATCTATATTTCTGAGTCATGCTGGATTGCCATCGAGGAATTTTTTGTCAGTTTATATTTTTTACCTTTCTCTCAGCATCTCGATCATGATATACCGTTCCCATTACTTGAATTACACGAAAATGGGGTTGATGACTTACCGGTACGAGCTCAAGTGAGTATACAAACTCATATTCATTTCATATTCTCCTTACGTCTGTATAGAAATTTTTTGCTCCATAGAATTTATTAGGATTTTTGAAATCCTGTTCTAATTTTTTGGTAAAGTTATTCGCAGCAATACTATGAATGGCATCTAGATTAGATCAACGAACTGTTATCTTCCTCATATTTCATACGGTTTCGAATCTTTCGATATTTCGTGCTTCTACTCATCATGCGATTATAAGTCCTAATGCGCCAGCCACAAAAGCACGACGAGATATAGTCTGAGTATTTCAATCTGGTACCGGGATGTGAGAAGAGTTCGTAAATTTATTCATTATGAATAAATTACTTAATTTTAATAATTTGTCAACTCTATCTCACAAAACCTCTCCACCCCCGCATAATCTGCAAAAAACTCATATTTCCATCCGTATTTTTGGATCACTTTCTCGGCGATTTCTCGCTGATCGAAGCCGAATTCGATAAGGAGATGAATAGTTCCTTGGCTTCATTCCCCCTTGATAAAGAGAGGGCTCGCGGGGATTTTGCTCTGATCTCGTAATTGCCCGAAGAGTCGCTCATACATCTCGAATCCCGTCTCATCTCCACCGAAGAGTGCGAGCTCAGGCTCGAAGTGAGTATCCGCGCTCATATTTTTCCAGTCTCATCACTTGATATAGGGAAGATTGGCAAGAAGGAGAGTGTTTTGGGAGATTGGGCTCCTCCCCTGGTAGGGGAGGTTGGGTGGGGTATCTTCAGAGTACCCCCTCTGACTCCCCCTAAAAGGGGGAGAATCCCAGACTGAAAGGAGGTCCGAAATAATAAACTGTGCTTTTTTATCTGGGAAGTGTGCACGGAAATTCCTCTCTGCGACCTCGAGTGATTCGGGAGAAATATCGAGAAATACGACTTCATCTGCGAGATCAGCACATGACACTCAGATAATCCCAGAGCCACAGCCGATATCGACGATAGTCTTTACGCCACTAGACTGGATGAGTTTTCTCGCTCGACGTATGAGTCACTCTGTTTCCAGTCGCGGGATGAGCACATCGGGAGTGACTGAGAAATCTCGACCAAAAAAATTCACTTTTCAGGTGATATATTCTTCTGGGTAGTTTTCTGGATATTTCAGGGGTTCTTGTTCCATAGTTTGCTACTTTCTTTTGGTACTTTTTAGTCATAAAAAGCATCTATAACATTACGCATTGTCAAAGGACTTCTTCGAAAATATGAGCGCTCCGAGAAACAGAAGTACCACTACATAGCCGATATCGACTCCATATGTAGTCCAATAGTTCACGAGATCTATCGGAGCATCGGTCGCCACATAGTTCTTCAGATTCAGGCTCTCGAGGTTCGGAAAGAGAGAGAGGATAGCGCGACCGAGAAGAGCGAGTGTAGGATTATGATTCCAGCCTGCGTACTCGAGCATCATATAACCACTGTGTCCGATCATATAGCTCGAGATCGTGAGGAACATAGCGACGAGCGGAGAAGTGAAGCTCGAGAAAAACAGGATCACTGCCAAGAGAGAGAAGAGCTTCAGAAGTATGCCGGCAACCGCTGGAACAAAGAGGTAGTCGAGTGGAATATCACGAAAGAAGAATATAGCCAAGAGTACCCCTGTCTGGAAACCGAGCATGAGAAGAACAACGAGAGCAAATCCGAGAAATTTCCCAAGGAAGATCGATGATCGAGCTATCGGCTTCGAGAGCATGAGAAATATCGTCCGTCCCTCGATCTCACGAGCAATCATACCACCACCGAGAAAGAGTATCACCGAGAGCCCTGTGAGTTCGATAAAAGAAAGTCCGAAGTCATAGAGTACTCGCTCGAAAGCTCAGAGCGCGAGAGTCTCGAGCGCGAGAGAAATCAGGATAAAAATCACTCCGAGAAAAAGAATGAGGGAGAAGAATTTATTGCGGATAAGTTCGCGGATAGTATTCTGTGCTATAGTGAACATGGATTTTTTTAATGAAGAAATGAAAGAATTTTTGCTTGCATGGCAAGGAGGTCTTCGTGACTTGCTTGGGGCATAGATTTCCAGACGAAGTCAGCTTCTGAATGGGTCGGAAGGAGTTGGTAATGACAGTGGGGAAGCTGATAACCGACGAATGCAGCACAAACTCTCTGGCATCCTGTCGCTTTTTGTATAGCTGGACTGAGTCTTTTTGCTGTCTGAAAAATAGCGGAATAGTATGGCTCTGGCACATCAGAAAAGTGATCTACTTCGATTTTTGGAACTACGAGAGTATGCCCAGGTTTTTGCGGAAAAATATCGAGAAATGCATACGTATACTCATCTTCATAGAGTTTATACGATGGGATTTCAGAGACGATGATGCGGGAAAAAATGGTGGGCATATGAAAATTATAGTCTTCTGAGAGTAGCATAAACTTCTTGCGCAGTTCTTTGACACTCATCGTAAGATAAGGCTGTTTCTGAAAGATGTCAGAGTATTTCAATGTACAGAGGGTCTTGATCCATATTAGAGAATATATCAAATAAACTTCTGATTTCCATTCACAAAATCTTTCACACTTTGTGATTTTTTTCATTCTAGCTTTACTTGTTCGAGTGTCAATATTCATTTGCCACAAGTGACTCCGATGGTCCCATCGTCGAATTTCATCACTGTTCCTACTTTTTTCCCATCATTCACCATTCATCATTTACCATTTACCATTTCGAGCAGAAGTCTCTTCCCTTCATACATCGTGTAAATCCCTGGCCAGGGAGTATATGCCTGCCACATATGGTAGATCTCTTCGGACGATTTGGTCCAGTCGATGAGCCCATCCTCTTTCTCGATTTTCTTGCAGTACGTTGCGAGAGTATGATCCTGTGGGATCGGGTCAAATGTATCCGTCTTCGCCAGGAGTCCGAACTCATAGTTGATGATCGTCGAGATCAGCGTCTGTCCGCTGATAGAGGCAAACTTCTGAAAGAGTGTCTCTGATGTCTCTGTGGGACTGATGATAATCTTCTGGGAAGCAAGCATATCTCACTCGTCCATCCCCTCACTCATCACCATGATCGTCACACCTGTTTCTTTCTCTCACGCCAGAAGTGCTGCCTGGATCGGAGAGGCTCAGCGATATTTCGGAAGGAGAGAGCCATGCACATTGATACAGAGTTTTTTAGGAATCTGGAGGATCTCGACAGGAAGGATACGACCATATGCGACGACGACAAAATAATCACAATTATGGTTTTTTAATTGCTCGAAAAAATCTGTATTATCTCGGATTTTTGTCGGAGTATAGGTGGGAATATTTTTCTCGAGAGCGAGTTTCTTCACGGGTGTAGGCTGGAGTTCTCCAGATCTTCCGATAGGCTTATCAGGATTGGTCACGACAAAAGCAACCTCGAAATCAGGATCTGAGAGAAGATCTTCGAGGACACGAGATGCTAGATATGGCGTCCCGAAGAAGCCGATACGAAGCTTGCTGTCGAACGAGGTCAGAAATGAGGAAGTTTCTTGTGGCATATTCTATTTATCTCAGAGCCCCTGAGGAAAGTATAATATTTCTTCGTTCTTGTTTTTGGAGACTTTCATCGATAGAGTTTAGTGTCATTTCTATACGCTCGAAATGAGGACGATAATTGTTCGACTCGGTGAACTTACTGAATTCAGTTTGAACTTTTTCGACATACGGTTCGAGTTTTTTACCGATGAGAGGAAGGTCGATGAGGGTCGAAAGCATCCATCCAACAAGAGCAATCACGATAGTCGCTCATACCAATGCTCCAAATCCTCGAGCCACTCCTGCAACGAAGTTGGGCCAGAGCATCTTCCACGGAGAGCGGATATACTCCATGAATTCATCGAGCCCAGCTGATCCGATAGCGTCGATCAATCACTCGATACGGTCAATCTGGTAGAGAGAAAGCGCTTCGAGAGATTTTTCCTTTTTATTCGACATTTTCTTGATTTCTTTATGCTCTACGACTGATTTTTCGATTTTTTCCATATA
>CAYSEP010000004.1:5439-40984 GCA_964430065.1 uncultured Candidatus Peribacteria bacterium
ACATTTTCTTGATTTCTTTATGCTCTACGACTGATTTTTCGATTTTTTCCATATATTGGATAGTGAGTTAAATATAGCCACATCATAATCAAAATCCCTTCCCTCGCAAACCCATTTGCAAAAGCCTCACTTTTCTATAAAATCGCGGTGCTCTCCTATACAAAATTTGGTGGTAATTTGAAGCGGTGCACGATAGAACTTTTCTGAACTATTCACTATTCACTATTTTGTCCCCGTAGTTTAGTGGAAGAACAAGGCACTCCGAAACCAAGGCTCCCACACAAGTTCGATAAATCGAACTCCTGGTTTCATAACATCTCGTCCCCGTAGTTTAGTGGAAGAACAAGGCACTCCTAAGGCTTAGACACAAGTTCGATTCTTGTCGGGGGCACCATTTAAGAAAAGTATCTCATCGAGACCTTCAAAGAGCTTTATTTTAAGCTCTTTTTTGGTGTTTATTTGGAGTTCGAATGTTATTATTTCGAGTATCTGCTTAATATCATCTCTCATGTCAACAATTTCCGCTTTGGAAAAGGCATTATTGTAGAGTTCGAATATTTTAGCAAGAATACTTGGAATCTTATTAATTAATTCAGAAATATCGTATTCACTGCTCATATTCTCTATGTGCCTATCAATCTCTTCGATCTTTCTCAGGTACTCAATACTGTCTTCCTCAGCCTCTTCAGCACGGTATCATCTTTGTCTATATTCTGCTCGCAAAGTCCTCATCTTCTCTTCAATTTCGGTCTTTTGTCTTTTTAAATCAGTAATAGTTAGAGTCATTACTTCACTTTTTCTCTTAAGTTCCTTGAAGAAGTGTGATTCCTCAATAATTCTTATAATAATATCGTCTCTTCTGCTCAGTGCATAAAGGAATTCTAGTTCTTTTTCTTGAAGCTTTTTAGAGATTCTTTCTTTAAATTCAGGACTTTCAGTATCCAATCCTGTTTTATTTGCAAATTCTGTGTAAACTTTTAGGAAGTTATCAATATTTGATTTTGCCTTTTCTTCCGATATTGTGAATAAATCAAGAACTTCTTTTGCATGGTTAGTTTTATCGATATTTTGAACTGTCTTGAATGTTTGAGTATATATATCTTGAATCTCCTCTTCTGTTAAAAGTTTGCCGTTAGCAACTCTTTTTCTCAGAGAAGTCATATAATCTTGCATTTGTTTTTCTCGTTTTTCAGCATGAATAACATTAAATAATCCAAGTATTATCTTGTTTAATTCCTCTGCTATAGGTAAAAGAAGTTTTCTTTCTGAAATATTTATCTGCACACTTTTCCCATTCAAGTCAGTAAAAGTTCATTTATAGCTTCTATACTTTCCTTTTGGATGTTCAACACAAAATTCAGATCAGCTTTCAGTTTTGATTCTTGAAGGTAATATATGATCTCATTGCTTATCTCAATATCCTCATACCTTTCTTCAGATACTTCTTGAGAGTTTATCAAAGAAATCAGCAGATATTGGTGGTTTTCATCACAAAAATATTAAATTCTCAGTAATTTCTCAACTATCTTCTTGGTAAACTCAGATATAAAGAGGATTAGCAAAAATTGTATTTGTTAGATTTGTAAGAGGCGTTTTTATTCAATGAGCGGAAGTATATTTATGAATTTCTTTTAAGGATTTTCATTCTATTCGCATTTCCATTGCGATCTTTATATAAGGCATTTTCTCGGTTAATAAGAAACCTTGTTTTGTTGCCTTTAATCATGGTGGTGTTGGTATCATTGGCGGAAAGATTTTTTTATCCAAATAGCCTCTAATATTATCTTTCATATATCCTGACTTCTTCTCGCTTTCCTTTTCAGCATCATTAAAACGCTCTTGCATTGCTGTTTTCTTCATATCACTTGTCCATGCTTCTCAGTTTCACATGCAAAAGTAAATTGCTTCTATCTTCTGATCGTTTCATCAGTATCCAAATCTCTCTATGATAACTCATCAATCATTTGCATTTCTTGCAATTCTTGATGGATCATAAGCAAATATAAGACACTTCTCCTTAGCTCCATCAATTGCATTTAAAAGCTCTGAAAATCAAGCTCGTGGTCTTTTTAAGATTTTACCATTCTTTGTTTTTACATTTAAGTATCCAGATACTCAAACATCAGAAAATATTGTTATCTCTGATTCTTTAATGCCCATGCTTCTGGCATGAGTAATCACTTTTGCATTTTGGTGTTCTATTGAGTCTTCCTGACTTTGTTTATTAGTACTCCTTCGTAGATATGCAAAAACAGTCTTTCATGTCTTAGGGGTGGCTTGAAGTGGCACCTTTACATGGGTGCTAATGTGTGGTGTTTTCATAAGTGGTGTTTATTTGCTAATTTCCTATTTCCTTCAAACACCACATAAGAAGAAAAGAGGAAATCAGTAAACAAATTACTGAGTATATTATAAAGAAAAATACGACTTTTGATAATTCTTTTTATAGAGCCTCTATGTCGCTTCGGAAAACTCGGTAAAACAGTATAAATAAGCTTCCTTGTAGCGTCGGAAAATCTGATTTGTAAACTCTTTTATCGGTCGGAAAAACTCAAATATTTTTTTATTTAATAAATTTTAAGAAGTGTTTAATTTAAGCCCTTTTATCGGTCGGGAAAACCCCCTTTTATCGGTACGGAAAATTCAGGATTATAAACTAAGGAAGTCTTGATATTTTACTCATAGTAAAGTATTCTCGACAAACAGAAGAGAAAATATATAATGTCTGTGCTACAACTGGTTTCAGACACTTTTTTTATGCGTTAAAGTACATAAGAAGGGGCGAATTATTTTGCCTGCCCATTGTGTATTTTACGCATTGTGTCAAACCTGTTGTAGCAAACATCAAAGGCATATAATTCGTCCCTTTTTTGTTTGCTATTTATTTTTCTAATTTTTCTCACTATGAAAAAATGTCCTATGTGTGCTGAAGAAGTACAGGATGAGGCAAAAATATGTAAACACTGTTGATATGATTTAATTACACGGGTTGCAAAATGAGAAAAGAAACCAAAAGAAATTAGTGGTAAGAAGTCTTTTCTAATCATTATGATAGTTGTCATTGGAATATGATGGATGGTCTCAAAATGAGAAGAAAACACCCAACAAGCCCCTATTACGAGTTGATCTTGTGACTCAACGATGAAAGATGCTGTTGCAAATGAATATAAATCCCCAAGCACAGTAAAATTTATAAGTTGTAATTGGGATCAGAGCACATGAATATTCTGAGAGGCTGATGCACAGAATAAGCTTTGATGAACTATTAGGACAACCTTTCTTTGCAAGGGAGATTCTTGCTTAATACAGGAAAAATAGAAGTATCTATATTCAAAGAAAAGGTATATTTTTTTAATACTCCTTATTGTTTTATCATTGTTCTCTTTTTTTAAAGAGAAAGAATTCTAATTTACTCAAAGTAAAATATAGGTCGACAGAAAGTGAAGATTTTCTATAATTAGATAGGAATACTTTCTATTAAACTAATATGTGGAAATATAACTTATTAAGAGATTCTCTCTTAAGAGCAATCAAGAATGCCTGACACCGATACAATCCCGAACTAAATGTTGAAACTAATATTTGAAAAATATTTAATTGGATTACTAAATCAAATGATCTTTATTTGGAAATTTGAAGAAATGTTGGGAAATTTAAGAGACTATATAGTAGAGAAATAGATGACTTAAAGAAATACTGAGCAAGTGATTCAATAAAAGAGCTAGATATAAAGTATACACTCTTTCTAAAAGAATTTTTATGATTTAAAGAATACTCTTCTGATCCTCTTGATTGGAATAATTTCACTGAACCATTAGTCGATATTAGTAGGATTTTAGATGATATACGAGAATTTCTTTGGTCTCAAATTACCATTGAGCGCTCAAAGCAAAATGAAGAAGAAAACACGAGAAATAAACTAACTGAAGAATATCATAAAGTAATTAGATCAACATATGACCTGAAATCTGGAATTGAAGATATTTTAGGGTTAAATATTAACAATTCTAAAAATCTTCTTAATACGCCATTTTTACTTTTAAAATGAGCAGCCTGAGTTTGAAAAACTCACATTTTATGTGATCTTGTAAAGAAAGCTACATCATCTCCCGAAAATTATTCAGTATCTTTTATTAGTTTTTGAGAAAAATGTGCTACATGAAACATTTTGTATGACGTACTACTTCAAATTATACCAAAAGAGTATAGCTTCATTAAGTGATGGTTAAAAAATTCATATGTTAGATACTTAGTATGTAGAATATTTTTGAGAATCTTAAATAAAGACTGAAAAAATAATAAACGCAGATCTTTGATAATTATTGATGCAATAAATGAAAATGCATCTCAATATCCAAATTACTGGAAAAATAACTTGGATGTTTTTTTAGAGTTATTATCAAGGTATAAGCATATTGGATTAATTCTAAGTATAAGATCTGGATTTGAGAATTTTGTTTTAAGAGAAGAGCAAATCGCCAGATTTACAGTTCATGAACATTACTGATTCAGATCTTACGAGAATCAAGCTATTATAAAGTTCTTTAAAGAATTTCATATTCCGCTTCCTAAGGTTCCATTGTTTATAACCGAATTCCAGAACCCCTTATTTCTAATGATCTTTTGCAAAGCATATGAAAAAAGGGTAACTTTAGGAAAAGAACCGATTGCATGACATGAATGAGCAACCCATATTTTTGAGAAATTTGTAGATAAAATTGGAAAAGATATATGTAAGAAATTCCATTTATCAACAGATAACGATCGAGATATTTGGAATCAAATAGTTAAAGAGATTGCTAAACAAATGGTTCAAGGAACCACTGAGACTATTAGTATTTCTAGTCTAAGGGATATTGTGAAAAATGCTTATCCAAATCTAAAGGATATAGATGGCTTCATTAATGCCTTGGAACAAGATATGATACTTACGAAAATCCCAATCAATGAAAGTACATTTGAGATCAGATTCCCATTTCAGCGCTTTAGTGATCATTTAATAGGGAGATATATTTTTTATGAAATGGAAGCTATTTATGGAAAATGATGTAAGATAACAATTGAGCAATGAAAGGATTTTTTCTCACCAGAGAAAGATTTAGGAAGATATATTAAAAATGATTGGAATCTATGAATAATTGAGGCATTATCAATACAGTGCCCTGAGAGGACAACATTTGAATTCATTGAACTGGCACCGTATATCTTAAACATGAATTGATGATTTTATTGAGGTTCAAAGGCTCTTTTGGATAGTATTATATGGAGGAAAATTGATGCATTTCCAAGGGTTACGGATCTAAAAAAACTAATCAATTCAATAATAGTAAGTAATTCAGATTATTCTCAGACAATTGAAACATTCTTATGAGTAGTGGCAATACCTAATCACCCATTCAATGCTAATTTTTTGCACTCTCATCTCATAAAAAAGAGCATGCTAGAAAGAGATGCATTTTGGTCTAGTGAATATTTATGATCAATATGAGATGAATCAATGGTTTATAAGTTGATTGACTGGGGCTTATTATATGTTGATGATAAAAGTATTTCCGATGAAGTAATTGAACTCATATCAATTGTATTTGCATGGTTATTTAGTACTTCAAACAGGTATGTGAGAGATAATGCAACTATAGCTCTAGTAAAGATACTTCACACAAGAATTCATATACTTCTTAATATCTTGAAAAAATTCGAAGACATTGATGATCCATATATTCTTGAAAGAATTTACGGTGTAGCCTACTGATGTTCACTACATATTCATCAAAAAAACCCCGAACTCTTAATTCTTGCGAAACACGTATATCAAAAATTATTTGCATCTTGAAAGCCACCATTACATGCCCTTATTAGAGATTACTGAAGATGAATTATTGAAAGAACCAAAAGACTTCATCCGAGTTTGAAGATTACAACAAAAAGCATTACTCCACCATTTCTTTCTGATTGGAATGAAAATGGTATCTTAACTAAAGAAGAACTGGAAGAAAGATATAAGTCGGAGCTTGATTATAATAATAAATCTTCTAACTCTTTAGCTTGAATTAGAAGTATTTGGTATTCTTTAATGGAATTTGGCGATTTCTCCAGATATATTATTGGAACAAACTCTAATAATACAGATTGGTCATGATGGAAGATTTGAGAAATAAAAATGTCACGAGAAAGTTTGTTGAGAAATTTTAAGAAGTCACTATCAAAAAATCAGAAAATTTTATACGAAAAGATGACTAACTATTTTTACTGAATTAGTACAAAAAATCTTATTAAGTACATTCAAGAAAAGGATTTTGCTATTGATATAAAAATCCCAGAAGAATTGCCTCCTGAAGAGGATAAAAAATTGAAAGAAAAGGAAAGAATAGATGAGGAAAAGAAGCAAAAAGCATTTCTAGATTCTTTAAATCTTGAACAAAGAGAGCTCTTTATATCTGAAATCCAGCCATATTTATCTCGTTGACATATAAATGAACCGAAAGAATACTTTAACTTAAAGTTGGCTCAAAGCTGGATATTCACAAGAATTATAGAAATGGGATATAGTAATGAATTATTTTGAGAATTTGATTATGGAATCAATCATTATAGATGATACAGTCGTGATTCAAAGCTTGTAGAAAGAATTTGAAAGAAATTTCAATGGATTGCTTACCACTAATTTATCTGATTGGTTTCAGATCATTTTGAATTTAGATCTCCCATGTATTTCTGAGATAGCAGAAAATATACTAGTGCATGGAACACAAATGTAAGGGACATAGATCTTTCTTTTATCATCAGAGATGATTCTTATATTGAAAGTTCCATACATTTTACAGAATGGATAAAGAAATTAAATTGATATGACTTGAAATCCTCAAGTGAAAAAAATGCAGATTGGATCAAGTCAGAAAGAAGTTTGCCGAATTATAAAGATCTTATCGAGATTGCAGACGATGCAAATGATAGCTGGATACTCTTAAAATGATCTTTTGACTGGCAAGATCAGCTATCCCCAGAGAATGAAAGGTTTGACCTTCCGTTTAGGAAAATGTGGATGATACCTAGTAGTTATATAATTAAAACCGAAGATTATGATAGGCTAATTTGACTCTTAAATAAGCTAAAGTGTCCACGATGAAAATTTCCAGAGTCACATAGTTTTCATGATTTCTTTTTATGAGAATATCCATATTCAGATGCTTATGATGATATAAGGTGAAAATATCCCACATGGGAAATAATGCATAAATTCTCTGACGTTGATAAGATAAAATGTATTGTTACAGATGATAATTATCTAAATGAATTCACAAGAGATCATTCCTATAAAAATTGATCCATAGGAATACGAATGTTGTCAAAGTGGATAATAGACAGCTTATGATTAATTAATTGTCATGATTGAAGATTCATTAATCATTCATGAAGGCTTATAGCTACTAATACAAACATCTTCAAAGAAAGTGATTACAACGGACTTATGATCAGAAAAGAATCGCTACTTACTTTATTAAAACAAAATGATTGCAAAATCATTTGGACGATCATGTGAGAGAAGAATATAATGTGATGAAAATATGGAATGGATGAATGGGCTGGAAGATTAAATATTGATGGATATTACACATTCACTGAATCTAGGATATTTACTAAATTTGAGAAATAGATACCAATCATGTTCGATGTATGCTATGGAATATATATTAACCATTTCTTCTTGTACTAGAAAGAAATTAGTATTAACTGGGTTTATGAGCTTATCATTCTAATAATTATACTTCTTTGCTACATATTCATAATTCTTTGTAAAAGTTCGAAGTTTGGATATATTGGGGGCACCATAAATAGCAATCATGTACTCTCTCGTCGCCCTCTTCGCGATCATCCCTCTCATATTCTCGCATTTTTTTGCTGGACTCGGAGAGGGTTTTATTATAAAAAATGGTATTGGATACTTCGAGAGTGTGAAAATGCCGATATTTCTCATAATCACACTCCTAGCAACCTTCGAGATGAGCTTTCGAAAGACGTTCTTCACGAAAAAGACGCTCATCGTCGGGATTTCACTCGTCATCTTTGGACTCATCGGATATGCGATCTTCCCACACGAAAATACTCGAGATCTCCTCTTTGGGATCTGAGAAAAACAACACGGCATCCTCCTCCCTATCGCCCTCATCTGGACATGATACCTGATCTCTCTCATATCGAAGAAGGAGCAAAATACTCTCAGTACCATAATCCTTTGTTCGTGAGGTATCATAGCTCTGATATCCATCGTGGAAGGAATATTCGGCTATAATATATTCACAGGTGCAGCGTTCCAGACGACGGGCTCTTGGTGAGATGTACGCGCGACCGCGACACTCGGGAATCCGAACTATGTGGCCGGATACCTTCTCATACTCATACCACTCTCACTTTCCTATATAAAAAGATGAGAAAAATATATACTTGTCTTCCTCTTATTCGTAGGAATCCTCATGACAAAAAGCGTGATCGGAGTCTCGCTTGCTGTCGCTTTTCTCGTACTTCTCATAGGAAAACACTTTCTCGGAAAGCGTGTATATATCGTATTCCCTATCTTGGTTCTCGTGCTTTTTTCTCTCGTATTTTATAAATACGGCGACACTGAGAAATGGCTTTCGCTGAGTTCTCGGTTCATTCTGATGAAAGAAACAGTATCTCTCTCGATCGGCCAACCTCTCCATACACTCTTCGGATACTGACCAAATGGGGTGATCGAGATGTATGCATGAGTGAGATCGAAGGAGATAGATGCGTACTTCCCTCCCGAAAGTACCATCGACTCCTCACACAATGTCTTTCTCGATATCGCTATAAAATACGGGCTTCTCTGACTTTCTCTACTCGTCGGATTTCTGGTAATACGTTGGCGCGAGCTCGAAACCTATGCAAAATATGGACTCGTTCTCGGATTTCTTTTTTTCTCGCTCAATGTCATCGTCTTGAGTCATTTGATCGTGATGGTGTTTTTGCTGGTAGTAAAAAAGCTACAAGCATAAAGGATTTTGCATTTCCCCTCCTTTTCTATATAATCGCCTAAATTCTTTTTACTCATAATACTCCCTCCCTTGGACCCTCTCCCCATATTGTTGTTCCTTTCTCTCGTTGCTGCTCTTGCATTTTTCGCTGGTACAGAGATCCCGCTCATGTCTGTGAGCCAACACAAGCTCGATGGCTGGATCAAGCAGAAAAAGTGGTGAGCTCGCACGCTCGCGAAGCTCAAGAAAAAAAATGAGAGACTTCTCGTGACGAATCTCATAGGAACACTTCTCGTCACCAGCGCACCAACTCTTATTGCCGAAAAATATATCACTCCAGAAGTGATCCGAGTATTCGGACTTTCTGATCATCTTGCGACGACGATCGTATATATTTTTGCATTTCTGACGATCCTTCTTTTCGGAGAGATAGCAGCGAAGATTATCGGTGTCCGCTTTGCTGATACAGTCGCACTGAAGGTATCTCATGTATACCAGGTACTGATGTGGATATGTCTCCCTCTTACGTGGCTCGTCGAGTTTTTCATGCGAGGTCTCGGATGGATCCTGGGAGGAAAAATCGACTTTCACGGACATACTGAAGTAACAGAAGAAGAGTTCGACGCATTTATTGATATGTCACATAAATGATGAGCTATGGAAGCCGATGAGCGTCGCCAGATCAAAAATCTTCTTTCTCTCGGCGATACCAATGCGGAATCCGTCATGACAGCACGAGTCAATGTAGAATTTCTCTCCCTCGATATGAGTGTCGATGAGGCGTGTGAGTTTCTCATGACATCGTCTCATTCTCGCCTCCCAGTAGCATGAGAATCTACGGATGATGTCGACTATGTGCTCACATTTCGTGAGGCGTTCAAAATCCAGAAAGAGTGACATGGAAAGGCAAAACTCGCCTCCCTCGACCTGGAAAAAATCATGAAAGTACCGCTCACGCAGCCGCTCGATGATCTCTTCGAGAAATTCCAAAAGTCTCGTCGACATATCGCCCTCGTCCTCGATGAGCACGGTGGAACGGCTGGAGTCGTCACGATGGAGGATGTGCTCGAAGAAGTCTTCGGAGATATAAAGGACGAAAAAGATAAAGAAGAGATCTACATGCGTCGTATGAAATGAGGAAAGATCGAGGCAGTAGGGACAGTTCTTATGGACGATATCCTCGAAGAATACGATATCCACGGTGAAGACTACGGAGTACCAGAAGAGTACACGGGTGAACCTCTTTCTTATGTCGTCATGGCAGAGGAGGAAGAGTTCCCTGCTATCGGGACAGAAGTAGTATTTCATGGTCCGATGGGGCGACTCGTATTTCGCGTGATAGAAGCACACGATAATGTGATCGAGAAGCTCGAGTGTGAGAAACATTAATTCTCCAAAGCCTCTTTTTAGAAACTGAATATCTGTGAACTTCGATGGGGTTCGGGGGAAGAAACTGTTTGAGTCAGATGAGAACAGAAAAATGGGGAGCGAAAGCGAACGAGTTTTTCTTCCCCCGAGACCTTTGGTTACTTTCAGTCATGAAAGTAACATAAAAATAAACTAAAGAAATAGAAACCTGGATTCTTCCTTTCGTCCTTCGGAGTAAACCTACGGAGAACGGGTCGTCAGAATGACGGAACACTGGATTCCTGCCTCCGCAGGAATGACGGAAACACAGGAATCAGAAACTATAGGAATGACGGAAACACGGGAATGACGGAACACTGGATTGCCTTCATCCTTCGCAAGTAGCCTGCTACGGAGAACGGATCGTACCTCGCAATGACAGGAAAAAAATCCCTTCAATTTCTTGAAGGGATTTTTTGTATACTTTATATGTTCAAAAACTATGCTGCTTTCTTAGAAACAAGGCGATAGTACTCACGAACAATAGCCTGTTCGCGGACTTTTCTCTTCGAAAGTTGTCGAGAGTGAGTCTGAGCATTCTTAAGCTTGTTTGCTGTACGAGTCTGGAAAAATGACTTCTTATAGCGCATAAGGAGCTTCTCGCTGGACTCAGATTCTTTACGGACGGCGTAGCAGATCATAGGAATAGGAAATAGAATAATAAAATTTATGCGCGGATTCTATGGGAAAATGGTGTGAAGTCAAGTTTTTCTCATGATTTGCTTTTCCATGGATTTTATTACAATGCCGTCGCTCCTTGTTCTTCCAGGAGGAGCAAGGGGCATTTTACCCCTAACCTTTTTCTCTTATGAGAAAGTACCGCATAGATCTTCCCTACTGGAAGCATCGATCCATTCGGATAGAGTTCTCTTTCCGAGGGAAACGAGTTGTGAGGCGATAGCCAAGATCAGCGAAAAAGAAAAATCCCCACTTGAGATGGGGATTTTTTTGAGGCATTTTACCTCCTAACCACTTCCGCATAGAAGTTGTATCAATTATATCATTTTTTTATATTTTGCAAAATTTCTTTTTTCCAGAGCATCGCCTTTCTTTCTCCTAAGAGTATTATCTTCCTCCATTTTTCTTTCGCTCATTCTCCGTGAGCCACTTTTTTCGAAGGCGGAGATTCACAGGAGTCACTTCGACGAGCTCATCTTCACCGATATAGTCGAGACAATCCTCGAGTGTCATCTTGCGGATCGGAGTGAGGCGGATCGCTTCGTCTGTTCCTGATGCACGCATATTGGTAAGCTGCTTATTCTTCGTAGCATTGACCACGAGATCTCCACCCTTCAGGTGTTCACCGATGATCATACCTTCATAGAGCTCAGTCGCTGGTTCGATAAGGATCGGTCCACGCTCTTCGAGGTTCCAGAGAGAGTACGCCATAGCGGTTCCTGGGAATCCAGAGATCATAGATCCGACATCACGTTTCTCGATCGGTCCGCGGAACTCATCATAATGAGAGAATGATGAGTAGATGATACCCTCACCCTTCGTCTCTATGACGAATCGTGAGCGGAATCCGAGAAGTCCACGAGTTGGGACTTCGAATTCCATATTTGTCACACCATTTACCGTATTCATATTTTTACAGATACCCTTGCGCTTTCCGAGCATCTCGAAGATCGTTCCTGAGCGGTCTTCTGGAACCCACATGACGACGTTCTCGATCGGCTCTTGTTTTTTCCCGTTTACCTCATGGAAGATAACCTGAGGACATCCGACCTGGAGCTCGAATCCTTCACGACGCATAGTTTCTACAAGTACTGAAAGGTGAAGTTCTCCACGACCAGAGACATTGTAGCTATTTCCATCAGAGTTTTCGAAATCAATCGCGAGACCCACGTTCATCTCCATTTCTTTTTCGAGACGTTCACGGATCTGACGAGACGTGACATATTTTCCCTCTTTACCAGCAAATGGAGAGTCATTTACCATGAATTCCATCTTGAGTGTCGGAGCATCGACAGTGATCGCTGGCATTGCTTCGACATCAGCATTTGTCGACACAGTTTCTCCCACATAGATATCTGGGATACCTGCGATCGTGATGATATCTCCTGCCTCACCCTCTTCTACCTCGATCTTCTTGAGTCCAAGAGAGGTATAGATCTTCGATATTTTTCCACTTCGACGAGCTCCATCGTTTCCGACGATCGTGACAGATTGTCCGACTTTTGCCTTTCCTTCGTAGACGCGACCGACACCCATACGTCCGACATAGTTATCGTAGGCAAGATTCGCGATCTGCATTTTGAATGGTTTTTCGACATCATTTGCTGACTCAGCGACTTGTTCGAGAATCGTATCAAAAAGTGGGTGGATATTCACACGTTCGTCGTTCATATCCTTGATCGCGATACCTTCGCGAGCGATCGCATAGACGATACGCCCGTCAGTAATATCGAGTTGCTCATCGGTAGCACCGAGCTGTACGAAGAGGTCGAAGAGCATATCGACGACCGCCTCTGGCTGAGCAGTAGGCTTATCGATCTTGTTGATGACGACGATCGGCTTGAGTCCGAGTTCGAGAGCTTTCTTGAGGACGAATTTCGTCTGTGGCATAGGACCTTCGTACGCATCGACGACGAGACAAACAGAGTCCACCATACGCAGTACTCGCTCCACTTCAGAACCAAAGTCCGCATGTCCTGGAGTATCCACGATGTTGATCTTCACGTCCTTGTACATGACGGCAGTATTCTTCGCATAGATCGTGATACCACGCTCTTTTTCCTGGTCGTTGGAGTCCATGACACAGATATCCACTTGCTCGTGAGCAGCGAATGTACCTGACTGGCGCAGGAGTGCATCGACGAGAGTCGTCTTTCCGTGGTCGACGTGGGCAATAATGGCAATATTACGGTATTTCATGAAAAAAATGGGAGAAAAATAAAATTCGGTCGGAGTATACAGAGAAAAGAAAAAAAGCAAATGAAAATATGTATTTCATTTATATTTTATATTTTTGTCAATCACTTTTCTCAAAAAATATCTATTGACTCATGAGATTTATGAGGAATAATTTGATTTTTATCTGTATTTTCCTATAATCGTGTCAGAAATTCCGATTTCTCTCATCATATTTTTGCAAAAAATACTCGAATATGGTACTGTAGAGATGTAACTAACTTTTTCTCCTATGTGACTCTTCTCTGGGCCAAACAAATTTCTCGTCGAGACAGCTCTCGATGTTGGTATAGATAACCTCCAAAAGACTCGTGGAACTGACCCAAAAAAACTCTACGAGGAAGTGAGGGCTGCTATATGAACTGAGCCTGATGAGGGTATGAAAAAACTCTACGAGCAATATATAAAGCTCTATGAGGTCTCGATTGCTAGAACAATGAAAGACACGACGAGTCTCAAGGACTCTCTCAATCCTCTCAACTGGAAAGATATCGGAGATCTCAAAAAAGCGGTAAAAAATGGTATCGCATGACTTACAGAAAAAGATATCCAAGCACTCAACCAGTTTGCTCTCGCAGAATATGCTCGTCAGAACTCGAATAATGCACAAGGTCCCGACTCTCAGATCCTCGATGTACTGGGAAAATGGTTTCGGATATATGAGGGGCGTACTGTCGTAGGAAATACTCCTGCTTCACCGACAAACGCAAGAGAAAGCATAACATATCCTGATCAGAAAACTGCTCTTATCAAAGCTCTAAAGGAGATAACATCTGAGAATCTCCCATATACATTTTCTTACACAGAAAATGGTGTCAATCAATCAGTAGTACTCAAAATAGAGTGAGAAAGTTTCTACGTATGAGCTCGGCGGTTCCGAGTAGCATTACCGAGTAACATGAAGAATGCAAAACTTACTATCGAGAAAGATGATATTACTATCACTGGTAAGATAGGTAATACGAAAGTCATAGAACGTATAGAAAAAACTAAGCTTCTAGAGAACATTGATAAAATCCTTGCACTTCCTGAGGGTGGTGCTATAGATCTCGCACTCCCCTCACTCGGAGTAGCGAGAGTGACTTCAAATGGAGAAATCGCCCCAAATAATACCCCGATCGCAACTACCAATCAGCCAATAACAATACCAGGAGAAACTCGTAGAACAGATGGTCTTCCGGAACCACAGAGATATCCAGAAATGCCATTTAGCATGAATATCGCTATACCTCCTTTTGTCGAGGAACTTCTCGGTATTTCTGCGAAAGATATCGCCCCTGCTCCTCCGAATCGAGCTCCAGATGCTACGACAGAGAATGTGCGTTTCTGGAAAGGATCTGAAGGAAAAGATACCCGTGGATATCTCTACTTCTCGAAAGAAAAAATGCTCTACCAGTGAAGTGTGAAAAATAAGCAAATGGATGGAAAGTGAGTCATAACGACTGAGTCCATGCAGTACATAGGCTCTGTGAAAGATGGAGTCATGTCATGACCTGGTACTCTGGTCGATAAAGCAGAGTGAAAGGTATACATATGAACCTTCGAGAAGGGAGCACTGATACTCGGGGAAGTATATGATATCTCAGGAAAGCTTCTAGCATGGAGAGTGAATGGCAATACTACAGTTCCTGCAGACGGGGGCAATGTGCCACCAGTTGCGGCTCCTGAGAGTGTTCCTACAAGTCCTGCCGAAAATGTAAAGAAATCGTTCGAAACTGCGTATGGCGACATCATGACTGTTGCAAAGTGAGCTGATAAGTGGTTCTGGGATCAGACTGACGCTACAGTAAAAGCAAATCGAGAAAAAATGGGCAATGCGTATGCAAATTTCCAAAAAGCCCTCTCCGCAATAGATAAAAATGCACTTAGTCCTGCAGATCGTGCAGATGTAGAGAAAAAGGTGCGAGACGTAGCGCTCTATTTTTCTGATAGCCTAGGAAATCTGTTGAATGGAAAAATATCCAATAATCACTTCCGAAATTATGAGCTCAGTGCTGGACTTCTGATATGACTTCTCGACAGGGATAGTAGTGGAAAAACTATAACTGGTTGGACAAAGTGACCAACAGAAGAAGAGATCCTCAAAAAACTGAAGTGAACAGAATGAGGAAATCTCATACTCGCACAGATGAATGCTGGAGCAAAGTTCGAAGATATCATCGCCAATCCGAAGATAAAGTGAGCATGGGAGACTGTAACGAAAGAGGTCTATGGAAACTATCAAAAAGAGCTCATCTCATTTATAAAGTCGCTCGATAAAAAACAATCTGACGGTAAACTCATTCTCACAGTTTCTCAGCAACAGTCACTCAAAGACCTTATTGCTCTCACAGGATCTGGAACTGGTTGGGATTTTTTCTCAGCACAGACAAAAGATGGTATTATCAACATAGGGAAATCTGCTCCTGCGATAGTAGTGGGAGGAGCTCTAGCAGCTACTGGAATAGGAGCAGGTCCTGGAGCATTTCTCCTAGCAGCTGGAGTCGGGTGACTGATAACCACAGGGGGCATGATGGTTGCCCAGAACCGTCTCTACACTGATCCTACTGAGATTGCTAAAGAAGCAGGATTCAATACTCTCACCTTCTGAGCAGGTGGAGTTCTTTTTAGAGCATGAGGAAAGTATCTTAGTACATCAAAGGGTCTCCACTACACGAATATGTGAATCCTTCAGCCACTTGGAAACGTAGCTATCGCAGCATCGACGGATGTTCTCCGCGGACAATTCGAAAAAACAGATGTCCGATTTACAGATGCCTTCTGGCACGAGCTTCCATGGGCACTTCTGCCACTCGCACTCCCTGGAAAGGGATGGAAGTGGACACCGAAACAGGTAGAGGGAGCAAAAAAAGTAGAAGAAGGACTGAAGGCTGTAGAACGAAAAGGAGCTCTTGGTGCTGATACAAAAGCAGATACGGCAAAACTCGAGCAACAGGTGGCAGCACAAGGCACAGAGAATAAGGCGCATGTTCAAAGCCAGGAATCATGAACTAGCGTTAGTGATGGAGCACTCGCACCAAATACTATTGCAAAAAATAGTTACCAAAAATTTACTGAAAGCAGTCAACCAACTGCATGAGAATTAGCAGATGCAAAAATCATAAAATTTACAGACGAGTCTATAATTTTGAAAAAGAATGATTGAAGATACCGGTGAATTGGTAAAGAATGAAGATCCTACGATGTGCAAGACATCCAAGAACACATAAAAAATAAGTGACTCAAAGTTGATAAATTATATACGAAGGGAGATTCTGCCCTGGATAATCGAATAGCTACATGGTCTAATAACAGTGATGAGCGTCTAGCTCTCATTAAAATCATCGATGAGGGTCTGGAAAAAATCAGATGAACTAAGCCTAAAGTAACCGCAGAAACTCCTGCAAAACCAGTACCTGAAACAGCTTCTCAAGCACCAAATACGAATGAATCTGCAGCTCCAAAAAGTGCAGCGCTCTCATGAGTAGATAAGGCAAATCTTACAAAATCGCTTGAACGCAAATTCGATGCACTACAAAAGGATGGAGATAGCATAAGTGTCGGTCACTATACCGTCACAAAAGACGGAAAAAACTATCGAGTAAAACAAGAGGGTGAAGGGTGAGGAGAGTGGATAAAAAATAAAAAAAATGCCTTCGCTATGGTGGAATCATGACTAGCTGACTCACTAGAACATACTCAAGCAACTATACGCTCTGCTGTTCAGGAATGAGTACAGGCATTTCCAAAATGAAAATCAAAAGATTACACTTGGAACGGTGAGAAATACACGATGAAAAAAAGTGTAAAGTGAGACGATGTAGAAGTAGTCTGAGGAGACGGGAAAATACTCTCTGGTAAAGAGCTAGAAAGTTTTTATGCAGATCAAGCATGATCGATTCTTAATACCAAGGTAAAATCATTTCTTCAGGCACATGGAGATAAACCTCTCGGTGAAGCCGTACATGGAAAGTGATGGTACGAGTTCACTTCTTTCGAAAAATGGAGAAAGTGGCATCAAGAAAGATCTAACTTAAACCCCATAAAGTATCCTGCTCAGTTCGCTCGATACTCTGCTGAACAAATCTGGGATTCACTTAAGGCGCCTATAAAGAGTATAGATTCACTTCGACAGTGAGTCATGAAAGATCAGTGGCTCTGATGGAATGGAAAAATCAACAGTACAGCAAAAGCCATAGTACTCAGAGATGCTAATAAGGATTGGATAAGTACTAGTTCTGCGATAACTGTAGCATGAAGGTGAGTTCTGATGACTGGGGCACTAGCTATACCGCTAGATGCGATCATGTGAGAAGGTAATTTACCAGCACACTTTGTACATCTTTTTGGTCTTGGTAATCCAGCAGGCGATAGACATCAGGGGACTAGTGAATACCAAATTGGTGCGGTATCTACGTACTACTGAGGGCTCATATGGTGAAATATTATCACTCGTATGGCGGGGATAGTCCCAACCCAACCAGTAGCAGTACCAATGCCAAAAGTACAGTAGTAAATTATTTTACTTTCACTCATATAAAAGGCTCTTGTCTTGTCAATGCCAACGATTCAAAACTCAACCAATAATAATCAATCCCTATGGCAGATACACCGAAATCATCACCAGAATCACCAAAAACATTCGGTGACCTCTACACCGAAATCCAGAAAAAAGCTCTCCTCACGCCAGAAGAAGAGAATGCTCTTCGAGAAAAAGTAATGCGAAAGTATGGCACCTTAGGCCTCTTGCGCAAAAGAGGAGAATCTATTAGTGATTCTACTCGAAAAGAGCTTGATGATCTCCTTGCAGATCTTCCGAATAAGTGAGAGATCCTAGCGAAGCTTGACCATTTATTTCCTGGAGGCAGTACTCTCGCGAAAGTAAAGGAGGAGTGAAATAAACTCGTGGCACAAGTAGACTCGAATATTCCCACAGAAGTGAAGAAAGGTGCAGAGCAAATCTCCACTGAGGCGAAAGCGCTCGGAAATAAAATGGCGAACGCCATCCCAGATGCTCCAGAAGGGATGAAACAAGCACTCGGAAAGATCGGAGAAAATACCTCCACAAGCACAGCGGCTCTCACTGCAGCATGAGCAGCTGTCATGGCAGCACCGACAATCGAAGGGAAAGCGAAAGCACTCGATGGTGTCATGGGAGTCCTCGGAAAATGATGGGATGCTGTAGGAGATTTTTTCGCTGCGATCTTCGCAGCTATCGGAGCTCTCTTTTCTGGAAAGTTCTCAGAAGCTCTCGATACCTTGAAATGAGCCTTCGGAATGTGAGAAAATAAAGACCCGAAGACTCTTGCAGAAAAGGCGAAGAAGAAGGAAGAGAAATGAGGAGAGAAAGCAAGGGAATGAGTCGAAAACTATGGCGAGAAAATGAAACAGAAGTACTGGGATAGTCTCGTTGCAGAGGGTTGGATCAAAGATCCGAAGGCTCAAAAAACAAAATTCGAGGCACTCTGGAAGAAGTATAGCGACAAGATGAAGGGAGCTTCCAAAGAAACATATGATATGGTAACCGGTTCTAAAAACGGGGTCCTTGGAGAACAAATATTCACAAGTTCTCAGGCATCACTCTCATTTCTCACTTCTCTTGTGTCTGACGGCATCATACCGACTGAGGCGATTCAAGTAAAAATTGGAGAATACGGAGAAAAGGCCATAGAAATATGACTCAAATCAGCAAAAAGTCTCATCATGGGTTCACCCATGGAGGCCGTGAATATGCTTGGTCAGTTCTGATCAAGTGACTTCGAATCACTCTCGCCAGCACAGAGAAAGACGATACTTTCATCAGTACATCATAGTATGGCAGTGCCTCTCTATATGACAGGGCTAATGAGTAAACTTGTAGCGAAGACAGCACTCTTTGGTATATATTACGATCATGGTATTGGCTTCTGACAGGCTGGAGCAATAGGATATGGAGTACTCGGTCAATATGATGCATCTGCCAAAAAAATGACAGATCTCCTGACTATGTTAGGAGACAAGCACGTCAGTGAGACTGGGGAATATGCTAAGATGTTTCGTGCTATAGTAGCAGAAAATCAGATAAAAGCCCAAGTAATGCAGACATTTCTCCAAATGAAAGAGTCTGGAAAACCAGTAAGTGAAATAATAAAAACGATCGAAAAGCTATCAATAGATCAAAAGGTGGTATCAGAACTTTTAACTGACCTCCGTACCAGTGGAACCAACCAGAAAACTATGATCGGATCGATGACAAAATTTCTCGAGACACCTCAGACGAAAGATATGATCGGAACTGGGGCAAAGTGGGCAAAATCTTTCTCAGGAACCGTAAGCATGACTCACGATATGCAGGCAAATATCCAATATGCGATAGATGAGTCGAGAAATACAGGAAAAAAAATGGCATCAGTCGTAAAATCTGATTTTGCACCACTCAAGTGGTGGAATAATATGAGATTCTGAGTATCTCAGGCGGAACTCATGGCAGCTCTTGATAAGAATATATTTCCCATAAAGGCAAAAGATGCAAACGAGGCAAAAGTACTGATGGATCGATATGTACGAGCTATTCCAAGTGGGTTCGAGACATTTTTTTCTGGACTCGCAGTATCACTTACCATTGCTGATGTATGGGCAGCGAAGCCATGAGAAAAACTCGAGACACTTGCTCATGATATATACATGATGAATCCTCTGGTGTGAGGAGCCAAAATGATACTCGAGGGTACTACCATGGAAGGATGAAAACTCACCAAATTTGCGTATATAGGTGTAGGTGGTACAGTATTTGCTATTGGTGCTTACGATGTAGCTCGTTTTATATCGAGTCCATCGTGGTCTTGAGCGTCTCGTCTAGCGCTTGGTCCTATACACACTGTCGGTGCTACAGCTATTAATATGGTACGTGGTGGACGTATATCTCTGGCTGCTGGTCAGGCCTTGTTACGACCTGGGGCACTCGCATCGTTTCGCACACTTCGAGCATTTGGATCATATGCAGCAATAGCTGGCATAGCGTACTTATACTATGATTATCTTTCAGGTAAAAATGACATCGAGGGTATGAAGAGTGCATGAATGATCGATGAGAAATGAAATATCGATCCGTCAAAACTTAAAGAGGGATTCGCAGCACTTCCTGAAGAGAAAAAATGAGGAGCAGTCAAACACATCCTCGATAGTATGTTCGGAGGAGAGAAGGTCGCTATCGATGTAGAGAGTCTCAAAAAAATAACAGTAAATAGCCAAAGAACAGGTGCAGATGGAGTACCTGTAGGTGTGGATACTCTCGGACATATTCGAGAAATAATGACCTCACTCGGTATATCTGATCCTCAAGTTTTCCTCTCATCTACGAGTGTCAAGAATCTGAAAACATATATCCAATCACTCCCCATCGCTGATGACATGAAAGGAAAACTTGCAAGTAAATATGGTATAGATCTTTCGAAGCTGGGGTAATATCATGGTCAAAATGATATAAAAAATCTGTCTCTCCTGAGACAGATTTTTTATAGAGAAATATTCACCTACCCTACATAACTCTCATACGCATTATCAAGCACTGTCATGATACGTCCCTTGAGTCATTCGCTGATATTTGCCTTCATGTCTCGCTTCACACGGATGCGGTCATCGAGGTATCTCTCGACATACTCACGCCCCATCAGATAGAGTCCCATGAGTTCTGCCATATCTTCCTTGAATTGTACATCTTCCCCTGGATACATCTGTGCTCTCTCAGAATAGAAATTCTTCGATGAGGTTGAGACAAGTCAACCTCATTGTTTATTTCGAAGTTGCTCTACTTCAGATACAATATCTCGGTTGTTTTGTAAATTATGCGTTATATAGTGTCAGATTTCATGAGCGAATGATTGAGCAACAGAACTTGGCATAGCACTAACTCATGCTATACGATAAATATCACTTCTCCCTTTATCTGGAGTACCCTGTGTTCATATAACTATAACTCATAGTTCTTTAATAGATGCACTCCAGTCGGTAGTATCGGATAATCATATCTTTCCACCATTTCCATAATATGCATTTATAGCACTCATAGCACTCCGTCATCATAGTAGCTTCATCTCATTGAAGAGCTTATCTATTCCGTCCCTATGAGCATCTCCCTTGAGTAAGATGAAAGGCGTATTGCTGTCATTCTCCATTTCTCATAGTACACTTTTAATATCCTCATCATCTTGAAGAGGCATATTTCAGAATATTCTCTTTGCTACTTTGAAAGTTTTCTCTATTTTCTCATCATTCTTTTCTCCCCCTAGAATTTGTGCATCATTTTGTGAGAAATCTTGAGAAGGAGCTTCTTGTACTGGAGGGGTCTGGTTTTCAGAAGTATCTGAGGGTGGTGTTGGAGCAGGAGTTTCTACTCACTGTTGTTTTCCTGGCTCGATATTCTCGACCTTGATCACCCTCTCTAGCCACTCGAGGATCCATGCATGATAGAGTCCATCTGTGTGATTTTTTGGTTTCGGTGTCGTCTGTTTTGCCTCTTCTCTGCGAATCCAGTCGTCACTGATGATCCCTCATGCTTGTACGAGAGGATTACGTTCTTTGTTCCAGACAAAGTCAGCATCGAGATCAGGATCCCAGGTGAATGATTCGTTCAGGATATTTTGGTAGCGCTTGACCTCATAGACATTGTGTCATACGCTCATATTAGCAAGAGTCCCTTTGATAATCCAATCCTCCTCACTGATACCAAAGCACGGATACCACTTTCCTACTTTTTTACCACCTGTACCATGAGCAGATCGGTAAAATGGTATGATACCTCCATTCTTTGTACGTATAGCAATAATAGTTCTTCATCCCATATGGAAAATGAGTGGTTTTCCATTTTCGGTTGCGAGGATACCCTGAGAAATAAGCTGTCTTATGGTCTCTTGGTATTTTGCTCATGGTACTATCTTCTCTTGGGCATCTATACGATCGCTCCACGTCTTCCTGCGTCTCTTATATTCTTCGAGCATCTTATCGAGAGTCTCTTCGTAGCTCTTTACTTGAGCATCACTGAGATTTACGGTTCACTCTTTTCGACCGTCGAGCTGTCATCGCACGTATACTATGTGTTTCCAGAGGTTATCGAGTGCCTCTTTTTCTTTCGAGAGATCTCATACAGTATCCTCAGTATCGTCATCCCAGAGATTCTGTCCGTCTTCGAGTACTTCCCCCTTTATGGGAGGAGTGGGTACATTTACTGGTGGTACCAGAGTATCTATGGGTGTATTCTCATCTTTCCCTATCGGAGCTTCTGTGGGTTCTGACTTTGGGGTCTGCCCATCTTCACCGAGATCGACGAATCCTCAGATAGGTTGTTTTTTGCTTGTCTTGCGGAGCTCATGATACCGATTTCCTCCGAACGGTACGCCATACCATGGAGCATCTCCTGGTACCCATTTTTGTCCTGGAACACCTGGAATTGTCTCTGTGATAGTATCGAAGATCATGTTACCCGTACCGACAACTGTAGCCATAGGGTTGATACTCATTTTGCCCGTAGCATCGAGCTCCATTTCTCCGACTTCGAGGAAAGCAAAACTCTTTTTCGCGAAGGCGTCTTGCATGCTTGGTGGGATTTCTATATTCCCCTTCGCATCTATAGGAAGGGCAAAACTCGGTCCTCACTTCACCGGAGTGACGAGGGCTCGTATAGTACCACTCGTAAAGTCAGATGACTCGACCATGTGGATATCACCTGGCGTAGATGTAGGAAACTTCCCGATCATATGAGCCACGTTCCAGCCTCAGGTCTTATCTGTATGGATCATGAGCTCCGTATAGTCGAACTTGGGTGCTGGTGTAGCGTTATCATACCAAAATCATCTTTTTATATCAGTATATGCTTGGAGATTATTCGGGTAGTGTGTCGTCGTCGATCCTGGTGTACCTGAGGAGACGAAGTGACCACTGGTTCAGGAAAGGAATCCGTGGACTGCTGCTCATACGCTACCACCGACTGCTGCTGCAGTGAGACCAAATCTGAGTCCCTGTTCTCGAGCATACTTCCCCTCTTCGCTCATACGATTTTTCATCGTCGTATCTGCAAGTGCTGTGATCTTTGTATAGAGCTCTTTTGTGATTTTTGATTCATGGCTCTCATTCTCTGGAGCAAAAAGCGAACCGTCGTTGAAACTCGCGACCAGTCCTGGAAATACCTGATTCATGAGACGGATCATCTCGACATGCTGGCGAGAAGGTGACTTATCGGCATCGTACTGGAGCATATTGATACTTTTTTCTCGTCCGACTCGGTGCTTCACCAGATAGGATATCCCCGCTATAAGTGCATCTTCTTTTTCGTTACTATTTCTCGCATTTGCCACACGAGTATAGAGTTCCATGACTGGGTGCTGCCATGTGTGGGTCTGGTGAGAGAGGTTCGACGATTTCCCATCGACATTCGCATTTCCTGTCATTTCTCCGCGAGCACCTCGACGGTCGATCTCTGCAGTACGATCCCGCATCTCGCGACGAGCACGGACGGAAGCGAAGAGTCATCCTGCGACAGACCCCACGAGGATCGGTGCGAGAAATCCTCATGCGAACCCAGTGGCGACAGTTGCTCCTGCCATAGCACCAATTCATGCTCGAGTTCCGAGAGCTGTAAGTACTGCAGCAGTATTCGGATGTCTGAGGGCTCCAACTATTTTTTGTTTGAAGAAATCAGGGAGCTTGGAGTTATTCACACTGGTGCTTATCTTATCAGCCATATTCACGAACCATCACTCTTTTCTCTTTCCATTGCCTTGTTCGATACGTCCTATATCGAGGATATTGAGCTTAGCTTCTATCGTATCGATCTCGCTCGAGATCTTCGCGCGCTCGAGGCGGAGCAGTGAGGCTTCGAGCTGAGAGAGATCGGCAGTCACAGTCGGGTAAGTTGTTTCTATAGCACTCTTGAGTTCTGCAGTTTTCTTCTTTCTTTCTGCTGAATCAGGAAGTGTCACCATCCAGGCATCTACTGAGGACTGGATGATCTTCGGAAGAGCATCTTCCTTTGCGATCTCTTCATGGACGAGATGAGCGCTTTCTCTGATCCCTGTATCACCCGATGTGACATGCTCACGAAGTGAGTCTTCGGTATATTCACCATTTTTGAGTCCAGTTTTTACTTGGGCAATATACTCTCGTTTCTTGGTATCGATCCAGGCATCACGCCCCATACGCTGCAAGCTTCGAGCAAAGAATCATTTCACCTTCTCAAAAGGTCACTTCCGCTCTTTACCCATCTCAGCATCGAACGCCTGAACTGCACGACTCTCGGCATAGATATCGATCACTCGGGTCAGATCGAGGACGTCCAGAGACATGCTGGATTTGGTTTTTACTGATGTTTCAAGATTTTTTTTAGTTCTGCTTGGTGTATTCTGTGGTTTCGGAGTTTCATGTACTCATGAGACTGTTTCTCTAGTAGTCTCAACTACCGTATCGGTACCCTCTCGTGTCGCAGGAGGATGGTCGAGTTTCTTTCCTCCATTTCCGAGAGGATCACTCATACCGAAGAATCTATCTTTTAGTCACTTGAGAAATCACATAATAATGAAGGGTGAAAAAATTAAAGAGTTTTCTGGAAATCCTGAAGCCAAGCGCGGAAGTATCGTTCGATAAGAGTATCGAGATCTGGAAGTGTGTCAGAAAGGAACTCTATGGGATCGAACACATCAGGTGCGCTCAGGTATGCATCCCGAAAGAGCGCCTGATCATCCATGGAGAGATGGTGGGTCAGTATCTGTGTCAGTGTATACTCTTCTGCTACGGGGATGACTCTATCGAGAATTGCCTGATCATCGAGACCAGGAAAGGAGAGTCATGCAGTCTGGATGATAGTGAGGATGCGGGTGGAGAATGTGTCCATAGTAGTATGATAGGTTTTTACTTTATGTATACTATACATATTTTTATGAAAACACAACTTTTTTTATTATGAATTTATAAATTTGGATAAAAACAATTGACAATGTGTTTTTAATTTTTAATATGTATTAAATTTATCAAAATCATATCTGAATTATGCGTATTTTGTCTTCCCTTAAAAATCTGAGACCTTCATTACCTTCGGGGGGTATTGGCACGGTAGTCAAAAGAGTAGCAGGAACTTCCTGAGCAGCCCTTGCGCTACTATGACTACAACAGGCATTTTACCCCGATACGTCTGGAAAGGAAGCTCGTGTATTTTGGGGTAGTTATAGTAAGGTGGTAGATGAATTTCTCAAGAATCCTATCAACAAAGACTGGAAGAAGCCAAAATGAAGCGTATATAGCGAAAATTTTATCGGAAAAATGGATAATATGCCCTATGAGGCAGTGCCACTCGTCAAATACAATGCGGAATGAAAACCTGTCGACTATGGATGGCCAGAGGAGGATGGAAGCATGATATCACTTACAGCAATGGTGAAAGATAACGGACTCTCCCCTCACTATGCTCACCTTCTCTATCAGGTGGCCCTTGCTGAGCGAAACCTCATGAATCCAACCGTTCAAACCATACGAAAAATCTTCCCAGAAGCCATAGAGCGTGCCATCGGACAGGGGAAAAAACCAAGCCAAAGTGCCTTCAAGGTAAAAGAATGAACCTGGGATGACTTTCATGAATGAGATAAAAAAAAGATTATCCGCATGGCTCTGGAGACAAAGATTACTCCAGCATCGAGAGATCGAGTAGTACATATGTGAAAAAAGTGAGTGGGAACTGGATCTCTTCCTCTCTGGCAAAGCCTTGGATACAAAAATCTGATTGAAGCAGAGAAATCCGTAGCTTCAGGAGGAATAAGTACTAAGTGAGAGGCAGGGATGGCATTTTCTCTTGCCATTCTCCGGTTTGCTCAAACATATATCGATACTGGCATGAAGCATGTATGAGCTCAAAGAAACAATGATGGAAGTCTGACAATCAATCCTGTCACAAAACGTGATGGAGAAGAGAGCGATTTTTATCGTAACTTTATCCTCCCGATGATCAAGCAACATGGTGGCTATGATGAGAGCTACAGCAATGCTGCCAATATGCGTGACGGAAAGCGCGGTGAGTATGTATCTTTCGATAAACTCAGAAAAGAGTCTCAGGATGAACTCACTAAAGCACAAAGTACGCTCAATAATATGGGTATAATCAAGGGAAAGACTCGAGCAGCAAAAACTCGTGCTCTCGAAAGGCAAAAACTCGTAAAACGAATAACACAACTGAAAAATCGTATTGCAAGCCTGACACATGCAAGAGATAGAGCACTCTGAGAAATGAAAAGTGCACAATCTCAACTCACAGAAACCGCAGAAGGACATACTACCATTCTGCGAAGCGATATCGTAGCAGTCGTCAAGGCTCTCGAGCAGCTGGACCGTGCGGCAGCACTCTACCCGACCAATATCTCAAGAGCATTTGGACTTTCTGACAAAAACCAACACATGTGAACATATGATCAGTTCATGATCAATGTAGGACTTGCCAATAAATCTTGGGGGGCCTTTACATCATCCCATCCTCTCATATCAGTCGATGGAGATCCGAGTAATAAGTCGCTCTCTGACAAGGATGGAAATATTAAGTTTGGTACCGCAACGGCCCTTGAACTCTTAAAGTGGAACTATGGAAACAAGGAAAATTACGAGTGAGCACTACGAGAATATCTCTGAAAGATAATCGGGTCGAAGACGAAATTAAAAGCAGAGGTCCTGAGTACGGGAAAGTTTTCTTATACAGCAGATATCCAGAAGCTAACTTCTCTCTCATTCGAACATAAATATATCACAGCTCTCGTTCTTTCGTCTTTTCTGGAGAATGCCCTCCCATGATCAGAACTGCAGGGAAGTCTCGAGAAATCTTGGACTGCTTATGTATCAGCACCTGAGAAGCAGACGTGACTCACTGAGATATACGCACTCATATCTCGTCCCCAGGATTTCGCTCGAAATACAGGACTTTCTCTCGAGCAAGTGTTTACATTCTATGAGAAGTGGCTTCTCCCAAAACTTGCTGCTACAACTGCCGTACTTTACAGAACATGAGTAGTTATGCCAGAGATTCAGAAACCAGGATGAAGGTTCGATAATACATCCAATACTCTTTATCGAGCAACTCTCGAACGAAACCCTTTTTCTCAAAGGGTACAAAGTCAGAGAAAGACCCCATATCATCCAACTACACTAGATTGAAAAATTGCTTTGCATGATAAGTAAAATTGTCAATTATATATTTTTGACAAAAAGGATAGAAATATGGTAGAGTGTAAAAGTAATTTTTTAATTTATTTTTATGTCATACTCTAATGAACATCTCCGTGCAAGTGATAAGGCTTCTGCTGCTCTGAAAGCCACAGAACTTCCAAGAAACTTGGCTCAACCTATAGAAAAACAAACGGGGGATGCCCTGAAAAAAGAGAATCTGATCTACGTCCTCGAGGCGAGACTTGCACGACTCCAGAACTATAAACTCACAAGAGATATTAAGCTCTTGGATGAAAAAACATACACAGAAAGGGCAAACCAGCTCTCGGCGTATATTACGGCCCTCAAAACACCAGCTTCCACATTACCAGTACTTAGTAGAGAAGAGTTAAATCTTATATCTCAGGTTAATAATGCGAGTAGTCCCGCGGACATTCTTCGTCTGATTCGTGCAGACAATGGTTCCGACCAAGTTGAGGCTATAGCCGCAAAAAATCTTGGTGAAATCTTTGCTCAGGGGGTAGCTAAACTCAATAACGATGGAAAAGCAAAGACAGAAATCACTCGACGAGCAAACAAACACTTCGGTGACATGCTATCTCAAGGAGTATTTGATCAAGCAACACCTGAACAAAAGAATGCTGCTCAAGCGGGTCTTGAAGCTCTGTATCAGATGCGCTATATCGCGAAAGAATATATAGATGAAAAATGAGGTATTACTGTTCCTACTGATCTCAAAAACATTTGGGAAAACTACCGAGATAGCATGGATATCAAAGACGAATGGTTTACATGGTCAGACAGTGGAAAAACTCAACTTGCAGGTTTCCTTCTCTACGACCTAGTACCAATGTTGGTTTCTGGTGGAGCAGCTGGACTCGCTGGAAAATGAATCATCAAAGTAGCATCTAAAATGCCAGCTATAACAAATTATGTGAACTCTGGCACCAAGGTAGCAAAAGTTGTTTCTGTTGGTGCTCGTACGGGGCTCGCTGGTACTGAGGCTGTCATTTTTGATGCTTCATTTGAAGCAATTCGCAATCAGAGAATGTTTACGAGCAAACCGAATTGGCAACAAGACCTCATCAAAAATGCATTTGGATTCTGATTTTCTCGTTATCTTGCGGGGGCTACGAAGTTTACAGGAGTACCACTCGATCCCCTCTCAAATCAACTTGTAAAACAAGGTTTGGTTGTACCAGCTATTATCACTGGCGTATGAGTGAGTCAGAAGCTTCTCGCAAATGACCCGGATGCATACCATGGGGCATGGGAAGAGTTTCTTCTTGGTGCTATCATGACATGAGCATTCCATGTTACCGGAAAAGCACTAGAAAGAAAATCTACTGCCCCAGAAAGTGGAATAGCGAAAGTTGAGTCGAGTACAAATGGCAATGAAGTTGTTGTAACAGCGACAAATGGCCAAACATTCACTACCCGTATGACAGAGAAATTGAAAAATGCGATACAATGAGCAAAAAACCTAGCAGAAGCTGCTACAACGAAAATCAAAAGCGGTATTCAAAAACTCAAGTGAAAGTGAGATGATAATAAGGAGAGATCAAAAACTCAAGAAATAACACCTAACACTGAACTAATAGACCTCCAGCGTCAGATCGATACGAAAAAAGCTGAGTTATCTAAGATAAAGGACTTTGAACTTTCCCCTATGAATTCAGTGGAATTCGGACAAGCCTTTAATAATGGTCTTACTCTCAATTACCGCGTCGAGCTACTTCCCAATGGAAATCATAGAGTGAAAGTAAAGGAGGTAAACGGTAGTGAGTGGAAAAATGCTACAGAAGAATATGGTTTACCAGCATCAGGGTCGTGAATGCGTAAACACTACGATGCACGAATAGAGAAAGAGCTAGGAAATCTCAGAAGGAGTGCGTCAGAAGGAGCAAATACTCATGTAGTAGCCTCAAAAGAGTTCGGACAAGCCTTTAATAATGGCCTTACTCTCAATTACCGCGTCGAGCTACTTCCAAACTGAGAACACAAGGTGAGTGTCCGTGGTACAAATATGACAGAATGGAAGACAGCTACGGAAGAATATGGTATACCAAAACTCGGTTCATCTATGCGAGCGGGCTATGATGCACGTATAGCAAAAGAGGTAGCTGAACTCAAAAAGGACCCAAATTACCGTACTATCGAAAACATGAGACAGCTAGCTGAACTGGAGAAGAAGATGCAGGAGGCAAGCAAAACCACTGGAAAAGAAAACGCTCAGGGTGTAAATACAGGAAAATCAGAAACTACAAAAAGTGAAGTAGGTACAAAATCTTCAGAAACCCAGAAAAACCAAGATGCTATTTCTCACTCGAATACTACGGATGCTGGAGCAAAAGCACGAATAGAGAAAGAGCATGGAATCGGCGAGAAAAAACTCACACAACAAGACCTACTCGGTGGATCTTTTCGTACAGAAATGGCAGAAATTATGCAAATGGACGATGCCACATTCCAGAAAAATTTCACAGAAGTACAGTACAGAAAGTGAAAAGAGTGAATTCGTCCACACGAAGTAGAGATGTACGAATCCGCTGCAAAAGTACGAAACATGAGTGAAGCAGACATCATCGCTCATGCGGATGATATCGTAAAGGGAAATCGAGAATTCATGTGATCTCTTCATCCGAATCGTGGACCATCCAATCTTTCTCAGTCAGAAAAAGCACTCCTCGTCGCTGAAAATGCAGCTCTCAGACAGCGCCTCGTGAATATCGTATGAGATAAGGTTCCTGGTGGAGTAGTAGGAATTGCTGAGGATGCAGCAAAGGGGAATAAATCATGACTCATAGAGAAGTTCAAGAAAATCGCACCATGGTTACTTGGCGCAATAATCGCTGCTCTATTCTTATCTCAGATACCGGGATGTGATCCAAAGAAGGCAAAGCCACCCGCTTGACCACTAACACCAGACAAAGTAGCTGATGCAGTATGCGAATCCTGCCGCACTTGACCTGAGTCCATTATCGATAACAAGAGAAAAAACGAATATGGAAAGACTCTTACAGAAACATACCGAAAAGATATCACAAAAAGGTGGATGGCAGGAAAAGAGTGGCAAATATTCGCGACAGCTTTCAGTAAGAACAAAAGCCTTCTCTCCGCCCTCTCTTCTCCGAATCAAAAATCAGTCGTAGATGCTATCAATAAAGTATTAGAGCCAAACGGAGCGACAGTGGAAAATGTACAACAACTCCAAAAGTGTATCGGTATGTTCACAGTGATTTCTTCCTCATGACCCGTCAGATCAGTGGTAACAACCCTGGATCATAAATGAGCTCAGGATGGTATCCTGGGACCAAACACGACAAAAGCACTTATGGACTTTATCAATATATGCACCAAGTAATCTGCAATGGAAGTTTCTCCATGTGGATAAAGACAATACAGGCTTATTCAGATAATCATTCAATACACCTAATCACACTCACCATATTCCTTCCCCCTTCCCACACTCTATTCTGGACCACGCCATACCCAACCTGAGCGAATAGCTCCTCGAGTTCAGAGAGGGTGAACCCATGATAATAGCGAGAATACGCCCCGATCTTGATATCAAAGTCACCGTTTCATCGGTGGCTTTTTTCGTATTTCGGCTGTTCTCTAAGGTTCCAGTTCGTCATATAGGCCCGACCTCCGGGTGTGAGGAGTTTTTTCACGTCATAAAGGACTTGGATCCGCTCTTCGCGAGTCTCGAGGTGGTGGAAGGAAGCAAGGAAGACAACGGCATCCCACATTCAGCCACTCGCGAGGACGAAGCAATCCATGCTCTGTTTTCAGGAAACTGGATCGCTTCATCCTTCGCGATGACGGAGCAGTGAGAGCATATCGCAGACTTCGAAGCGATACTCAGGATGGAGTCTACGAGCTTCTTCGATTATTCCTGCAGAATTATCGACTCCTAGATACCTTTCTACATTCCAATCTCCATGTTCCATTTGCTCGAGAAATCTCCCATTTCCACATCCGACATCGAGCACACTCGTATAGCCTTGTTCATGGATATCGGAGATGATGTAGTCAAGTTCTGGCCACGGGTGATCTTGGCGACTTTTCGAGAATGTTTCTGCGAACTGATCGTAGCTTCCCATATTACTTCTTCGGAAATATTTTATCGAGAGCTTTTTGGTCTTTTCTCCAGTTTTTATGGACTTTCACGCGGAGTGCGAGGAACACTTTCTTGTCGAAGATACGCTCGAGGACGAGGCGAGATCTCGTACCGATTTCTTGGATCTTGGCTCATCATTTTCCGATCACGATGACTTTCTGACTTTCCGATTCGACATTGATATAGGCTTGTACTGAGAGCATCGGGGATTTCCCGTCGATCTTCTCCTCGATCTGGCTCACTTCGATATAGGACGCATACGGGACTTCTTCTCCGAGCTCACTGAAGAGTACTTCACGGATCACTTCTATGATACGCAGATCCATCGGCTGGTCGGTATAGTAGTCACTCTCATAGAGATACGGACCTTCAGGGAGATGGGCAGCGATCTTCTCGATGAGCTCCTCGAATCCTGTCCGATTTACCGAGTCGATATAGGAGTCGATATCTTTTCCGAGGTATCCCTTCGCGAGATCCTGCTTGGTCTCCACACGGATGACGGGTGCCTTCGAGAAGGACACGACTTCGTCGATACGCTCATCTTCGACTCACTGGACACGAGTCGGGTCGATCAGACGGAGGATCACATCAGCATTTCTCAGAGACGCGAATGCTTCGGAGTTGATACGCTCATGGATCTCTCCTGATTTCTGAGAGCCATATTGCTCTTTCGCATCGTTATGTATCCCTGGTGTATCGAGAAATATGATCTGCACTCATTTCCCTTCATCGGTATAGATACCCGGGATCGTGCGCTGGGTTGTCTGTGGACGCGATGAGACAGCGCTCACCTTTTCTCAGATAAGAGCATTCAGAAATGTAGACTTCCCCGCATTCGGGCGACCGACGATGGCGACGTATCAGACTTTAGGCATATATCTATATTATGGATTTTATTGACTTTATCAAAAAGGATTTATACTCTTTTCGCTCCTTGTTCTTCCAGGAGGAGCAAGGAGTTTTACTCCTTAACCCTTTTCATTCCATGAAAAGATTCCACATCGAGCTTCCCTACTGGAAGCAGCGTAGTGTCAGGATAGATTTTTCTTTCCTGTACAAACGTTTCGTGAAGCGGAAACGCTAGAGTCGAAAAAGAAAATCCCCTGTTCTAGAGGGGATTTTCAATTTAGGAGTTTTTATCCTTAACTTCCACATCGAAGTTGATGATATTTTATAGCATTTTTATGAAAATGCAAAAGATTTTAATCCTGGATTTTTAGACTATAGGGAAACTCGACTCGCTCTTCGACCACTCGGAGTTCTTCGGCGAAAACTCATCCGAGATCTTCGAGATACTTCACGACATCTTCGACGAGCTCTTCTGGACCAGAGGCTCAGGCAGTGACTCCGACAGATCGGGCTCACTCGAACCATACTCTATCTATATCTTCTCGGGAGTCAATGAGGTAGGCGTGCTTTCCCATATCCTCTGCGACATGGCGAAGCTTCGATGAGTTCGAGCTATTTTTCGAGCCCACGACGAGGACGACATCGACTTGTTCAGCGAGGACTTTCACCGCTTTTTGTCGATTGGTCGTCGCATAGCAGATGTCTCCTGCCTTCGGGAGGACGATATCAGGAAATCGCTCTTGGATTTTGGTTATCAGACTTGCCGTATCATCAACGGAGAGGGTCGTTTGGGTAAGCAGGGCGAGTTTTTCACTCCTCCCCTTGTAGGGGAGGTCGGGTGGGGTACCCCCTCCAACTCCCTCTAACAGGGGGAGAGCAAGATCTTCCTCTTTCTCGATCAGAGTGAAGTACTGCTCACCCTCATCCATGACTCAGGTGGCTTCCTGGTGTCACTTCTTCCCGATATAGAGGATATGGTATCCCTTCGCGATGAAGTCTCGGGCTTCGCGATGCACCTTCTCGACGAGTGGACAGGTCGCATCGATCCAGCGCATTTTTCGTTCTCGAAGTTTCGCAAAATAGCTCGGTCATGTCCCATGCGCAGATATGACGACAAGAGAGTTAGGAGGGATTTTCTCGAGATCAGGCTCGAATATGACTCCCTTTCGCTCGAACATCTTCACGACAAAAGTATTGTGAATAATCTCATGGTTCACATAGATAGGCGCGGGATGCATCGCCACGACTTCCATGAGCATACCGACAGCACGATGGACTCATGCACAGTAGCCACGGGGGTAGGCAGTGAAAATAGAGAAAGACATATTATTTTTTATTTTTCCACTCATTCACCTTTCTTCTGAGGGTTTCGCTCGCTTTCACAGGATTTTGCCAGACTTGGACATCTCCATCGTAGACGACCGTCGGACCTTCCTTACATCGCCCCTGACAGAGACACGTCTCGATAGTGAGCTCTTCTGGATACGAGTAGAATGCTCTATCTCCCTCAAGTCGTGTCATGACGAAGTTCGAGAATCTCTCGCTACAAGATCGACCGGTACAGATTTTTACTGTTTTTGGTTGCATTATTATTTGATTTTGTGAAATGTTGCTCGGTCCATACCAAGAAATGAAAGAAGTTTTTTCTCCACTCATGGTGAGATATCTTTCCCTCCATGTTTTGGTACGACGAATGGATGGCCATCTTTTGCGAAGATGACATGAGATCATTTCTGGCGAACAAGGAGAAATCAGAGAATCAAAAGACGGGATTCGATATCTCTGTACTTATACGGCATATCCTGGGGTTTCGATGATAGAACGAGTCAAGTTTGCTTGTTCGCTGTAGTAGTCCTTAAGCATAGAAAGCACCTCATAGAGCTCTTTCTTTGCCTCTTCTTCACTATAGCCAAATGCATACATATACGGATATCCTTCTACTTCTGCAATAAAGCCTTCACCGTCAGGAGTGATGTTTATAGTATGATTCATAGACGATATTTTACTCATTTCCACTTTCTCGTCAAAAAGAAAAATCCCCTCATTTCTGAAGGGAATTTCCTCTCCTATAAAGAAAGTTATAACATAACTCCCCCTTTATTATAATCAATACGGATATATAGTGGCTTGTTGAGTGTTGGATAAAATGTCTGTACCTGTTCACCCTTTCATGTGCTATCATAAACAAAGTAAATATCCCATATACCAGGAATCCGAGTTGGTTTTACATCAGTAATAATAGCACTACGTTCATATACGTAAAAATTATTAAAACCGCGAGTAAATTCGGAAAATGATTTTATGTCTCTCCAAAGCTCCAGGTCACGAACAGAAAGAGAAGTTCTATTATAAACAAAATGCTTGTAATAAAGTGCTGGTGAGGTACTTCATAAAAGAGTTCCATATTTAATTCGAACTACTATAAATCCAGTATCAAGAGCATCTATTTCAGCTATTCAATCTCAGTCAAAGTTGAAGTTTGTAAGCATTTTTACTTTCTTGGTCTTACAATTCCAAGAGTAGAGGCTATACTCACGGTATTTAGCATCATTTATATTACTAGCATTTACCACGTAATAGAGTGCTCAATTTGATTTTACAAAGTTTTTTACCTCTGTGCTAAATCATGGATAGTTCTTGATTTCTATATTATAGCTGTACATACCATCTCAGAGTTTACATGCCCTATCTTTGGAATAATTTCATCACCCTTGAGCATTCATGAGTCCTGGAGAAACAAGTAAAGCGAATATAAGGATCACAACAAGTTTATATAATTTAATCATATAATTTGAAATTAAAATCTATAAATAATACATATAGTATGATACTTCTTTGGTTTTGAATGTCAAAAGAAATCCCCTCATTTCTGAAGGGATTTCTTATAAATCTTGACGGGATTCCTGCCTGCGCAGGAATGACGGGGACTATTCCTCCTCGTCTTCCTCGAACTTCACTCCACGCTCAGCACGGATTTTTTCTGTGATGTTGTTCGGAACCTGAGAGTAGTGAGCAAATTCCATAGCATAGGTCGCGCGTCCCTGAGATGAGGAACGAAGATCTGTCGAGTATCCGAACATTTCTGCGAGAGGGACGTGAGCACGGATGATTT
>CAYSEP010000005.1:0-11009 GCA_964430065.1 uncultured Candidatus Peribacteria bacterium
ATCTCACATATTTTTTAGTCTTGCGAGTGTTTCACTTGGCTTTCCTTGGTATCACTCTACGAAAAGTGGCTTGATCATATTGATATATGCCTGATCACTTCATCATTCTTTGATATTTAATGCCTGTATATTTTGTATCTCCTGTTTCTTAGGATATGCATTTTTCGCAAGAGCAAGAAGAATATATCGCCTCATCTCTTTGGGACTCATAGCATCACTTCATCAGGATTCCTGAGTCCATTTTTTACCAAGTCTATGGTAGAGCCACTCGAGAAATACATGGCCCCGAGATCGGAGATGATCGAGTGGAGGAGTAGAAAATTGTGTATAAAATTCGAGTAAGTCTTTCATATCTTCTTTATCTGTATTTCATGTACTCCAAACGTTCCCATACTCATCTCGGAAATAATACCCATTTGTTTCATCCAAAAGAACATCTGGGATATTTATCTCATTACCCACTTCCCCTTTGAGAGATTGTCTCATATCAGCTAACTCTCATCGGAATTCTGCATCGAGATTATCTTCTTTCTCTACTGGAGAGAGATCATGGAGTTCACGGAAATGAATCTCCTCATCGCGAAGGGCCTCAGTGATCATCTGATCAGTAACAAGCGCTTCATACGATCTTTCTTCTTTTTGGAGGTCTTCACTATCTCTAGCATGCTCACTCAGTCAAGCCGAAACATCTCATTCTTTAATAATTTGGCTTCATATATCCTTAAGTTCTCATTCAGAAAGTGATTTTGTGAGATCAATTTCTGTTAATTTTTCTGGCGTAGTTATTTCTTTTTTTATTTCTAGAGTAGGCTTATCTGTGGTTTTTGATTGTGATTCTGGCATCTCTCATGTTACTGTTTCCGTGGGAAGATTTTTTGTTTTTGATTCATCTGTTTTAGTATCTGGTGTTACTGGGGAAGTATCGATCAAAGACTGAGAATATCGTACGATAATCGCTATTTTATCCTTTGGTGCTATCTTTGCATCATCGAGGACTGCTTCGACTCATGGAAGATATTCAGCTTCTCGTGCTGCATTTACTTTTTCTTTTTTGATTCCGAGTTTTGCCTGGATACTATTCCAGATTTTTTTGGCTGTATTTGATTTTTTGGTTCTTTTTTCTTCTACTTTTATTGCCTGATTTTCGAGGAGCATACCTTCAGATGCCTCTGAATTTTTAGGAGTATTTGATGTTTGTGAGATTTCCTTATTTTGTGGAGTATCTGAAGCTTGTGAAGTATTGGGGACTTTTATGATATTTTTCATATTTTCAGCACGAGCAATTCTCATACTAAAGAGTCTCGATTCAGATGCTTGGATTTCTGGATTTTCTCGGACTTCTCAGGAGGTGAGGATTGCCTCTGCTGATCATTTCGTTTTTGCTAAGATTCCTCAGATTTTCACAGGAACAGTATCTGGGATGCGAGCAAGTATCTTTGCCATACTTGCACTACGAAGGACTTCATATTTTGCTTTCATGGCTTCCTTTTTCGCTTTCATGACTTCCTTCATTTTTTCATAGCGATTTTTTTCTTTTGGATCTTCCATCGTTTTTGTGTCCTGAGGCGCAGTCTTTCATAAGCTTTCCACATTATAAAAAACCCCTACCCACATATGTTTTTTCGTATTTGTATACATATTCTCTCTTAGTCTAGCAGATAGATTTCTTTTTTGCAAAAATCCCTATTTTCTATATGCTTTTTCTATTCGTTTCTATTGCTCTTGATTTCTGTTTCTGTTTTTTCTGTCATTATTCATTTTTAATTATTAATTTTTCATTATCTTGAATCCTCACCTCGCCTCCACTCGTGAGATCATCCTCGCACTCGAAAACGAGATGAGTACGACCATTATCGGTCAAAAAGACCTTATCCGGAAGCTCATCACAGCACTTTTTGCAGGTGGACACATCCTCATCGAGTGAGTCCCCGGACTCGGGAAGACGAAGACTGTGAAGACACTGGCAAGTGTCCTCGGATACGACTTTAAGCGGATATCATTCACTCCTGACCTTCTCCCCTCTGACCTTACAGGAAGCGAGATCTATCGTCCTCAGACGAGCAAATTCGAAATCAGAAAGTGACCCATCTTCACACATATCCTCCTGGCTGATGAGATCAACCGCACTCCACCGAAAGTGCAGTCGGCTCTCCTCGAAGCTATGGAAGAGGGTCAGGTCACCATCGGAGAGAAGAGCCTCCCACTTCCCTCTCCATTTTTCGTGATCGCGACCGAAAATCCTCTCGAACATGAAGGGACATATCCTCTTCCAGAAGCTCAGCTCGATAGATTTCTCATGAAGATCATGATCAGCTACCCGTCTCCAGAGGATGAGAAAAAAATATTCCGATGAAGAGAACGAGAAAGTGCGGTCAGCAGCGTGAAGATCAGCCCTACAGAACTCTTAGAAATCCAGAAATATATCGAAGAAAATATAAAAGTCGACGAGAAAATCTATGACTATACCTCGGGCATCCTCGAAGCAACACGCATGCAGGAATGAAAGGAGCAAGTCTGATGGATAAAAGACGCGCGAAAACCATCTGAAACCTCGACGCAATATATCGAATACTGAGCCTCTACTCGCGCTGGACTCGCACTGATCCGATGTGCTCGTGTCTGGGCGCTTCTCGAAGGTCGCGACTTCGTCATGCCAGAGGATATAAAGTCTCTTGCTCACGAAATCCTCCGTCACCGTATCGGACTCTCCTATGAAGCGGTCAGTGAAGGTATCACTACTGATATGATCATAAAAAATATCCTCGACAATGTGAGGATACCATAACAAGACTAAGCGAGAGCCAAACTATCATTACATTCTCATTGAGCTTTTGCAGCAACTTCGGGATTTGTCACGCCACAGCTCTTATCTCCTTGCGCCTTTGCAGAATCCTTTGCCTTCTTTGCATTGGCTTGTTCTCTAGAAATAGCTCCTTGAATAATTTCCTGTAATTTACGAAATGCGTCGTTAGACTTATCTGCATTTTCTTTAGCTCATTCTTGAGCTTGTTTCAGATTTTTATCATTCATCTGAGATTTTCAGCTCCCAGCAGATATTATTCATTCTATTTTGTCATGAAGGAGGGAGTATTGTTCCAGTGCTCATTTTACTCATTTTCCATCCATTCACTTGAGTAGTTCTACCTTTGCCTGTTCAAGTCTTTCTTTTTCGTCAACATTTAGATTTATCGATTTACTTATTTGGGTATTGATTGATTTTGATACCGATGCCTTGATTTCAGTTTCGGTATATTTCCCATCTTTTTTATCATCGAGTTCTGGAGCGAGTTTTTGAAAACCGTATTTTGCCTCAAACGAAAGAGTATCAAAACCTTGAATATTTTGTTGTTTTTTCGAAAGATCATCGATATTCTCTTGTTTTTCAGGTGTCGTCATATTCGTAATTCTTAATTGATAAATTCTAAATTGATTTTACCACTCTTCCTCTCTAGAGTCAAAAAATCATTGCATTTTTTCAGATTTTCGCGAGAATACGCACATATTCTTTTTTACACATACTTTATGTTCGAATTTTTCTCTACTCTCGAATCAGATTTTCTCCATCTTTTCACTTCTGCAGGAGCGTTCGCTCTTCTCAATATCATCCTCATCGACCTCGTCATGAGCGGAGATAATGCTATCCTTATCGGGATGGCAACCAAAAATCTCCCCCCAGAGATGCGAAAGAAGGCAATATTTTGGTGAGTTGCTGGTGCAACCGTTCTTCGTATCATCTTCTCACTCGGAGTCGTATTTCTCCTCCAGATTCCTGGTCTCGAATTCCTCGGAGCGATACTCCTCCTCTACGTGGTATGGAAGTTCTACAGAGAGATCCGTGCACACGAACACCATGAAGAAGGAAGCCAGAATACGGCAGCAACATTCGCCGCGGCAATCAAGACGATCATCATAGCCGATGTCGCTATGAGTCTCGACAATGTTCTCGCGGTAGCAGGAGCCAGCCACGGAAATATCGTGAATCTCATGATCGGACTCATCGTCTCGATCATCCTCATGGTGGTGGCATCGGGTTATATCGCTAGACTTCTTGAAAAATACCCAAGCATACAGTGGGTTGGACTCTTTATCATCCTCTTCACGGCGCTCGAGATGCTCGAAAAATGACTCGGCAAAGCCGTGACGACCGATACACTTTTTGGCATACCAGAGTCGAGCATCTTCACGCTCCTTCTCATATTCGTCGTCGGTGGATTCGCAGTACTTCAGACCAAATATCTCCGTACTGACTACTCTGCATTCACAGAGTGGGCTCGAGCAAACGGTCGGGTGCTTATGGTGACCATATTTCTCCTTCTCATACTCATAGTGAATTTCTGAGGGAAAATCACGGATTTCATGAGTACACATCACGGATATAAGTATGGATTTATCATGATCTGTGTGCTCGGCATCCTGGAGATCATGCGTACTTCACCAGAAGAAGAGGAAAAAAGAGGACTTCTCAGAAGACTTTTTGGGAGATAGATTATGAGAGAAAGTATTGCAAAATAGAGAAATACTATATACTTTACTTATCTATAACTTTAAGTATATGACTCTTTCTACTGAACAACTTGAACTGCTAAATACTCATCCTCATATTAAGGATGTATTAGATGAATATGGTAATGTAAGGAGTGTTCAAGAGAGCAAAATTCTCGCTGGTCATTTCTGAATTGTTCCATGAGTGATATGAGAAGATATAGCAAGAATACTTTGAAGTATAAGTCCGACCGCATGACTGGAGACACGTTTTAAAAATGCTTTGAAACCAACTCACACTCTAGGGTTTAAGTGAGGGAGACAGGAACCAGAACTATACGTTCCTTGAGATCCTGGAATACAGATACTCGATACGGTAAATGTCTGATGAGATTCTCTTTCTATTCAACCAAATAACAATACTTACTCACAGGATTTTTTAGGAAAAGTTACGTTAGAAAATCACCTATTACAATCTTGAGATTTTCAACTCGCGAGCGGCTCTACTGTAATGACTTCCGAATGAGAATTTACAGGACATTATACAGTACCTGAAGGTTATCCATTTCTCACCGAAGGTAGATTGCCGTTTTCATTCATGAAAGAAGTTGCAAATCAGATTATTTCTCTTTCAGCCTCACTCAGGGACAACCCCGAAGGAATACAGAAGGGAAAAACTATTCTTCTTACAAGTGCTCATGTTGCCAAAAATTCTCAAGCAAATGGCGAATTTCATGTTTGAGCATGATCTACCATCGTAGTCACAGGGAAAGCTTGAGCTGATCCGCAAGATATTAAAAGATGAGTGGTAGCAGAATATAGTGCTTATAACTGAGATAGCAACATATTTAATGGTAATATAAAGGGTACTCGAGTCTTCACAAAGATGCTATTCAGATAGTAACAATTATCTCATCGCCTCCGCTACCACGCTCGCAACTCACTTGTCGAGTGCATCAGGGAGGATATTGGTATCGGTTGGATTTTTCACATAGGCTGCGAGTGCTTCTGCTGCAGCGATTTTCATCTCATCGGTGATAGCTTTTTTTCCGTATTTCAGTACTCATGCGAAAATCCCTGGAAATGCGAGGACATTGTTTACCTGGTTCGGATAGTCAGATCGACCCGTTCCGATGATGCGTATGCCCGCTTCTCGAGCTACATCGGGCATGATCTCGGGAGTCGGGTTCGCCATCGCGAATACGATAGCATCCTTCGCCATAGTACGTGCCATATCTGCCGTAAGTGCTCCTGCCGCAGATACTCAGAGAAATACATCTGCTCCCACGATAGCGTCTGCGAGAGTGCCATCGATATTGGACTCATTGGTGAATTCGAGGAGTTTCTGTTTCGAGATATCGAGTCATTCACGATTTCGTGAGATGATCCCTTTCGAATCACAAGCGATAAAGTGTCTCACTCCGTAGAGACGGAGGAGTTTCGCGATCGCGACTCCTGCAGCTCCCGCTCAGTTGAGCACTACGCGAATATCTTCCTTTTTCTTTCCGGTGACTTTGAGAGCATTGATCAGTCATGCGAGGACAGTGATAGCTGTCCCGTGCTGATCATCATGCATGACAGGGATATCGAGCTCCGCCTTGAGTCGCTCTTCGATCTCGAAACATCGTGGTGCTGCGATATCCTCGAGGTTGATCCCTCCGAATCCATCAGCGATATTTTTCACGGTTTTTATAAATTGCTCGACATCCTGTGTTCCCACGATGATCGGGAAAGCATCGACTCATGCGAATTCCTTAAAGAGTACACACTTCCCTTCCATGACAGGCATACTCGCTCGGTGTCCGAGATTTCATAGTCCGAGGATCGCCGATCCATCGGAGATCACTGCGACGGTACGAGACTTCAGCGTATAGTCATACATCTTCGAAGAATCCTTCGCGATCTCACGGCATGGCTCTGCGACTCCTGGAGAGTACGCCCACGAGAGATCATCTCGCGAGTTGATATGAGCGATCGCTTCCATGCGGAGTTTTCCGTGGAGTTTTTTGTGCATTTCGAGGGATTTCTGGTAGATATCAGTCATAGGAGAATTTTTAGAAATTAGACTTTAGATTTTAGACGGAAACAAGAAAAATGCAAAAAGAAATGAGAATGATTATCATTAAGAAATATTGACTATAGATTATTTTAGTGATAAATTTGACAAACCTTGATTGAAGCATAGTATGGCTTAAATTTTTTTAATATGTAAAAAACATGAAAACTTCTCTTACATGGCAAGATAGTGCTCCTACTTCAAAAGTTCCTCATACCAAAATTCTCGCTGTAGCACAATGAGAATGTTGAATAATACATCCGCGCCAAGATAAACAATATCCTCAAAAATTCATTCATACAGATTGACTCTCAACTTGTAGTGGATTAGCCATGTGTAGTTCAAAAACAGGAGCATATTGACTTGCCCACCTTGATGATGGACTAAATATACCAGCAACAATATACTTATTAAGGGAACGATTATTTGATATATTTTACCTTTATGGTGATGCTGGAAGTTTAGATGATGCTATAAAATCTGAAATAAAGACACAGGGGTGAGATTTAATATGATCAAAGTACAATGGATATATAGATAACCTTAGATTGGATATTCAAAAGGGGGCTGTTTATAGATCTGATCGAATCGATACACATCCCAGGATGCAAACAATTAAGAAAGAGGAGATATATCCTATTAGTATGTATAACTTTACTGGTCTTTCCATGAAACGTCGGACATTAGAAGATATTTGTCTTGAAGCTTTTTTTGGTGAAGATTCACCTGGTACTATAGAAAAATTGCCCACCATAACTCCACCCCCAGTTATAGTAACCCCAAAAAACGAATGAAAAGATGTTGGATCTGTATATACTAATTTTGTAGTGGATATTTACAATCGTATGCGAAACAATCCAGAATTTAGTAAGATTATGGAGAGATGAAGAATAAAAGATTAGACTTATCCAGAGCTTACCCCACCATCCTCCCCTTCATCTCACTCTCCCCTCCCTCACGGATAGAGTAGATACAGCCACAGTAGTTCTGTCGGTAGATGTCATGCTCACGCGTGTACTCTACCGATTTTTCGAATCCTCACTTTTTTCGAAATGGGATATCGAGGAATTCGACTCCATATTTTTTCGCGTATTTATGACCCATTTTGAAAAGTTTTTCGAGGTCTTTTTTCGGAGAGGTATTGAGTGATGACGTATAGAGCGGGATTTTTAGCCTCTTCGCGAGCTTCGCAGAAACCATCATCCGCATATCATAGCAGTAGGTACACTTCTCTCATCTCTCAGGGGTAAATTCTACTCACTTGATACGCGTGAAGAAATTTTTCACGTCATAGGCTCACTTGATATAGGGAATATTCTCGATCTCACAGACTTTCACGAAGGCTTCATAGCGCTTATCGTATTCAGATTTTGGCTGGATATTCGGGTCGTACCAGAAGCATATGACATCGTAGTCTTCTCGGAGTGCAAGTATAGGCATGGTGACATCAGGTCAGCAACACACATGGACGAGGATTTTTGGCTTCTTTTGTGGTTTTTCGAGATAGAGTTTTTCTTGTAGTATGTACTGGGATATCCGTTTCGAAAGTCCTGGGATGATAAATTTCGGATTTTCCTCGAATCTCGCATGGATAGTAGTATGCTCTGGGATGATGCGACGAACCTCTGTCGAGGAAATATCAGGAATGTGCGAGTCAGTGAAGATTTCGAAATTCTCGATTCACAGTTGCTTGATTTTGTCATTCCGAGCTTGCGAGGAATCTGCTCTTACTTCGGGCAGATCCTTCGTTCCTCAGGATGACAAAAAAGAAAGGGTGGTACCACGAGGCACAAAAAGCTTCTTCACTACTTTCGCCGCATATCACTCACTATCCCAGCTTGGCATGCTCTCTATCGTATCAGTCCCGAATACATGGATACTCTCCTCCCCATATTTTTCTCTCACATAGAGATCCACATCTTTCGTCACCATCTCGCCTTTCCACTCTCGGACAAAATAATCATCGATGACAACTCGAGGATCATCGATTTCCGAAGCAAAAATATCGAGCATCGACATACGATGATCATCGCTGACGTGGTACGACTTATCATCACGACTTCATGAAGGCATGAGTATGATCTGAGACGGTTCTCGAAAATGAAGGAGGGCTCGGATGATCGCCGTATGTCCGACATGAGGCGGGTCAAAAGCAGCTCAGAAAATATAAATCATGATCCTATTTTACCGATTTAGATACGGAAAACAAGAAAAAATCCCCACGTTATTTCGAGAGGATTTTGGTGTTTTATCTACGAGTACCGGTTGTATTTTCATACTGATATTTCTGTCCGAGTCGGTGCATCGCAGTATATTTCAGGAGTTCGTACTCGAGCTCGATCAGACGCTTTGGATCGATCTTCTCACCATTTTCTTCACGGTAGTTTTTCATGAGCGCTTCTGCCTCTTTTTTCTGACTTTCGATATACTCGAGATCGCTCAGGTGATCACCATTCTCAATGACGTCAGCGACGATAGTCACGCTTTCTGGAGAAATATTGAGTACTCCCCCACCACTTACATACTCCCCATGAAGAGTCTGTCCATCTTTTGTATATTCGACCGACATGATGCCAGGTCGGATCGCTGAAAGAAGTGGCTCATGTCCAGGAAGAACAGTGATCTCACCACTTTCTGTCATAAGAGTGATCTTCGTGAAGTCTGGATTTTCGAGAATGTTGCCTGCGGCAGAAGTGATTTGGACGTTCATAGAGTTTTATTTTGTCATCCTCTGAAAGAGGATCTCTTTGGAAAATTCAGCAACAGATTCTCCACGCGGAGAATGACAACGAATTTTTACTTTTTCGCTTCGCTTTCGAATGCTGCCTTCACATCATCGATCGATCCCTTATACATGAAGAATCTCTCTGGGATCATATCGACCTCGCCTTCGATGATCGCCTTGAACCCACGAACCGTATCAGCAAGTTTCGCATAGACTCCTGGAGTACCAGTGAATTGCTCTGCTACGAAGAATGGCTGAGAGAAGAAACGCTGGATCTTACGAGCACGGGCTACAGTGAGCTTGTCATCTTCTGAGAGCTCATCCATACCGAGGATCGCGATGATATCTTGGAGTTCTTTATAGCGCTGAAGGACTTTCTGGCATCCACGAGCGACATTGTAGTGTTCTTCTCCTACGACTTTTGGCGTCAGGATGGTAGATGTAGAGTCGAGTGGGTCTACCGCTGGGTAGATACCGAGCTCAGCGATCTGACGAGAGAGTGTCACTGTCGAGTCAAGGTGGGCAAATGTATTGGCTGGAGCAGGATCAGTCAGATCATCTGCTGGCACATAGACTGCCTGAACGGAAGTGATAGATCCATTTTTTGTCGAAGCGATACGTTCCTGGAGAGCACCCATATCTGTCGCAAGAGTAGGTTGGTACCCTACTGCAGATGGGATACGACCGAGAAGGGCAGAAATCTCAGAACCAGCTTGGGTAAATCGGAATATGTTGTCCACGAAGAGGAGAACATCTCGCTTCTCGACATCACGGAAGTACTCAGCCATAGTGAGACCAGTAAGAGCAACACGAGCACGAGGTCCTGGAGCTTCGTTCATCTGACCAAAGACCATGGCAGTTCTATCGATAACACCTGAGTCTTTCATCTCATGGTAGAGGTCATTTCCTTCACGAGTACGTTCACCGACTCCAGCAACTACAGAGTATCCTCCGTGCTCACTCGCGATATTATGGATGAGTTCTTGCATGATCACTGTTTTTCCTACTCCGGCACCCCCGAAGAGACCTACTTTTCCTCATTTTAGCATCGGACAGATAAGATCTACGACCTTGATACCCGTTTCGAAAATTTCTGTCTTCGTAGAGAGATCTTCGAAATTCGGAGATTTTCTGTGGATTGGATCTCTTTGTACTGCTTTCGGAGCTTCCATATCATCGATAGGGTCACCGAGGACATTAAACATACGACCGAGCACAGCTTCACCTACAGGTACAGAGATAGGTGCACCTGTAGCGATCACTTCGAGTCCACGTTTCACTCCATCGACTGGGTTCATGGCGATCGTACGGACGACACCGTCTCCGAGTTGCTGTTGTGTCTCGAGGATGAGCTTGTTCGGAGCTCACTGAACTTCGAGCGCTTCGTAAATCGCAGGGATATATCCGTCTTTGAATTCGACATCGACGACTACTCCGATAATTTTTGTGATGATACCTGTATGAGCCATAAGAAAAGAAAATAGAATTTAACGGGCGGATTATAGTGAAAGAGAGCGTAAAAGCAAAGGAAAATTATACTTTTTTTCGAGATATTTCTCGTCTGATATTATCCAGGATGATCGCAGTCGCGACTCCAGCGTTCAGTGACTCCGCTTCACCATAGCGAGGTATCGTGATCTTATCAGTGATATATTTCTCGAGATGAGGGCGGATCCCGTGCGACTCACTTCCGATGACGAGATATCATGAAGTTTTAGAGAAATTTTTCTCATGCACACTTTCTCC
>CAYSEP010000005.1:11109-18658 GCA_964430065.1 uncultured Candidatus Peribacteria bacterium
TCATCCATCGCCACATTAGAGAGTCTGTCTGCCTCAGTATTGTCCTCGCGATAAACATGAGTGAACGATATTTTTCCTCACCACTCCCCGACTCTTTCTCGGATTTCTCATGCGAGTTTTTTCAGCTCTGGATTTTTTATCTTATATCTTCCTGCAAGTTGCTCTATGACAAGCTTGGAGTCAGCACGGAGATCTATCTCAGTAGCACCGAGCTCGATAGCACGAGTGATCCCGAGGAGTGCTGCAGTATATTCGGCGATATTATTGGTCGCGTGACCGATATATTTGTGTCGACGCTCGAGAGCTTTTCCGCTATGGTCCGCTATAAAAATCCCACACCCAGAAGGTCCAGGATTTCCACGCGATCCTCAGTCTGTATATATGATAAGCTTCAAGACGCGAAAGTTATAAATTATAATTCTCTTTATTTTGTCATACTCCGAAGGAGTATCTCTCCCGAAATAGAAAGAGATTTTCGCATACGAAAATGACAAAAAATAATTTTAAATAAGCTCCTCTAACCGTAGGAATTGCGGAGTGAGATAATACACGAAAGAAAGGCTTCATTTTTTTACATCTTTCCATTCGAGAGAGTCAGGAAGAGACATGACAGCAACCGATCATTTCTTCATAGATGGCACCCCTTCTCCTGTGAGGTAGTGCGCGAAATTCGTGAGATCATCATTGTGTCCGACAATCATGAGGATCGTAGCATCTTTTTTTGTCTTGTTTACGACTTCGAGGTGGATAGTATCTCCGTCTCGCTTCCCTACTGAGCCACCATTATAGAGCTTATCTATATACTCTACTTTCAGTTCTGGATACTGAGTATGGAATCATTCGGCAGTTTGCTTGGTTCGTTTTGCTGGACTCGCGACGATACGATTCGGTTTGACTCCGATAAGCCTGAGGTACTTGGCGACGATCGCGAGGGACTGTTCACCTTGTTCGGAAAGTGGTCGATCGAAATCCATACCATTGAAGTCATCGAGTTCTATAGCCTTCGCATGACGCACGAGGATGATTTGTTTTTTCTTCGTATTGTGGAACATGGCTGTATTATATACAAAAATACCCCCATACAAGTGGGAGTATTTTTTTCTGCCTACATTTATAATTTATCATTTATAATTCATGATTTTTACGCATCTTTCATACTCTCGACTCCTGAGACGATCTCAGAAACTTCTTTCGTGATGGCAGCTTGGCGAGTCTTATTGTAGACGAGAGTGAGTCCGGAAGCTTTCTTATTCGCAGAGTCTTTTGCATTTTTCATGGCGACCATACGAGAAGCATGCTCAGAGGCTTTTGCTTCGAGGAGGGTCTCGTGGACGATACCATCGAGGATGAGTGGGATAGTCATAGTGACGATTGTCTCAGCATCTGGCTCGATCGTATAGGCACCTTCATAGTTTTCTGGAATATACTTTCCACCAGCATATTTCTCGAGAAATGAGAAGATATCTTCGCGGTTAACTGGAAAGAGTGTCTTCACAGTAGGAACCTGAGAAATTGCTGAAACGTATTGATTGTAGACGATCGAAACTTTCGCATAGTTCTCAGTCTTCCAGAGGTCGACGACGGCTCGCACCATACGACGAGATTCTGCTGGAGTGAGAGGGTCTTTCATCTCATCAGAGAAATCAGCGACGAGATGCTGGCCAGTACGGAGGATGAAGTCACGAGCACGTTTTCCTATAGTGATATAGTGGTACTCTCGGGTGTATGGAGTATCTTTATCATCTCGGATATATTCTGTTGTTTTCTTGAAGATGTTTGTATTGTATCCACCACAAAGTCACTTCTGAGCTGCGACGAGGACGATGAGTTCTTTCGTCACTTTCGGACTTTTTGCGAAGATACCGAGGACATCGTCATTTTGTGCTATCTTCGCGAGAATCGCGAGTGTCGCCAGTGCAAAAGGACGGAGACCCACTACGGCTTCCTGAGCTTTTTTCATCTTCACAGTTGAGATGAGCTCCATAGCTTTCGTGATTTTCCCCGTATTTTTGACGGACTTGATTCGAGATTTGATTTCTTTAGAGTTGGGCATATTTTATGTTTTGTCATGTCGAGCGAAGCGGAGACATCGCTTTTTCTTTTGCTTATGAGAAGTATTTTTGCACATCTCTTAAGTTGATTTTGAAAGGGATCCCTACGGGATGACAAAGAATGTATTATTTTTTCTCGTAGAGTTTTACGAATTCATCGAGATATTCTGTAAGTGCCTTCTTTGTCTCATCAGAGAAGTCTTTTGATTCACGGATAGATGCGAGGATCTTCTCTTCACGATCGAGACCGAGGTAGAGATCATGTTCGAATTTCTTGAGCTCTTTCACATCGACTCTATCAAGATATCCAGCATTTCCAGCAAAGATCATGACAGTCTGTTTCTCGAAGGCGACTGGAGAGTAGACATCTTGCTTGAGGATCTCGACCATACGTTTTCCGCGTTCGAGCTGCTTCTTGGTATCTGGATCAAGATCAGAGGCGAACTGAGCAAATGCCTCAAGTTCACGGTATTGAGCAAGAGAAAGTTTCAGAGTTCCTGCATTTTTCTTCATAGCTTTTGTCTGAGCAGATCCACCGACACGAGAGACAGAGAGTCCCACGTTGATCGCTGGTTTCACACCTGAGTTGAAGAGTCCTGATTCGAGAAATATCTGTCCATCAGTGATCGAGATCACATTCGTCGGAACGTATGCAGATACATCACCACCCTGAGTTTCGATGATCGGAAGTGCTGTCATAGAACCGGCACCAAGTTCATCATTGAGCTTCGCTGCACGCTCGAGGAGACGAGAGTGAAGGTAGAAGACATCTCCAGGATACGCCTCACGTCCTGGTGGACGACGAAGGAGAAGTGACATTTCGCGATAGGCATTCGCATGTTTCGTGAGATCATCGTAGATGATAAGTGCATGCTCACCCTTGAACATGAAGTACTCACCCATAGCAGCTCCAGCATAGGGAGCGAGCCACTGCATGGCTGCTGGCGAAGATGCTCCTGCTGAGACGATGATCGTATAGTCCATAGCTCCAGCCTTTCGAAGTTCCTCAGAGATAGCGACGACTTTCGAGTCTTTTTGTCCGATAGCGACATAGATACACTTTACACCATTTCCTTTTTGGTTGAGGATCGTATCGATAGCGATCTGTGTTTTTCCTGTCTGACGATCACCGATGATCAGCTCACGTTGACCACGTCCGATTGGTACGAGTGCATCGATCGCCTTGATTCCCGTAGAGAGAGGTTCATGAACAGATTTACGACTCATAACTCCTGTAGCTACATTTTCTGCTGGACGATATTCTGTTGTCTTCACCGGTCCAAGTCCATCGATCGGATTTCCGAGTGGGTCGACGACACGTCCGAGAAGCCCTTCACCCACAGGAACTTCGAGGATTTTTCCTGTCGCTTTAGCGATCATGCCCTCACGTACAGAAGAGAATCCTGAGAGGATAACGATACCGACATAGTGTTCTTCGAGGTTCATGGCAACACCACGAGCTCCCGAGTCGAATTCAACGACTTCGTTATAGGCGACATTACGAAGTCCGACAACCTTGGCGATACCATCACCGAGGTAGACGACGGTACCCGCATTGACACGGTCAGGAGAAAGGTCGACAGAGTCGATTTTTTGTTCGAGTTCTTTTATGAGATTGGCAGCAAGATCGACAGCAGAGTGAGACATAAATCAGTGGATAATGGATAAGTGACAGTAAATAATTTTGGAACTTTTTTTGTTTCTGTCATTTCGACGAAGGAGAAATCTTCTTTTAAGAGTCTCGTTCCTCGACATGACAGAAATACGAGCTTATTTTAAGAGGCTTTCGAGTTTCTGGAAGCTGACATCGACCATATCATCTCCGACGAATACACGAGCTCCTCCTGTGAGAGAGTCGTTCTTCGAAAGAAGCGGTGATGCTCCGTCATATGCAGGAAATGCATATTTCAGAACTCCCTGAGCATACTCTTTCGCGAACGAGTCTTCCATAGAAGAAGGATACTCGATCCGAGCGGCTATAGCAGGCGGATTCTCTGGATCGATAAGGACAGCTCGTTTTCCTATTTGCTTCAGTGAAGATCGGTATGATTTCATCATAAGAAGTAGGTGTTCGAGTGTCTCGCGAGAGTATGATGTGAGATTGAGAGTGGACATGGATTATTGTAGCAGGGAGAAGTATTTCTAGAGCTCTACGCCAGTAGCGTTTTTCTTGAGGAAGTCGACATGAGAGTCGCTTTTTTCGAAAAGTTTTGCATTGAGTTTCAGGGCAATATCGAGGACCTTTCCTTTGAGTTCTTCTGTCATAGCTTTTCGTTCTTGTTCGACCTGAGAAAAACCTTTTGCACGAGCTGCATCTGCATCTGCCTGAGCACGAGCTGCGATCTCAGTTCCTTCCTTTCGAGCATTCTCGACGATCTCACTTCCGATCATTTTGGCATCGACTCGAGCCTTATCGACGATATTCTCTGCTTCTTCTTTTGCAGAAGAAAGGAGAGTATCAGAGTGGGCAAGTTTTTGCTCGAGTTCTTCGCGTTTCGCAGCTTCTTCTTCGAGATACTTCATATACGGTTTGAATATGAATGATCTGAGTACGATAAAAACGATAGCAAAGTTGATTGCCTGGATGATAAATGATGAGAGATCGAAGAGAGTGTCCATGGTTGTAATTGGTAGGAGAGTAATTAGTAGGAAAAAATTTTATCCTACTTTTTGACTACTTGATAAGAAAAAGTGCAGCAAAGGCAAGAAGTCCTGGAACTTCACAGAGGGCGATCGCAGTAAGCATCTTTGCATTGATATCACCAGAAGCTGATGGATTGCGTCCGATAGCCTGCATAGCACCCATACCGATAAGTCCGATACCAACTCCAGAACCGATAACACCGATGAGAGCAAAAGCTGTGTACATAAGAGAAAAAATTAATGAAAATAAACCTGTAAGAATTGGGACGGAGGGGAAGTATCCGATTTGCAATCCTAAAAATCAGGAAGAAAGAGAGGAGCCTCTCCTTCATTTCTAACGTTTAGTGATGTTTCTCTGGAAGAGACTCTCTGATATAGAGAGAGGAAAGTGTCATGAAGATATACGCCTGGAGAAATGCTACGAGAAGCTCGAAGAACCAAAATGGAAGTGCGAGAATACGAAACGCTCCTGTATGAAATGATGGGATCTGCTCACCGACGTAAACAACGACACCGATAAGGATAGCACCGACGAAGATGTTCAGGAAGAGACGCATAGAGAGCGATCCGATACGGATAAATTCTCCGACGAAGTGAAGCCATCCGACAAATACACCGACGATCTTCTCTGCAGTCGTATCTCCGTGATAATTGAAGAGATAGTGACCGAGATGATGTACAGGACCCTTCAGGTAAAATGCAGTAAGTTGAGCAACGAGTATCACTGTGAGAGAGAATACGAGTGTCGTAGAGAGATCAGAATATATAGGACGGAGATAGTCTCCGAGCCACTCATCTTTCGATACGAGTGTGAGCCAGTCGAACACGAGACCGACGAGATTCCCGAGAAATATGACGACGATGAGTCCTCCGAGAAGCCAGATATAGTTCTTTGCGACTGCGTCATCTCCGACGAGAGATCGAGCATACATATAGATACGATTCACGATGTCGAGTCCGAAGGCTCTGAGGCGAGGAAGTTTATCGGTAGCGATAGCGACATACATAAACGCTACGAGAACGAAGAGTACTCCCATAAATATCCAAGTCGAGAAAATCGTATTGGTGATAGGGAGGCCTCCGATAGACCATCCTTCGATGATTTTTCCTTTTGGAGCGGGGATATGTGGTCCTTCGTGGGCAGTGGTCTCATGAGTACTTGTCTCCTCATGTACAGATGGAGCAAACGCCTCTGTCGTGATGACATCGACGATATCTGTCGCTGCTTGTTCGGGAGTAGAACTCGCGATAGCAGTACCTTCGACGAAGCCAAAAGTAAGAGTCATGAAGAAGCTGACGAGGATGAGGCGGAGGAGTTTTCTCATAGACAAAATTTCGGTCGAAGTATAGGAAATTCCTCTTTTTTTGCAAATCTTTTTTCCTCTAAAAGTTTTTTTGCATCGAAAGGGATATTCTCTATACTAGCATGATATACTCTTAACTCTTCCTCAACTATGCACTACCCTACTCTTGACCAGATCGTCCTCGATACACTCGCACTCTATAAGGAGAAGGGTGAGCTTCCGAAGATAGATCTCTCACAGTTCCGTACTCCCCTTGTCGTATGAAGCGGGAACGGCTACTATACAGGGCGTATCATCTTTCGAAATAGTCCTGCCTACTTCGCTGTCGAAGCAGAAGTCGAGAAAAAACTCGAAAATATCCCCTCGATCACCGATGTCGTCGTCGTATCAGCCAGTGGTGAGAAGCATGCTCCGATCATTCTCGAAGCGGCGAAGAAGCATGGGAAAAATACATTTCTCATCTCATCGAGTGAGAAAAGCCGAGGAAGAGAAGTCGCAGATGGAAGCGTGATCATGCCGAAGATCCGTGAGCCATACACGTACAATACTTCTACCTACTTCGGCTACATGTTCGCAGAGGATCCTTCCCTCGACCTCTCGCAACTCGAAAACTTTCTCCGTGGAGAATACGATACCATACTGCGAAATATACCATTCGAGAAATACAAAAGTTTCTTCATCGTCCTTCCCGATACATTCGTCCTCCTACGAGAGATGGTAGAAGTGAAGTTCATAGAGCTCTTCGGTCGCAAAACCGCTCGAGATATCTTCACCTATGAGCAGATGAAGCACGCGACGACCGTCGTCCAGGATGAGAGTGAGCTCTTCCTCTGTTTCGGAAATGAGAAAGATATAATATACGGGCAAAATCAGATCAATCTTCCCATATTCGACTCGTCGAGCTATGCAGCGATGATGCTCGTGGCATACTACCTCGTCGGGAAGATCCAGACTTCCTTTCCCCCATACTTCATGGACTCTATCGAAGACTACTGCACCAGAGCAAAGCTCCAGAGTTGATTTAATATATCGAGTTGGGTGGAGGTATAATTTATAAAAACTCCAGAGAACTTTCTCTGGAGTTTTTATTTATCATTTCTGACTGAATTATTCCCCCATCACCACACACCCCATTCTCTCTCCTGAGAGATCTACTTCTTTGAGTCGATATTTCTGCACTGCAGGCTCAGATACACCCATATGAGTCGCGAGCTCATGAGCGGTCTCGCCATAGGTGACGATCATACGTGGCTCAACCTTCTCGATAAGTGGTACACTTCCCTTTCCTGTAGGCATGACGAGGATGTCGAGATCTCCGAGGAAGTCGAGTTCCTCTGCAGAGAGATCAGCTACTAGACTCGCTATATATCCGACACTATATCCCTCCGCACGGAGTTGATAGATACGATTGCCATTTTGTTCGTGAGCATACGCGAGGAATCCTCATTTCTCATATTCCCCTGCCATCTCGAGCGTGAGTCCATCGAGGAGGATAGAGTCAGATTGGAAGACGATAGATTTTTTGTCTGATTCGATCGTGAGAGTGTTGTT
>CAYSEP010000005.1:18758-21230 GCA_964430065.1 uncultured Candidatus Peribacteria bacterium
AGTCAGATTGGAAGACGATAGATTTTTTGTCTGATTCGATCGTGAGAGTGTTGTTCTTGTAGATGAAGTCCATATTTAGGTAATTTAGATGGTCAGAGGATATAGAAAAATCGCAGAAAATCAAATATTCTCTCAATCTTATGTTTCCGTTTTTGTCATTCCGTAGTGAAACGGAGGAATCGCTTTCTCATTCGCTTAAGAGATTTTAGTTATCTTTTCTCATACGTGATTTTGAAAGAGATCCCTTTGGGATGACAAAAAATCAAAAAACTCCATAAAAGCAAAGTTCTCGAAGTTTTTCAGATTTTTTCTACATGAAATGGATATTTTTCTCGAGAAATCCGACAACATCAGGTTTCAGGAAGACATTTTTGAGCTCATCGGGAGTGAACCACTTATATCAGACAAATCGCTCTTCGCGACGAGGACGTGGCTCTGATTTTCCTTTGTATTTGACGAGGAAGAGGGACACTTCCTTATGGATGATCGGGGCACCTTCGAGATATCCGGCGATGAATGAATAGGCAATCTTGTTCATGAATTTCACGATTTCGAGATCTTTTTCTGCGAGTCCAGTCTCTTCCGATATTTCTCGGAGGGCTGTCTGCATCGCAGTTTCGTCTCACTCGATGTGTCACTTCGGGAGGACGTATTCGAGCTCGTTTTTCGCATTTTTCCAGGCAAGCATGAGCACCTGGATATGCGTTCAGATTTTTCTATAGACCATACCGCCAGCACTCTTTTCATGGAGTTCTGTCATGGTAGTATTATATTAAGTAGGGACGACTAAGAGAGAGTATATCAGAAAATACTGAAAAAGCAAGGATGAAAAGTGGACGAGAAAAAACTCTTCATAAAAGTTGCATTTTTTCTCTTTCTCTATACCTTATTCCTAATTCGTAATTGACTCAATTGTAAATATTATGCGTTTTCGTATCGACACCGACATCTTCCGTAAGGCTATAGACATCGCATCTCATGCGGCTGGAGCGAACAACCTGACGCCCATACTCGAGAATATCCTCATCGATGCAGGCTATAAGCGTCTCGTCCTGACAGGCAATAACCTCGAAATGGCGATCGAGTATATCATCGAGGATAAGGTGGATATCGAAGTCGAGGGACGATTTACTATTTCTTCGAAATTCCTCACTTCCTATATCGCGCTTGTCCAGGACAAGGAAGTCACTGTCGAGCTCGAGAAATGAGGAAGTCTGAAGTTCCGAACAGCGAGTAGTGAGACGAAGTTCAAGGGAACAAGCGCTGAGAAATTCCCCGTCATCCCGAATCTCGTACCAGAAACTCCACTGAAGATAGAGTCAAAAGATCTCAAAATCGCGATAGAAAAAACACTCTTCTCTACTGCAGACGGCGCAGTACGACCAGTCCTCGCGGGGATTTATATGAAACCAATGAAGGAGAAACTCATATTCGCATCGACAGATAGTTTCCGCCTTTCAGAATTCACTGTCACGACAGCAAGTGGTACTGATGGTGTCGCGGTCATCATCCCGAAGAAGACGGCGGCTGAGCTCGCTCGTATCGTCTCCGACGAAGAAGAGAAGCTCCCGATCGAACTCTACTTTCACGAGAATCAACTCCTCGCTATCCGAGGGAATGTGCGACTCTCATCTCGTCTTCTTTCTGGTAAGTTTCCTGATTATGATGGATTCTTCCCGAAAGAGTGGGCAACGAAAAGTGTCATCCTTCGCAGCGATCTCCAGAGTAGTCTGAAACAGGCAAGTCTCGTCGCCCGGGAAAATAACTATAACACTCGAATCCGCTCTAAGCACGAAGGCGTAGTAGAGATATCGACTGGAGATACTGAAGTCGGTGCATCGAGTATATCCGTCTCTGGATCGGTCGAAGGACAGGAAGATATCGTAGGAGTGAATGCTCAGTACCTCCTCGAGACTCTCTCAGTCATACGAGAAGACTATGTGAGTATGGAGTACAAGTCTGCCCTCTCCCCTATCATCATCACTGGATTCCCGAAAGACGAAGGAAAATACAGCTACCGCCACCTTATCATGCCACTTAAGATTTAATTCACTTTTTTGTCATTCTCGCCTTGCGAGAATCTGTTCTTCTTTCCAAAAAGATCCTCCTTCGGAGGATGACAAAAGAAAAGATAATTCCATAAAATGCTCTCTCTTCTCAATTCCCTCGAATCCCGCGCACTCGCTACTCTTCCGAATATTACCACTGAAGAGGCTCTTATCGAGTACAAAAATACCATCCTCGGAAAATCATGAGAACTCACCGTCATACTGAAGTGACTCAAAGATCTCTCGAACGAAGAGAAATGATCTGTCGGAAAGCGAGCCAACGAAGTTCGTGATACGATCGGACTGGCATTCGACCATCAGCGCGAAGCGATCAAGCGAGCCAATATCGCAGCTCGGCTCTCAGGCGAGTGGAAAGATACGACGACTCCATTTGAGCGAGAAAAAGGATCTCTTCACCCGATCA
>CAYSEP010000005.1:21330-34747 GCA_964430065.1 uncultured Candidatus Peribacteria bacterium
TGGAAAGATACGACGACTCCATTTGAGCGAGAAAAAGGATCTCTTCACCCGATCACTCTCGTACGCCAGGAAGTCGAAGATACGTTCAGACGAATGGGGTTCGACGTGCATGAATCTATGGAAGTCACGACTGAGTATCTGAACTTCGATGCCGTAAATGTACCGAAAAACCACCCTGCCCGAGATATGCAGGACACTTTCTGGCTCGAAGGAACAGGGAATGTTCTCGCGACACAGACGTCCTGTATGCAAAATCTCATCATGAGAAGCCAAAATCCTCCGATCCGTGCAGCTATTATCTGACGGGTATTTCGAAATGAAGATGTCGATGCGACGCATGACAACACTTTTTATCAGATAGAGTGCGTCTATGTAGACAAATGAGTCGGAATCGGACATCTCAAATTTACCGTTGAAGTTATGCTTTCGGATGTTTTCGGAAAGAAAGTGGATATCCGAATGAGGCCTGGGTACTTCCCTTTCGTGGAGCCAGGAGTAGAAATAGATTTTTCATGCCCATTCTGTGAATGAAAGGATACCTCATGTAGGGTATGTAAATGATCGGGGTGGATTGAATTCATGGGTGCAGGACTTATCCATCCGACAGTACTCAGAGAAGCTGGACTTGATCCAGAAGTATATAGCGGTTTTGCCTTTGGCGCTGGAATGAATCGTCTCGTAATGATTAAGTATGGGATACCAGATCTACGGAATTTCATGAATCCTGATATACGGTTCTTAAAGCAGTTTTAGGTTTCTTTTTTGTCATCCCGTAGGCGCCCCTTATGAAGTGAAACGAAATATGGAAGTACTCTTGGAGTGGATCCCTTTCAAAATCAAGTTTGAGAAAGCAACAATCAAAATCTCTTAAGTAAATGAAAAAGGGATTTCTCCGCTACGCTACGAAATGACAAAAGGGGCATTTTTCAGAGATCTTTGGTTGAATATTTGCACATTTCATAAAATCCTGCTATAATCGTAGTAGATTTTTATGATACTACGTACTCGTCACATCGAAAAACTGAAAGAACTCGCAGAGGAAACAGGCGCGAGATATATCGCTGTCTCTGGAGAGAAAGCCGTAAAAGTAGAGGATTTTATCAGTTCTCTTGCCTGAAGTGGCGTGTTCCATGGACTCCACTGCCAGGAAATAGAGGCGAGAGATATAGAAAATCTAGAAAAAGTAGATCCAGATGCTCAGTACGTAATCATACGAGGAAACATCGGTTCTGATTTCGAATATTTTCGTACAATTATAGAACCAAAATTGTCTGAAATCACTGTTATTTTCGCTTCTCAAGAAAACATAGAAAGTGATGATGTAGTGAACTTCATCCTTCCAGAGATGAGTTTCCGAGAATATGCAGAGTATAGAGGACATACTATAGAAGTATCGAGCATCATGTCTGGATCGAGTGATATAACTACACTCAATACTCTTCGCGATGAATATATCCTAACAGGTGGGTACGAAGAACATATAGAGGATGAATCGAGTATTTTTCGTGATTTCGATGAAAAATGAGCAATTATGAAACAGGAATTGTTCGAAAAAGAATATCGTGATTTCGATGAATATCTCCGCACGCTCGCTATGAATACAGGAAATCTCTTCAAAGCTGATGGTATGGCGAAGCTTCTCGGAATCTCCAGAAGAAAAGTCCATAAATATACAGAAATCCTCATGCGCCATAAGATCGTACGAGCTATAGGCCCATGGGGAGATAATAGTACTACAGAGACGACGAGACACGTGAAACTCTACTTCACTCACCTCTCCTATCTCAGGGCCATCCTCGGGGATATCCATTACCAAGGACAGATGAAGCAGTGAGCAATAGAGAACTTTATATTTCTCGAACTCGAGAGGAAACTCGGAGAATCTCATGATTTTGCATTTTACCGTAAAAAATCTGGAGCAGAGATCACCTTCATCGTCACTGACCGAGAAAATACTCTCGTCACACCGATCGAAGTGAATGTACGAGAAACAGATACTATCTCTCAGGCGATCAAAACTTTCGATACTGACTACCACGATCGCGTGGAACGCTATATGCTCTGGAATGATTCTCGTGTAGGGAAAAAATCCCTCGAAGACAAAACTGTCATGATACTCCCTCACATAGCCATCTAATCTGCAGAAATGCAGATTTTTTCTTTACTTTTTGGCGAGGTTTTATAGACTACTGATATATTTTGTCATTCCGAGGAACGAGGAATCTGCTCATAAAATCTCCTTATTCTAAGCAGATGCTTCCTATCGTCAGCATGACAAGAAATCAGTTTTTTAAAAATTTTAATAATTATGCATCTCGTCATCATGGCTGCCTGAGAAGGATCTCGCATGAGACCCCTCACCGATAATACTCCAAAACCACTTCTCAAAATCTGTGGAAAAACCATCATCGAGCACAATATCGAACCTATTGTGCATTTTTTCGATGATATCTTCATGGTAGTCGGATACAAGAGTGAGGCATTCCGTGAATATTTCGGTGAATCATACAAAGAGAAACGTATCCACTATATCGACCAGATCGACACTCCTGGAACAGGTGCAGCGATACTCTCCCTCGAACGCGTGATCGACGGAGGATTCATCGTCGTGTCATGAGATGACCTCTATGACCCGAGTGATATACTGAAACTCACGGGAATCCAGGGATATGCAACCCTCGTGAAAGCAGTGGATAAGCCTGAGAATTTCGGGATTTTCACTCGTGACAGTGACGGAAAACCCACAGGAATCGTCGAAAAACCGACAGACGTATCTCTCGGAAATCTCGCCAATATCGGTATACATAAGTTCGACAGCTCTATCTTCTCAGTGCTTCGTAATATCCCTCTCTCGAAACGAGGAGAAATGGAGATCACTGACCTCATCCATATCTATATCGAACACGGGACATATAGCATACTCGAAGCGAAGGGTCGCTGGATCACCATCGGATATCCATGGGATCTCCTGAAAGCAGACGATGCTCTCATCGGAGGCTATACGGAAAGCGTGATCAAGTGAACAATAGAAGAAGGCGTGACGATCAAGTGACATATATACCTCGAAGAAGGCGCGATCATAAAATCAGGAACATATATCGAAGGAAACTGTTATTTCGGAAAAAACACAGAAATCTGACCTTTTTCTCATGTGAGAGGCAATACTTCTCTTGGAGATAATGGCAAGATCGGGTCATTCTCAGAAGTGAAAAACTGCTATCTCATGGATCATAGTGTAGTCGCACAAAATGCTGTGATCGTCGATACGATCGCAGGAAGTGATGTGAACTTCGCCTCTGGAGTCATCACGACCAACTGGCGACATGATAATCAGAACGTAAAAGCTATGTCGAAATGACAACTTACTGATACAGGAAGACGAAAGCTCGGAAGTATCGTATGAGACCATGTCAGATTTGGCGCGAACACTACAGTATATCCAGGTCGATCTATACCGAGCAATACAGGAACACTTCCTGGAGAAGTGGTGAAGTAGGGATTATCCGATTACAATCTCGACTCCTTCGAGATCCGTGAGCACATCGAGAAAGAGTTCATATTCTGTGTGCTCATTTTTATATACTTTAGAGAGATGTTCTTTCAGGAGAAGGTTTTCTGTGATGAATATCTTAGAAAGAGATGAGCTCGCAAGGACATCGAAGAGAGCGTCGAGATTTTTTCCGAATATTTCTCTATCAAGATGAAGTTCTCGCATGACGAGATCGTAGATATCGGTAAGAGATGTGATGGTTTTTCCCGAAAAAGTGAGTGTATGCATGAGATGAAGTATAGAGAAAAACTTGCATTTCGCAAAAATATCATATACTTCGAGCACGTCTATCACATGTGAAATGTGGGAGTTCCTACAGTTTTCCTGGTCAGAAAGCCAACAAAGAACGATCGGACCAATTTACTTTTTCACAATTTTTATCATGGCTACTCACGGAAAAAAATACAACCAAGCTGTCGCTCTTATCGAAGAGAATCGCGCATACTCTATAAAGGAAGCGGTCGATCTCCTCGAGCGGACAAACACAGTGAAGTTCGATCCTACTATCGAAATCCACTTCAATCTCAATATCGATCCTCGTCAAGCTGATCAGCTCGTACGTGCGACACTCACTCTCCCGAACGGGACTGGTAAGACGAAACGTATCGGTGCCTTCACTGACCTCGGAAACGAAGCAGAGCTCAAGGCTCTCGGTGTCACTATCGCAGGAAACGAAGATCTTATCGATACCGTTCTCCAGAACAAGATCGACTTCGATATCGCGATCGCAACAACTGGTATGATGAAGAAGATGGGTAAGGTCGCGAAAGTTCTCGGTCCAAAGGGTATGATGCCAAATCCAAAGGCAGGTACTGTCGGTGATGACCTCGTCGCTATCGCGAAAGAGCTCATGGCTGGACGATTCGAGTTCAAGAACGATAAGCAGGGGAACGTCCACTCTATCGTCGGAAAGCTCTCATTCGGTGCTGCGAAGCTCGAAGAGAATATCAATGCATTTCTCGCAGCGATCAAGGCTGTCCGTCCATCAGGAATCAAGGGTGGTACTCCATTCGCGAAGTCTATCTACGTCTGTAACGCTATGGGTCCTGGTATCAAGCTCGATGCAAGTATCTAGTTCCCACTGTTCCCGTCATTCCTGCGAAGGTCTTCGACCGAAGGGAGTGATACCCTTGCGGTACAGGAATCTCAAAAAGCTTTCTAAAAAAACTCAGGTCAAAATAATCCTCTCCAGAAATGGGGAGGATTATTTAAAGTCAAAGAAAACAGCCTTTGTTTTATCTATTCTACTCAATATAAATCTTTTCTTTCTATTTGTAAAAAATCATTGAAACTTCTTATCCTTATCGATAGCTCTAACTAGATGAAAATGGAAGCTATTAAAATTCATTATCTTAGTCAGATCATAAAGTTTTTTAAAGAAAGCTAGCCTCTTTATTTCTGGAAGAAAATAGTATAGCTTAATTATTTGTTCAGATTTTAATGAAGCCACTATTCAGTCCTCCATAAAATAATCACAAATTTCATCATATGAGCGTCAGCGGATTCTCTTTGGATCAAAGTTTAGAAATCTTAACAAACAAGAATCCCATCGAATTTTTTCTCTATCTTGTTTTAGGAAAAGATTCGCAGCTGCAGAGATTTTTCATTTATCTAGATACTCATGAACCCTAAATGCCCAATAATTTCGAAATTCACTTCTTGATTTAAAATCATGCACTTTAGATGAATTGATACACAAACCAATACTTTGCAAGTGGATTGAAGCATAGAATAAGATCTCGGCAGCAACTTTCTGCGATGAGGCAAAAATAATATGGTCGTCTGCATATCTTAAGACTTGAGCATTTTTTGATTGAGCAAATAGATTAATTTGGTGATCAAAGGTTTTGAGAAAAAAGTTAGCAAGAAGTCTCGACATATCCCCAACTTCATCTTGAGGAATTCACTTTGACTCGGGCAAGTATTTCTTTGATAATTTATTCCATGATCGTAAAAAATGAAGCAGCAAATTAATATAATACTGCTTATCTCAAGATACAGCACCTCGAAGAAGCATCTCAAGATGGCTAATATTTATTGAGCTATAAAAATCTGCGATATCAAAAGATATAAAGTACCGATTCTTTTTATTTGCTTCCAGAAATAATCTAGCCTTTCATTGAAATTCTTTCCATTCGAAAGCCCAGTAATACCTATGAAAGGATGACGATCATCATGGACTTGGAAGTAACTCTTCAACTAGTAATTCATGGTTTCTCCTCTCTAACTCTCGTCTATGTTGAAAATTGCGGAATGCTCCATATGCATTTTCATGCATATTGGTAGAAAGTTCTTCTTCAATTTTTCTTAACAGATAGTATAAAAATAGGTAATCCTCTGTTGCAAATTGAGGAACAAGACGTGCTATTCTATTAGGATAATATCGTGATTTACTGTAAACTATAGTTTCTCGTGGATCTGATGGAACATATTTTCAATTATTTACTCTACTCACTAAACCCTCAATAGTTTTACCTTTATCTAGCAATCATTCTGGAATAAGAACATCTTTTGTAATATGTTTCCAAAATTTATCATCTATCACGGATTTAAAATCATTTAGATCAAGCATAGAGTATTATTATCATCTCCCCTTAAACGCCGATAAGAGCGTGATCTCATCTGCATATTCGATACTTCCCGCATGAGGAAGTCCTTTCGAGAGGCGAGAGATCTTCACTTCCCGTGGCATGTGTTCTATAGCATAGAGCGCTGTCGCCTCCCCTTCTATATTTGGGTTCGTCGCGACGATGATTTCTTCGATAGCAGTCTCTTCGAGGATACGAGCAAAGAGCGACTTGTAGGAGAGTTTATCTGGCATGACTCAGGCGATCGGAGAGATCGTCCCACCGAGGACATGATAGAGTCCACGATAGACTCCTGTACGCTCTATAGAGAGCATATCGAGGTAGTCTTCGACAAGACAGAGGATATGTGTATCTCGCTTGGTGTCAGAGCATATCTTGCAGTACTCATTTCCCATATCCATCATACCATGACAGCGCGGACATTCGGTGACATTCGCATGCAAATCAGAGAGGGTCTTCGCGAAATTTCCCACATACGATGCATGCGACTTCATGAGAAAAAAGGCAAGCTTCGCCGCAGTCTTCTCACCTATTCCAGGAAGATAGTGGATCATGTCGATGAGTCGCTTCAGTGTCTCAGGCACAAAGAGAAGGATAATATATAAACTGAAACTATCTTATATTCTGTCATTCTGACGAAGGAAGAATCTGCTCATTTTCTGAAGCCGGAGCAGATGCTTCGTCCCTCAGCATGACAAAGGTAAATACTACTCTGCTATCTCCTGTCATTTCATGACGAGGAAAGAGGCATGATCCACAACTTGCATACTCGTCGCGATAGAAGAGTTCATGACAGAACCGATAGACTGACCTTCTGCGATACGGATATCGAGGAGGTTTTCTTGGAATGAAAGTTCTCTATTTTTTACCTGGAGCGATCGGATATTGTATCATTTGGTAGCGTTCTCGTTCAGTATCCAGACGTAGTAGACACCCAGAAGCGCGATCATGACGATAGCGAGTATATAGGTCTGCGTGAACGAGAGTCGATAGTGTTCACGGGCAGCCTTTCTTTCTGAGAAAAACGGGATATGTCATTTTTTGGCGACGAGGACGTTGGCGTTCATAGGGTGTTATATTTTTTGGATGATGCGCATTTTCGCACTTCGACTTCGAGGGTTTCTCGCTATTTCTTCTTCTGTTGGTTCTATCGGTTTTTTGGTGTACTTCTTGTATTTTGCTCTGATACGGATCTGGCCTGTGATATCGTCGATGACATCTTCGAGAAATGGTTCGAATGTGTGTTTCACGAGGCGATCTTCGAGCGAGTGGAACGTGATGACGGCGATGAGTCCACTGGGAGAAAGAAGATCGAGTGCGAGAGGGAGAGAGTCTTCTATATGAGAAAATTCTTCGTTCACCGCAATACGGAGGGCCTGGAAGACTCGGATCGGAGATTTCGGATCGTAGCTCGAGTTCGCGATGAGTGTAAGGAGTTTGGCAGTTGTGTCAATAGTATTTTCTTTTCGTTCTTTCACGATCGCATTCACGATAAACCACGCCTTTTTCTCCTCACCATAGAGAGAAAATATCCGCACTAGTTCACGATCTTCGAGTGTCATGACGAGATCAGATGCCGTCTTTCCATGAGTACGGTCGAAGCGCATATCGAGAGGACCGTCGAACCGTGTCGAGAATCCCCTATCACCGATATCGTAGTGGACACTGCTCACTCCGAGATCATAGAGGATGAAATCGATATGGTCAATTCCGATTTTCTCAAGCTCTTCTCGCAGCGATGCGAAGCTCGCATGGATAAATATATGTTTTGCGGTGATCCCCAGTGTCGCTATGTACGCCTCTGCTTCTCGGATATTCTCACTATCTCGGTCAAATGCGATAAGCGTATCCGATGCGTCCATACGTTTCAGCATCTCACTCGTATGACCGCCGAGTCAGAGAGTGGCATCCACGATGATACGATGAGATTTTTTCGGAAGTTTCTCGAAGAGTTCGAGTACTCCTTCGAGAAGTACGGGATCGTGAAGTGAGGAAGGCATATGATAGGGAAAATGTAGTTTCTTTTTGTTTTTTGTCAAAGATTTCACAACTTTCTTCCATTTTTTTCACAAAATTTATACTTCTTGTTGAAAAATTCAGGTTTTTTTCTATAATCGGCGCATGTCAAAATTCCAAACAAAAAGAATCACGAAAGCAGAACCACATACAGAAATCGTGAAAGAAGAAGAGAAAAAAACATCGAAGTGGTTTTCTCGAAAAATTGTCATATCTACGCTCCTTCTCGTATTCACTGGCGTATTTTTCTCGGTAGTCTGGGCAAAACTCTCAGAAACCCATGAGAAAAACGGATCCGATAAATACGTGCCTACTCTTCCGAGCGTCATAGAAGAGTTTCTCAGTGAGAAAGTCGCCGGAACGAAGAATATCCTCATCGCTGGAATCGGTGGAAAGGGACACGACGGAAGCGATCTGACAGACTCGATCATGCTCGCGAGTCTGAATGGTGAGAACAAAAAAGTCACCCTTCTCTCGATACCTCGTGATCTCTATGTCTCGTATGGGGAAAGATGATGAGCATGACGTATCAATACTCTCTACGATCTCGGAAAGCACGATAAAGTCGGGATCAAGTATCTCGCAGATAAAGTGACAGAAATTACTGGTCAGCCTATAGATGACTATATCGTGATCGATTTCTCAGGGTTCAAGGACGTCATAAATATCCTCTGAGGTATCTCTGTCGATGTGCCAGAAGATCTCCTCGATAGAGAATATCCCGATGATAACTGGGGATATATGACTTTCTCAGTGAAGAAATGACCACAGAAATTCGATGGTGAAACGGCACTCAGGTATGCCAGAAGTCGGCACTCGACGAGTGATTTCGACCGATCCAATAGGCAACAACTCATCATAAAGTGAATAAAAGAAAAAGCTGCAGAGCTCGGATATATCACAAGTCCTGATAAGATCGGAGACCTGTATAATGCGGTGATCAGCCATCTGGATACCAACCTTTCTCTCGCGAACATGGCAGAGCTCGCATACAACTTTCGAGAAGTAAAAGGTGAAGATATCCGTATCATATCTCTGTCTGAGTGATGTTTTTCGGTAACGAAGTGTGCTCCTGGAAGCTATCTCTACTCACCAAGTCGTGATCTCTTCGCCTGACAGGCGGTGATCATCCCTGAGAACGCACAAGCTTCGAAACTCAGTTACTACGACGATATACGCCGATTCGTCGATATGATCTTTCGATTCCCGAATATGCGAACCGAAACTCGAGATATCGTCATCATCAGCGACCCGAGCATGAAGAATCGTGCACGAGAAGTCGGATTTGGACTCGCAAAACTCTGATTCCCCCTCTCATTCGATAAGACGATCACAGCAAGCACTGGTACGATAGAAAAGAGTCATATCAACATCTACTATCATGAGGAGCTGAAAGTCGGTATAGATCCAAATGTCGAGCGAGTTCTCGGCCTAAAATACCTCGAAGAAGCTATACCATATAGCACAGTAGAACATAACGAGTATATCAACACATCTGGACCAAAGATCGAGATCGTCATCGGAAAAGACGCCAGTGAGTACTTTACATTCCTGAAAAATCCGTATTATCTCCCTATACCTCCGAAATCCACGATTTCCTGAGAAGGAAGTGGCGGAACGCTCACAGGAAAAACGAAAGAAAAATCTCCAGCATCGACAACTTCAAGCACAAAACAAAAGGAAGTTTCCTGAGAAAAAAGCATAGTTCCCGGTGAGTGGGAAAATTTCTAAAAATCTACTTATGAGAAAAAAAACATACTTCTCCACATTCTCTTCCATGACATTATGGAACCGCATTTTTAGGAAAGAAATGATCCTAAAAATTCTAGGCGCCTGTATACTCCTTTTTGTTCTTTTTATCGGAGGAATTTGGGTAATATTTCTCAGGGGAGTTCCAGAGGTAGAGTCTATCGAACGTGGTGACTACTTCCAGGAAAGTACCGTCATATATGACAAAGATAAGAAGCCTATATATACACTCTTTAACGACGGGAAACGTACCTACGCAGAGTACACCGAGATATCTGACTCGATCAAAAATGCCATCATATCCACAGAAGATAAGACTTTTTTCGAGAATCCTGGATTCGATGTAAAAGGCTTGGTACGTGCAGGACTTAACTATATAACAGGAAAGACAGATAAAATCAAAGGAACCTCTACACTCTCCCAGCAACTCATCAGCTATACTCTCCTGACAAAAGAGCGTTCTATCAAACGAAAAGTACAAGAAGCCTATCTCTCATATAAACTCAATAAAAGTTATAATAAAGAAAAGATTCTCGAAATGTATCTCAATGCTATATCATTTGGGTACAATGCGAACGGCGTAGAAGAAGCATCGAAAACCTACTTCGGAAAAAGCGCAAAAGAAGTCTGACCTCTCTGAGCAAGTATCCTCGCTTCCCTTCCGAAATGACCGACATACTATTCTCCATACAGTCATAGAGATCGTCTCATGTGAAGTGCATATGTCTACCCTACCGATGATAGTACCAATATCACAGAACTCGATACTCCTGAGAAACGAGCAAAAGCAGGAAACCTCTATAAAACATTTCGATCATATCTCTCTGGGATGACTCTAGAAAAAGTCGGATCTGATATACGTGTATGTGGAGTGAAGGAAGAGTATATGGGAAGTTCGAAATATAGTCCTGACAGCGATGGTTGTAGTGATCTCGGTTCCGATGAGCTCCTGACATTTTTCGGAGATATCCGTATCCGTGGAGAGGTATCGCTCTCATGAGTCACGAGTGACTCTATCCTCGAGTATGAGATCGGTCGAAAAGACTTCGTCGCTTCTCGTATGCTCGAAGATGGCTCGATCGATAGCATGACTTTTCACAAGATCATATACGATGGACTGGAGTTCGAATTTCGCAAATATAGCGAAAATATCCGCTACCCATACTTCGTAATGTATATAAAAGAGTATCTCGAAACCAAATACGGGAAAGATATCGACATCACCCAGTGACTCAAGGTCTATACGACAATCGACCCCGACCTTCAAGAAAAAGCAGAAGAACTCGTAAAAAAACAGGTAGCAATAAACAAATCTCAATACGGCGCATCGAGTGCTGCGCTCGTCAGTATGGACAATAAAAATGGTGGCCTCCTTGCCATGGTATGAGGACCTGATTATTTCGATATCGAACACGGCGGAAACAATAATATGGTTATCGCAAAACGCCAACCAGGTTCTTCATTTAAGCCATTTGTCTACGCGCTTGCTATATCCAAAAATCCTATAGGCCCAGAAAGTCCTGTCGCTGATATGAAAACCAACTTCGGAAAGTGGACTCCGGATAACTACGATCGTAGTTTTAAAGGAATCATGACCGTCAGAAATGCTCTTGCCTACTCTCGAAACATCCCAGCGGTAAAAATGTTTTACCTCGGATGACGCGAAGAAGAAATCGTGAAAGAAGTGCGGTCTTTCGGAATGTCAACTGTAGTAGAAAATGCGGGATATGGGGCTCCTATGGCCATAGGAACTGCCGAAGTTCGCCCGATAGATCTGATGCAGGCATACAGCGTATTCGCGAATCTCGGCATCAAACGTGACGTCCATGCGATAGAAAAAATCGAAGATAGTGATGGAAATATTCTCGAAGAGTACAAGATTGAAGAAAAAAAGGATGCTATTTTTTCTCCTGCAAGTGCCTATATCGTCACAAAAATCCTCTCTGATCCTGAAGCTCGTCCTGAAGGCTTCTGGAGAAATGCACTCACTATAAATGGGCGGGATGTCGCGGCAAAAACAGGAACATCGAATAAGGAAGTCGGGAAAGATAAAATACTTCCACGAGATCTCTGGACGGCAGGATATTCACCACAGATCACTACAGTCGTCTGGGCAGGAAATGTCGATGGAAGAGAAACGAAGTGAACTTGTGACGGACTCAACTGTGCTGCAGGCATATGGAAACCATTTATGGAATATGCACATAAAAAACTTCCGAAAGAAACATGGAAAAAGCCCGAATGAGTCTACAGTTTCACGATAGCAAAAACCAGTGGAAAACTCGCTACAGAAACGACTCCAGAAGACCAGAAAGTGAGCACTCTTATGGCAGTGAAACTCACAGAATATGATGGTGGGATGAAAGAGGAAGAGGTTGATACTCTCTGTAATGGACCCGTAGCGGAAAATACTCCACCTGGAGCTATAGGAAAAATCTACATACCGACAACCAATCCTGTTATCGATGGATTTGATCCTGCTTGGCTGTCATGATTTTTCGAAGCCGTATGAGGCGGAGGACAAAGTGGTTCGACATTCACGGGAAGATCTTCGACCCCTTGTGAACGACCCGGTGCTGGATGAAACGTCGAACTGAGTCTTCGGACGACAGGGATAAATAATACTCTCGAAACTCCAGGAAAGAAAATCCTCGAAGCATCTTGGAATGGTGATAGAGCTATACGAGATATCGTCGTAAAATATATGGATACTATAGAAAGCTCCACTTCATTCGCCACTGGAGCGAAAGAATCAGGATCATTCAGATGGACGAAGGAGCTCAGTGCGGGAGAATACACGTTTCAGATCGAGGCTACCGATATCTATGGATTCCTTTATCGAGAAAGTAGGACGATCACTGTCGGGTGAGCAAATATCACCCCTGGAGTGACACCAAGTTTCCCACCTACCATTAGCCTGATCAACCCTCGAGAATCAAGTCCGAAAATCAGACTCTACGAAGGAGACGTATTCAATCTTCGATTTAAGACAAATATTGCCACTCCAACAAGAGAAGTATCTGTGTCGATCGACGGAAAGAATATACAATCCAGTGTCGTAGGAGATATCTTCGTCATACCAGTAAGCTCTGCTGGACTCTGAGCAGGTGATCATATCCTCACGATCACTGCGATCGACGGGAGCTTACAGAAAGTAGAAAAAAAAGTATCACTCACTATCCTTCCTCGTTAGTTTTATGATTTTCCATAATGTTCATCTTGCCTACGGAAACCGTACTGTGCTTCACAATCTCAACCTCGAGATACGTCCTGGAGAATTTCTCTTTCTTATCGGCGCATCAGGAAGTGGAAAGACGAGTTTCATACGGTCACTTATCGGTGAGATTCAGCCAAAATCAGGACATATATACAACGATAAGAAAAAAGATATATCACTTCTCGGGAGTAAGCAAATACTCGAACATCGCAGAAAAATCGGCGTTATATTCCAGGATTTTAAACTCCTTCCGAAAAAAACCGTATACGAAAATGTCGCCTTTGCGATGGAAGTCTG
>CAYSEP010000006.1:0-33111 GCA_964430065.1 uncultured Candidatus Peribacteria bacterium
TGAAACTTATCTTCGTCACATGAGGTGTCCTCTCTGGTATCGGAAAGGGGATCTCTGCAGCATCTATCTGAGCTATACTGAAGGGTATGGGGAAGCGAGTGTATTGCCAGAAATTCGATGGATACCTCAATGTCGATCCAGGCACGATGAGTCCATTCCAGCATGGCGAAGTATTCGTCACCGAGGACGGCGCGGAGACCGATCTCGATATTGGTCACTATGAGCGATTTCTGGATACGGATATGAATAAGTTCTCTTCATTCACTTCAGGGAAGCTCTATGAAGAGATCATCACGAAAGAGAGAAGGGGTGATTATTTGGGCTGAACTGTCCAGATCGTCCCGCATCTCACAGACCTCGTGAAGGAGAAAATCCGAAAAGGATACGAACTCGCCAACGCAGATATCTCGATCATCGAGATCGGAGGAACGGTAGGTGATATGGAAAACGAATATCTCCTCGAATCTGCGCGTCAGCTCCAACACGAACTCGGGAATGAGAATGTGATATTCGTCCATGTAGCGCTTCTGCCTTTTCTCTGAGCATCGAAAGAACTGAAGACGAAACCTATCCAGCACTCGGTCCGTACTCTTATGAGCTATGGGCTTTCTCCAGATTTTCTCATCATCCGTGCTGATACCGATATTCCTGAGGAGACGATGGGGAAGATTGCTTCTTCGACGGGACTTCCTGTGAGTCATGTCATCGGAGCCCCGACACTCGATTCGATCTACCGCGTACCACTTTCTTTTGATTCATACGATTTCTGAGAAAAGATCTTCTCTGCATTTCGTCTCACGCCCGCTACCCCAGATATGTCGAAATGGGAACAGCTCCTCGCGAATATCGAAGCGTCGAATGATATCCTCCGTGTCGCGATGGTCGGGAAATATGTCGGACTCGAAGATGCCTACTACTCGCTCAATGAGTGACTTCGTGCGGCTGGATATGCTCACCAGAAAAAAGTAAAACTCGAGTTCGTCGAAGCAGAAGATATCGAGAAAAATGGTGTCGGGATGCTGGATGGATTCAATGGGATCTGTATACCAGGAGGATTCGGAACGCGTGGAACGGAGGGGATGATCATGACGGCCCAGTATGCCCGCATGAAAAATATTCCCTACCTCGGAATCTGTCTCGGATCTCAGATCATGGCGATCGAGTTCGCTCGAAATGTCCTCGGTATCGTCTATGCATCGAGTGAAGAGTTCACTCCCGAAGGGAAACATAATATCATCCACATCATGCATGACCAGAAAAACCTGACGACAAAATGAGGAAACATGCGACTTGGGTCGTATCCGTGCATCATCCGTCAGGGAAGTCTCGCAGAGAAAGTATATGGATCTCTGGAAGTCACTGAGCGACATCGTCACCGTTTCGAGTTCGATCCTGCGTATCGCGCACGTATGGAAGAGAAAGGATTCATCGTATCCGCGACTTCACCCGATGGCACTCTCGCAGAAGTTGTCGAGATAGCTGATCATCCTTATATGATAGCCACACAGGCTCATCCTGAGCTTATCTCTCGACCATTTCATCCGCATCCGCTTTTTATGGGATTCGTGAAAGCTATGGTGAAATAGTATATTTCCAAAAGATTAATCCGGATTTTGTCTATATAAATTCTTTATACATACTGAAGCCATAAACCGATTATATAAGAATGAGTATCATTTGCACGATGATACTTTTTCTTTACTTATTTTTATAACACTATATATTGTGTTTACTAGTTAGTTCGAACAACTATAGGTAGATTATTTTTCATAACAGTATAATTTTATGGCTATATATAAGATAAAAAAACGAAACGGCACCATAGCAACTTTTGATGTAGAGAAGATACAATCTGCTATCACCCGCGCTATGGCATCACTCGGTATAATGGATGATGTATATGCAAGAGAAATGGCATCAGAGGTACAATCCTATCTCGACGTCACCTACAAGGATACCATCCCAACCGTCGAACAGATACAAGATACCGTAGAATCCGTCCTCATGAGTAATGGGTATGAACAAGTGGCCCGTGCGTATATCCTCTATCGAGAAGAACACCAGCAAAATCGAGAAAAACCGCATAAGGTGATGCTTGATATCGAGGCTACTATCAACGAATACATCCAAAAACAAGACTGGCGCGTCAATGCCAATGCGAACTCTGGGTACTCACTCGGATGACAGATACTCAATACTTCTGGCAAAGTAAGTGCCAATTATTGGCTCTCATGCATCTATCCCGCATCGATCGGAGAAGCCCATCGCAATGGAGATTACCATATCCATGACCTTGATATGCTCTGTGGATACTGTGCTGGTTGGAGCCTGAGGCAACTTCTCGAAGAAGGATTCAATGGCATGCCCAATCGTATCGAATCAGCACCACCCAAAAATCTCCAATCCGCCGTTAATCAGATGATCAATTTTCTCGGTACGCTCCAAAATGAGTGGGCAGGAGCACAGGCATTCTCATCTTTTGATACCTATCTCTCACCGTTCGTCCACAAGTATCGGCAGGAGATCTATACAGATATCGAGACGCATGCTTTCCTCTTCTCGACAGAACAGGAACGTACAGATTATATAGACAAAAAAACATACGACTATGTGCTCCAGCAGATGCAGAACTTTGTCTTCGGGCTCAACGTCCCATCTCGCTGGGGGACACAGACACCATTCACCAATATCACGCTCGACTGGTCCTGCCCGACAGATCTCGCCGAGGAGGCGCTCCATCTCTGATGACACAATGCATGAAAGTATCACAAAAAATTCTGAGAGCTCGATCATGAGCGCATGATCATCAACCGAGCACTCCTCCAGGTCTACTGAGAGTGAGACTATCGGTGACGGGCATTTACCTTCCCGATCCCAACATACAATATCACCGAAGATTTCCCATGGGAGAGTTCCGAGATAGATCCACTCTTCGAGGTGACAGCAAAATATGGACTCCCATATTTTCAGAACTTCGTCGGCTCTCAGTACATGCAGGTAGAAAATCCAGATGGCACTCTATCAAAAGTCCCAAATGAAGCCGCCTACAAGCCTGGTGCTGTCCGATCTATGTGTTGCAGACTCCAGCTCGATCTCAGAGAGCTCACCAAGCGCGGCAATGGACTCTTCGGTTCTGCAGAGATGACAGGCTCGATCGGGGTCGTCACACTCAATCTCGCGCGTATCGGATATGCGACCAAGTGAGATAAGGATGCGTTCTATGCTCGTATCCATGAGCTCATGGATCTCGCTCGTGAGAGCCTCGAGATCAAGCGCAAAACGCTCACCAATTGGCTCGAACAATGACTCTATCCATATACGTATCGCTATCTTCGTTCATTTCGCAATCACTTTTCTACGATCGGACTCAATGGTATGAACGAAGCAATACTGAATTATAGTGGTGGATATAGCGATATATCGACCGTGTGGGGACAGCAATTCGCCGAAGAAGTCCTTGAGTATATGCGAGAGATACTCAAAGAATACCAAGAAGCAACAGGTAATATGTATAATCTCGAAGCAACCCCTGCAGAAGGGACAACCTATCGATTCGCCAAAGAAGACCAGAAACAACATCCAGATATCATCCAAGCCGGAACTAGGGATAATCCCTACTATACAAACTCTACACAGCTTCCTGTCAACTTCACGGATGATGCGTTCGAGGCACTCGAATATCAGGATAATCTCCAGTGCAAGTATACTGGATGAACCGTCCTCCATCTCTACATGTGAGAAAAAATCTCAGACATCACTGCATGCAAAAAACTCGTACGTACCGTTCTTGAGAACTACCGTCTGCCGTATATCACGGTGACTCCGACATTTTCCATCTGTCCAAAACACGGATACATCGCTGGGGAACATGATTATTGCCCTATCTGTGATGCGCAGATAGGATATACCGGACAAGAGTTCGATATCGATGGACGGATTCCATTCACGGCCGATACGTCTAAGATCGCCTCTCTCACTGAGAAAAGTCTTTAAAAATCCCCATTTTTCTAACCATCATTATCTATGACCACTACACCAACTCAACCAATACGTACCAAGTGCGAGATTTACACCCGAGTGATGGGATACTATCGTCCAGTATCTCAGTTCAATCGTGGCAAAAAATCCGAGTTCTACACTCGTACCTACTTTGAGGAATCAAAAACACTTACCCATCAATTATGCTCATCTCCTGACTCAACAAACTCTCACTTATAGACTATCCTGGACATGTTGCGTGTGTGGTATTTACACTTGGATGCAATCTCCGGTGCGGATACTGTCACAACCCTGACTTCGTTCTCCCCGAGCGCATATCGAGACTCAAGATCTCCCGTGAGAGCGAGAAAGATTTTCTCGAATTCCTCAAAACACGACAATGACTTCTCGAGGGAGTCTCTATCTGCTGAGGAGAACCTACAATCCACCGAGATCTCTGAGAGTTCTGTGCCAAGATCAAGACTCTCTGATTCAAGATAAAACTTGATACCAACGGGAGATACCCAGAGGTCCTCGAGGCACTCATCCGATCCAACCTCGTTGATTATATCGCGATGGATATTAAGCATACGTGGGAAAAATACTATATCCTCACGGGCGTTGTCGAAGACATGACTCCGTATCAGAGGAGCGTCTCGATCATCAAAGAATCTGCTCCTGCGTATGAGTTCCGTACGACGCTCATCGGTGGTATCCACACGCCTGATGATATCGAGTGAATCGGGGATATCATCTCTGACGCCAAATCGTATTCCCTCCAGAGATACAGAAGAGGAGAAACACTGGATCCAGGATTTGCATGATATAGTCCACCTGATTCTATGCTCTATGATTGGCGAGATGCGCTCGAGTCTCACTATCTTGGTTCGGTCCAGATCCGTTTTTAGTTTTTTATATATTCTCTCCTATGAAGACAACACTCCTCATTATCTTCTCAGCTTTTGTCTCATCTATCTTGACTGCAGGTGCTGTATTCTATACTCTCCAGGTACTAGAGAATCCGATCGCAGAGTACTATACTATAGAAAATGCTGTCCAGGTCAGTCCGCACGGACTCAGGAAAAAGATAGAGACACAGAGTAATACTGCCATCATCGTCGACCTCCGCAGTGAAGAAGAATACAATGAAGCTCATATCAAATGAGCAATCAACATACCAGCCTACAAGGATAGAGATACAAATGCCTATGATCAAGTGGATCGTATTGTCGGGGCATTCCGCGCACTTCCACTTGATAGAGAGATCATTGTCTATTGTTATAGTCGAGCGTGTATGACCGGGAGAAAGGTCGGAAAAACGCTCGCAGAGGAGGGCATATATGTTAGGCATCTCGGTATCGGCTGGAATGAGTGGAGGTATGACTGGAAGAGTTGGAATCATCCACATGAGTGGGATACCACGGATCCGATGGACTATATCGAAGGGACACTTGTCCCACCACGGACTGCCTCATGAGCTTCTCCAGTATTCGATACCACTCCGTGTTCCGTAGATAACAATCTGGGTTGTTAGGTTCAGACTAAGATCGTCGAGATTGCAGAGCATCCCTATATGATCGCCACTCAGGCACATCCTGAACTCATCTCTCGTCCATCGAGACCACATCCGCTTTTTATGGGATTCGTGTGAGCGATGTGTTAGTAGGAGTTCCTTCCTACTGTAATTCTTGTACCTAGGCCACCTAGTAAAGTGAGTTCGGGCAATGGACCTGGTTTGCGATCTCGCGCCATATTTCTCCATTCGTCGGTATCTCTTTCGACAGGGAGCATAGCTTGAGGTCCCTGTATACCTATAACTCCCGAAACCCGCCTGAGTGCTGCTCTGTCGGCTTCTGTCGGTGGACCACGAAGAGCAGAGCTCGCCATTCTTGCATTTGCTTCCATAAAACTCTTTATAATTACATCATCTGGAGTTTCTGGAGCTGATACTAGAACATCAGGATCGGTAGATGGAATTTCGTTGTTCATATAGAAGTATGGTATAGATAAATTTTTGAAAGTCAATATTCCACTTTTTCTTATTTTGACTTTTTGGTTGATTTTTATAAGCTGTAGTACGCTTTGCTCGAGTGGTGGAATGGTAGACACGTACGTTTCAGATGCGTATGCCCCTAGGGTGTGTGGGTTCAAGTCCCATCTCGAGCACCAAAATAACATCTTGTATTCAAGTCTTGTAAAAAATAAAATAATCTGCTACAATATATGCAGATTATTTTTTCGTATGGCACAAGAAATCGAACGACAGTTCGTCGTCAACACCGAACATCCCGACTGGCAAAAGATCAAAGCCTGACTCCCAGCCAAAAAATACGTCCAAGCGACTATCCATCGTGGCGAGGGGAATAAGCTCCGCGTCCGTCTCATCGATGATCAGAAGACGGGTGAGAAGTCAGCGGCTTTCACATTCAAAGTCGATATCAAAAGTAAAAAAGATGGCCCCAATATCCGTGATGAATATGAGTGGGAGGTCCCATACCGTGTCGCACTCTATATCATGATCGGACACAAGGAAGTCACAAAAACCCGTTATTCCTACATCCATACCGATGGGAAAGTGTGGGAATTCGACCAATATGAGGGAGAAAATGAAGGTATCGTCCTCGCGGACATCGAACTCAAGGATGAAGAGGAAAAATTCGAAATCCCTGGCTGGATCGGCCAGGAAACCACTAAGCTCAAGAAGATTACCAATAACTCTTTCTCAGAACATCCGTTTCTCCACTGGTCAGATGAAGAGAAGACATGGTATGAGAGTCTCAAGAAACGTAAGTAAAACTATGCTACCCTCACCTAAGGACTCTATCATCAGTGAACTCAGTGAGCTCCTTTCCGATATCGAGAGTGACCTTCGCTCTCGTGGTCTCTGGAGAGAGACACGGTCTCATAGTCAGGATGAGTGGCTCCCGCTCGAGGAGTGGATCGAGTTTATCATGCTCCCGCGAGATCGAGCGAGTCTCCTCGAGTGAGTATTACCACCGAACTTTCGTGTCTGAGATATGGCGGATACCGACTTCCAGAGTACACCATATACTTCGCATATCAGAGACCTCCTTCGCACATATCAGACACTACTCGAAAAGTACGCAGAGTAGAAATTTTTGACAACAAAAGGAAAAATCGTATCATCACCCTATGACTTACCAAGCTCGTCTCGCATACCTTGTCCCCGTTCCCCTTTCGACTTTCGAAAGGTAATTTCAGTGAATATACTAAAATCCCCCTCGAAAGTCAGAAATGAACAAGAGGGGGATTTTTATTTCCGAAAATGAGATTTTTCTTTATAATTTCATCACTTATTTTTTCTATGCAAATCACTTCTCGCTCTCAAGATTACGCTCAATGGTATCTCGATGTTGCACAAGCAGCAGAACTTTTCGAATATTCACCAGCACCTGGGTGTATCACATTCATGCCGAAGGCAGTCACTATGTGGGATCGCATTCGCACGGAGATGCAAAAAAAACTTGATCTCCTCGGTGTCCAAAATCTCTATCTTCCGATGCTTATACCAATGAGTTTCTTCGAACGTGAGAAAGATCATGTCGAAGGATTTGCACCAGAACTTGCGGTTGTCACTATAGGTGGTGGAAAAGAGCTCGAAGAGCCACTTGCTATACGTCCGACTTCAGAACTTTTGTTTTGTGATTTTTTCAAAAATAAACTCCAATCCTACCGTGACCTCCCACTCCTCTATAATCAGTGGGTGAGTGTGCTCCGTTGGGAGAAGCGAACCCGACCATTTTTGCGTACAGCAGAGTTTCACTGGCAAGAAGGACATACGCTCCATGAGACGAGAGATGATGCTGATACATTCGCGCTCGATATCCACTGGAAGGTCTATATCGAGACGATCAATGAACTCATGGCGATAGATGGTATTGCAGGAAAGAAGACACAGAGTGAGAAATTCGCTTGAGCAGATACGACTTATACGTTCGAGCCGATGATGTCGAATGGTTGGGCACTTCAGATCTGTACAAGTCACCTTCTCGGACAGGGATTTATGGAAGGTTTCGGCGTCAATTTCCAGGATCGAAATGGAAAACTCGCTCATCCGTGGTATACTTCGTGGGGACTGTCTACACGATCTATCGGAGGAGTTATCTCGTCACACTCGGATGATAAATGACTTATCATCCCACCAAAAATGAGTGAATATATGGCAACCTTTCTTCCGATATACGGAAAGGAGAACAGTGACAAGGTGAATACGTATCTCCGATCTCTTGCTTCCGAATTGACGGGTGGTACTACAGAAGTGCCAGTACAAGGGGAGTACTTCCGAGCGATCGTCGGTCCGAAAGGGAAAGTCCTCATCGACTTTCGTGATGCGCGTCTGGGAGAGAAGATCGGAGACTGGGAACAGTCTGGGTATCCTGTACGTATTGAGTGTGGTGAGCGAGATATAGAAAACAATAAATGTGTCGTCGTCTCTCGTATCAGTGGAGAAAAACTTATCCTCGAGCGTGAACTTCTCGGTGATACTGTGACACGGATGCACAGTGAATGACAAAAAACTCTTCTCGAAAACAGTAGAAAACGCCTTATCGAAAATACGGTTGCGTGTGAAACTCTCGACGAGGTCGGTATCGCGGTCGAAGCAGGAAAATTCGCGATCTATGAGTGGGACAAAAATCCTGAAATGGAAAAAGAAATTAAAGAAAAATATAAGGCAACAACTCGATGTATACCATTTGGCTGACAATTCACAGATGATCTGCTCACTCTCAAAAATCCTGAAAATGTGAAGGTGATTATTGCTCGTAACTTCTAGTCTCTTCTTGTGAAAAAACTCCTCCTTCTCCTCATCTTCCTCGCGGTCCTCGCTGTCTCTCCCTGGGCGCTCATCTCATGGATGACATCGGGGAGTGTCTATCGTGATGTCGATACGATCCCAGCACGAGAAGTAGGGCTTCTCCTCGGGACGACGCCATCGGTCTGAGGTATGAACAATCTCTTCTACACGACTCGTATCGAAGCGGCGAAGATGCTCTATGAACGAGGAAAGATCCATCACATCATCGTCTCATGAGATAACTCTACCTTAGCATACAATGAACCTGAAGCCATGAGAAAATCTCTCATGAAGGCGGGCATCCCCGAGAAAGATATCACGCTCGACTACGCAGGGTTCCGTACGCTCGACTCTGTCGTACGAGCCAGTGAAGTATTTGGTCAGGGAAGTGGCTTCACGATCATCTCTCAGCCATTTCATGTCGAGCGAGCTCTCTTCATCGCTCGAGCCAACCATATCGACGCTATCGGGTATGGATCGGCAAATATCAGCATAGAACTCGGACTCCGTACATACATACGCGAGATCGGAGCTCGCTGGATTGCCGTCTATGATGTCCTCTTCGGGACTGATCCTGTGGTCCTTGGGGACAAGGAGGAGCTGAATGGGGAATAGTATAAATAGTTGACCTATTTTGAATAAAATGGTATACTTTTCAATATGACACTTACAGTTCCAACATCAAAACACGACGTTCTTTGAGCAAATCGAAGAATAAAAGATGCTTGAGACCAAAGAATTATGAAAATGAGACAGGCAGTTCAAGAAATACTTAGAAATCAAGACCCAAGTGAGCTATCGGTTTTTACCACTTGAAGTGATGGAAGAAGTGAGAATAAACCTTTTACATCAGTGGACTCGAATCCAGAACTCACCTTATATCCTAGTAAAAATCTTTTTGTCTGAAAATTAGTGGCGTCACTATCTCAGTGATTCAATGGGGTACTTGATAATATAGAAGTTAAAAAACCAGACGATAGCCTTATCATTTATCAGAATAATCCCTGTCTAGTTTTTCCTACAAGGATATGGGATAGTAGGCTCTTATTTGGTAGAACAGAATTTTATGAAGAATTATTGCGAAGGGTGTCTCATGAAATTCAATTAACCCCAAAATATACTCAAAAATTTTATCATAGATTCCGTAACCATAGAGCTATACTTAAATCTTGAGAACAAACTTTCAAGTGGGAAACAAGAAAAGTTATCGATGTTGAAAATGGTGTACTTTATTTTGATCCACTAAAAGGTGTTCACTGAGTGAAACCAGGACCATTAAGGGTTATTCAATATGCGTTGGCATTAGCATTAGCTAGACTAATCAGAGACAATGGACACCCTCCATTTATAGCAGAAATTCCGAAAAATATCGTAGATAGACTTGATTATATCAGAGCTAATAAGCTCACCACTATGGCGCCTGATGAAATTGAGAATTTAAAATATATCTATGCCTTCTTCTTAAATATTCACCATGAAATGCAGTATAGAAACTTAATATTAGGACACACTGCCTTTGCTTTATCAGATGATGTATTACAAGATATGAGAGAAATGCTGGAGTTGCTACAAGAAACAATGACGCCAGATAAGTTTTTTAAACCTTAACTTCCCTTTTTCCCATTTCCCCCTATAATCCGCCCATCTTTACGCGGATTATTTTATGCCAAAAAATCAAATACTCGAAAACATCACCATCGACAAGCTCATCTTCTGAGGGAAGTGACTTGGTGTCGCGCCTGATGGTCGCAAAGTCATCATTACGGGAGGGTGTATCCCCGGAAGTATCGTGAATGTGCGAGTGTTGAAGGAGCGAAAATCTCACTACGAAGGACAAGAACTCGATGTCATGAAGAAGTCTCCTCTCGAAGTCCCGCTCCTGCCAGGACACCAACTCTATGGTGGTGCGAAGTGGCTCACTATCGGATATGAAGATCAGCTTCGTATCAAGGAATGACAGGTGAAAGAGGCATTTCATCACCTCGGTGAATTTACATGAGATACTATCTGGCATCCTATCATCGCTTCGCCAGAAATCTATGGGTATCGCAATAAAGTCGAGTTCTCTTGGGGGAAATATATCAGCGAACGTGAAGGAATTCACGATGATTTCCGTTTCGGATTCCATGCTCAGGGACAGTTCGACCGTATCATCGACTGTTCGTACTGTGCTCTCGCAGATGAGGAGATCAACTCGATATTTCATGAAGTCGATACCCTTTCTCGTGCATCGGGATTCCCGACATATGACCCGAAGACACAAGTAGGATTCTATCGTCACTTTGTCGTACGCAAGGCACACAAGACGGGAGAGATCATGCTTATCTTTTCAGTGAATCATATTTACGAGGGGGAGTATCAGGATTTTTTTACAGAAATGGTTCGAAAATTGACCGAAAAATTCCCTCATATCGCTTCTATCTACTTTCTCGAGAATACGTGACGAGCCGATATCGTCACGGGTAATCCTATCCTTCTCTCTGGGAAATCTGCTATCACCGAAGAGCTTCTGTCGCTCACTTTCGAGATCCAGCCGAAGTCATTTTTCCAGGTGAATACCCTTGGAGCCGAGAAACTCTATACGAGAGCCATCGACTTCATCCGACACAAGGGATGAGTCCTTCTCGATCTCTATGCAGGGACAGGGACGATCGGTATCCTCCTCTCGAAGCATTTCGATACGGTCTACTCCGTCGAGCTCATCGAAAGTGCAAGTGCGGATGGAGAGAAAAATGCGACCAAAAATGGTATCACAAATGTACAATTCGTCTGTAAAAAAGCAGAAGTCTTCGCGAAAGAATGGAAAGAAGCGAATAAAAAAGCAGACACGATCGTCATCGATCCTCCTCGAGATGGGATGCACCCGGATACTCTCCCGAGTATCCTGTCATTTGGTGCCAAGGAGATCATCTATGTCTCCTGTAATCCTGCGACGCTCGCCCGTGATCTCGAAGTTCTCGTCGGGAAGACGCGAGATGAGAAGACGGAGAAACTCTCGAGATATCGTATCACCGATGTTGCCCCTGTGGATATGTTCCCGCATACGCATCATATCGAGACGATTGTCCGACTCGAGCTCCTATAAAAAATCCCTCCAACTTGGAGGGATTTTTTATAGAGGATTTATTATTTCTTCGTAGCACATCCTGTGAGTGTCTCAGCACCGACGAGGACAGTTACATTGTAGGAGTATTTTGTCTCGCTCATACCATCGCTACAGCTTCCTTTTGTGAGATTTACGAAGAACTCACCCTTTGCATCCTTGATATTGATGATCGCTCACTTATCTGTCTGGCGAGTTTCATATTTCTTGGTGATCGTATCTTTCTCACCTGGGCGTGTGAGAGTAGTTTCAGTCGGAGTTATCTCCAGAGACCAGAATGGCTCTGTTCCTTTCGCCGAGTAGTTCTCACCTGTTGCAGGAGTCGTGTCTGGAAGCATTTCTCCAGAGATCGTAGTAGTAGGATACGGGCTTGGTGTATTTACTATAGCTGGGCTCACGGGAGTGCTCTGTCCCCATGTACAAGAAGAGAGTATCAGAGTGAGGGCTGAGACGATGATGATTTTTTTCATAAAATAGAGATTAAGAATACTGTATCATACTATACTTTTTTTGTCGAAATCAAGTTATTTCGTCTCTATGCGGAACTCTGTCCCTTCACCGAGTACGCTTTTTGCCTCGATCTTCCAGTTATAGAGTTTCACGATACGATCGACGATCGAGAGTCCTATACCACTTCCCGAGGTCTTGCCACTTCGATCCGCTCGATAAAATCTCTCATAGATACTCGAGAGTTTATCACTCTCTATTCCTATCCCAGTATCCTTTACACTAAATACTCACTTCAGATACGATACTTCTATCGTTCATCCGTCTTTGTTATAAGTGATGGCGTTTTTCAGAAGGTTCGAGAAAAGCAGAGCAAAGTGTTTCGGATCGATCTTGAGTGTAACCCCCTCATTCACATCAGTACGGATCGTGATATGTTTCTTTTCGAGAAATTTTCTCTGTTTCTCTATTTCTTCTTTCAGGGTTTCGGAAAGTCGAGTTTTCCCAATTTTTTTCTCCTTCAGATTCGTGAGCTCGAGGAGGCCATCGAGAGAGTCCTTCATAGAGACGATCGTTCCTATACTCTCAGTGACGAGAGATGGGTCTGGATTCTTCATGTCTCTGAGGATCTGCAGATTTCCCGATATGATCGCGAGAGGAGTTTTCAGCTCGTGCCCTGCATCGTGGATGAAGTGATGCATGGTATCGAGATTGTCATCGACTGGTTTCAGCGTCTCGCGTACGAAGTATCTGCCCATGAAATAAAACGGCAAAAGTATGAGGAAATCGAGCGCGAGAAAGCGGATAATATCACGGATGATGTCGTCGATCGGATAGCCTCACTTTCGGAAAAATATCGTAAATGTTCATCATCCTGCATTGGCTACTTTTCTCATGATGATACCATTTTGTTCGAGAGTCGTATCTGGAGACACGCGAGCCATGACACTCAGGTCGATGAGTTCGTCACCGTCTTCACGTCCGATCGGACCTCGCACATCGATGATATTTCCACTCGAATCAATGATGAGAGCATTCATACCGATACCAGGTTTTCTCCCCTTTTCTCCGGGAGTACGATGAGTTATAGAGTAGACTTCTTTCTCGAAGTCCTGTTTCTGATACACTCACTCCGTGTACATCCTGCCACCGATGAAGAGTCCTTCGAACAGCACGAGAAACAAAAAAGCTCACCCCATAAAAAGAGTAGTGAGGCGACGCTCGGTTCCAAGAAGAGAAGAATTTTTTAGCATAGTTTTTAACTAGGTATTGATTTTATATCCGACTCATTTTATCGTCTCGATAATGCTCTTGTCGAGCTTCCTTCGAAGGTATCCGATATAGACTTCGACGACTTTTTGCTCTGCCCAGGCATCGTATATTCCCCATATTTTCTCGAGAAGTTCGGTCTTCGAGACGATCCGTTCATGGTTCACGACGAAATAATGCAGAAGCTCATACTCTCGTTTCGAGAGATCGATGTTCTTTCCTTTCCAGGTCACTGTGTGACTTTCCTGTTCGAGTGTCAGTTGCCCAAGTTCTATCTTTTCTGTTCATTTATGGTTCTGAGTTCTCCGCCCAAGTGCTCGTATACGTGCCACAAGTTCACGGTAGTCGCATGGCTTCGCGAGGTAGTCATCTGCTCCATAGTCGAGTCCTGTGACGACATCGTCCTGAGTCCCACGAGAAGTGAGCATGATGATAGGTGTAGACTTTCCTTCCTTTCGGAGCCTTCGGCATATCTCTATACCGTCCATTCCAGGGAGTTCGATATCCAGGATGATGACATCGTAGTTATTGTTCACAGCTTCCATGTAGCCATCCTTTCCATCAGTTCTGAGGGTACAGCCGATCTCCTCATTCGCGAGGTAGCGAGTGACGGTTTGGGCGAGGGCGATGTTGTCTTCGATAAGAAGGGTATTCATATGATAAGTATAGTATATAGATTTTATGATACTTTTATAACCAAAAGTGTCCAAAAGTTTCGGGGGTTGCAACTCGATACTGGTATTTTTATCACCAAGGAGGTGATTTTTGGTCCATTGCTACAAAAATAGAGAAGCACATTTGTATTATAGTTGCTACTTGTAAGAGTATGGTAAGAAAAATAGGTAACAAAAAATGCCGATCTTCTCTTCGACATTTTTTGCCTTTTCTCTTGTAACTCTCGTTACCCCATGAGTATATCACTTCTCGGTAAGAGAAGAGTAAGAGTGAAAAATCCCCACCTTCTCGTGTGGGGATTTCATTTTCTTTTCTTTGTTTCTTATGGATTACTGAGCCTGAGTGGCAGAGTTCTGAGTGTTTCACATCTGGCGGTTTCCCCCCTTCATGTGTCCACCTTTTCCTTCGCGTCCCCCCATCTTCGGCATACTGTCGAGGAGTTTTTGCTCGTCGGCTGTCAGAGCGGTTCCAGCTTTCTTTTTATCGAAGATTGCTTTCATTTGTTCCATCTTTGCCTTCATTTGAGCTTTTTCTACCTTATGAGCTGCACGATCAGTGATGATTTCTTTGCGAAGTGTCTCTTCATCTGCGGTGAGTGTCGAACCTGCGAGGAGCTTATCTATGACGGCTTCTCTGGCGTCACGTTTAGCTTCCATCTCTGCATGCTTCTTCTCCATATAGGTCTTTCTATCAGCATCAGACATCGCTTCGAAGGCAGTTTTCTCCGCATCTGTCATCTGACTCATAGGGCCTATACCACCGCGCATCCCATGTTCTCAGCCAAATGCTCGTGCTACTTTATTCACGACATTGTTCGTGCTCATAGTAGGACTAGTGCCTGTAGCGGCGAACGTACTGACTGCAGCGAGGAGACCGATGGTTCCAACGACCGCTGAAGTGATAAGTATTGATTTTTTCATAGTATAAAAGGGGTTAAGGGTAAAAATCAGTGTAATCGAAGAATTTCGAGACAGAGTGCTCTCGGGAAGTATATGAACAGAATTATTTTTTGTTCCTTCCGTCAGTGAGCGTCTCGGTTGCTTCGAGGTTACGAGGATAGTATAGCACTCTCGGGTAAGGGGGGAGTAAGGAAGCTGTATCTATTTCTTTTGAAACGGCACCATCTCGTATGCCTTCTCAAATAGAGCATCACGTAAAAGACTGTTGCGAGGTATTCTTGGACACGTATCAATTTCCCGAAATATAGCTAAAAGCATATCTGTATTTTTCGCACTTTTTTCTTCCCATTCTTTTATTATAGCAAGGGCCTTATTTCGTACGTCTCATCTGAGGGAGTCTAGTCGATTCGCAGAAACTCGAGGTTCTATATTCATCATAAGAAATGCTTCGAGCTTCATAGCTACTCTCTCTGTAAGCTCTCTATAGAGGACTGTTTGAACGGGGTTTTCTGTCACTTCCCGTGCTTTGGCTCACCTTAGCTGAACTCCCATTGCTCGGAAAGAATCAAAAGTTGTTGCCATAGATATGAAATTACCCTTCCATTTTACCTATTTTCCTATAATATCAAGTACATGATAGCAGACAAAAAGCGAAAAATACTCGAAAAAAATATGGAGGAGAATTCTCTTTTTTTCCTGCGTGGAAATAGCGAGATACTCCGAAACGGAGATGTGTACTATCCATTTCGTCAGCACTCTGATATGCTCCTGCTCACGGGCGTGAGTTCGCCAGATATCGTACTCGTTGGAATGAAGCAGTGAGGGAAGATGATATGGATGATCTACTCAGATCCGATCTCAGATCATGAAAAACTCTGGGGAAGCGGTCGACTGGATTATAAAAAAATCAGAAAGATATTATGAATAGATGATATCCGTCCCCTCGAAGTTCTGAAAAAAGACATGGCATGATTACTTGGATTATGCGACCGAGTATATATGAATCGAGATTCCCGCCTTCGCGGGAATGACAGACTCCTTCGTGGCTTTCCCAAGGAGAAGCTCCTCTCTCCAGAGATACTTCTCAAATCTCTTCGCATGATCAAACTGCCAGAAGAGATCGAGAAAATCCGTGAGGCGATCCGAGTGACGAAGATCGCTCATGACCATATTCGGACAATTATGAAACCATGAATGTACGAATATGAGATCGAAGCCGAGATCGCTCGGATATTTCGAGCTCATCATATGACAGAAGCGTATCCGTCTATCGTCGCAAGTGGTGCGAATGCTTGCACACTCCACTACACTCGGCATGATCGAAGGATCGAAGCATGAGACCTCGTTCTTGTCGATGCAGGAGCTGAGTATGCGGGCTATGCGGCCGATATCACGAGAGTGTTTCTTGTTTTGGACTCCCCCTTGATAAAAAAGGGGGTTAGGGGGGATTTTTGTTCCTGATTTTCTGAGAGACAAAAAGAAGTCTACGATTCGGTAATCGTCTTAAAGGAATACGCAGAATCTCTCATACGACCATGAGTGAAGAAGGTAGAGTACGAAAAAATGGTGCGAGAGCGGATGAATCTCGAGCTCGAAAAACTCTGACTTATTCCTGCCAATACTTCATGAAAAGAACTCGAAGTGCTCTCGAGAAAGTACTATCCGCACTCGACTTCGCACTTCCTCGGACTCGATGTCCATGATACCTGAGAGCGAGATGAGGTCTTCGAAGTAGGCATGGTGATCACGTGTGAGCCAGGCATTTATATTCCCGAAGAGAACATCGGTATACGACTTGAAGACGATATTCTGATTATGAAAAATGGGTGTGAGAATTTGTCAACAGAAATTGTCTTATAACGCTACGATTTTTGACAGAATATTTTTTTTCTGCTACTATGAGTAGGATACGTATACTTTTACCTTTCTTTTTATGAAAGCGCTCACAACATCAGTAGCCTTCTCTCGCCGTGAGAAACTCCTCCTTGGCCTTCTCGGATCTACACTTCTTTTCTCTTTCTCTTTCTCGTATGGAGCCGTGAATCAAGCGAAAGTAGACTCGATCATGCAGACGATAAATACTGCTGCAAATAATTTCTCTTCTCAAGCAGATAGAGATACCTATTACCAGAGAGTCTATACAGGACTCTCGGATGCTATAGACATGCTTGCTGTCGTACGAAATAATGTCGGTGCTATGATAGGTACAGCACCAGTGGACATGCCTCCAAGTCCACCAAATCCTCCTACACCATCCACGACAGACTCGCGTATGGGAAGCTGTAAGACCACAGCATATGCATGATCATACTCATCTGCTGCGAAGATCGACTGTACCCAAGCTATGACTAATGGAAGTGACTATGGAACTCTAGGTCTACTCAACTGTAAGGTAGACCATACCACTACTGTGTGAACTATGGGTATCAAGCCAGTTGCTGTCGGTAATGGAAATTTCGTTATAGAGTACAAGCCCGGAATCCAAGGAACGTATATGCCTACCTCAAAGTACTGGACATTCACAATCAATGCACAAAGTCCAGGCGAACAGGCAGATACTCGTGTCGCGAAACTCGAAGTCGCTATCTCTTCACAGCCAAATGACTTCACTTCCTCAAATGTAATACAAAAAGGAACTTCGGTGTATAGAACAGACCAAGGACTCCTCACATATACATATTTTAGTCCTATGCTCATAGTGCCACGAGATTACCCACATAAACTCTATATCAATGTGAGACCTCTCACGTATCATGATATGACTAAGTGAACTCGCTATGCTGATGAAGAAATCACCGCAGCACAAGTCTCATCGAGAGGACTCAGTCTTCCGACTCAGTCGTTTTATCTCATACCAAATCCGCTTCCATGGACAAACGCAGATGGCCCAAATGGTGCGAATGCCAATCTTGGCTGGAAAGCAGGATTCACCCAAGCGAACTACTGCCTCGCAGGATCCTCAACATCTACTACGACTCCTCCAAGTCCACCAAATCCTCCAACTCCTCCAACTCCAGCACCAGTCACCAATCCTATAGCAAACTATCCTATCCCGGCACCATGTAGCGCTGGTACGGTTCTCAACAAAGAGCTTTTATGAACAATCAACGGAGCATGGATAGAAAGAGCTTTTTCAAAAGCTTCAGATATCGTCCCAGGGCATGTCTATAAACTCCGCATCGATGAAGAGGATGGTCAGTGAAATGGTGGTATCAGTTGGTGAGATGCTCCACCTGAGCGTATATCACAAACAGTCAAGATTTCTCCGTATCCATGTGACTTCGTGACTCTCGAACAAGAAAAGAAATACTGGGGAAATCGTATCAATGTAGCACCATCTCTCACAACTTGGTGGGACAGTGTGACAGTACCAGCTTCGACGACTATCTGAGCATGTATGGCTCTAGGTATATCAGGAAATCACCAGTACAAAATAGGAAATGCTTTCGCGAGTCCGAGTATCTCTACAGCAGGATCAACCTGTACGCTCGTGAAGTGAGTAACTTACTATGTGAACATCCGCCCGAGTTTTACTCATATGCATGGAAATGGATGTAATGGTACGTATGCCTGTAATTACCACCTTGTCGATGGAGGTAGTCAGAAAATGCCATCAGCTCGACTACAGCTCTGGGGTATCTATAATACCTATGAAGAGTTTCTCATATACAAACTCAAAGCAAACGTCTCCAGCGAGAACGTAGAATCTCTCCGTCAGAAAGTGGTGAGCGACTACGCGACAAAATGAGTGAATACAGATGGACTCACCAATACTGCTCTCGGAGGAACATCTGTCACGCCTCCAGTAGGAACAGGTGGTGGTCCAGTAGTTGTACGAGAAGGTCCATGGGAACGGATAGAAGATATTTTCTGTCCAGATACTCTTGATGGTCCAGGAGGACTGAGAACTCTTTATCCGAATGGCTATAACTACACAAATCAGGGCAATACCTACTGGAATGTGAAGAACTATCTCACTCCTACAGACAATACTTTGCCAGCAAGCTGTACTACCGGAAAGAAATTCGTAAAACATGGTATGCAGGCGACGTGTTATGTGTATGAGTGTAAGAACTAGAAAAACTCTCTTAAAAAAATCACTTCTGAAAAGGGGTGATTTTTTACTGAGGAGCTCGCTCTCGAAAAATACGATTGAATTTTTCCCACTTTTTCATATAATGCGCATATCTTAACCATTATATATTATGAGACTTATCACCCTCCTTGCTGGATACGCTGCTGGACTCGCCGTCGCTATGAAGTTCCGAAAAGACGCAGGTACATCGAAGCCTGATCCAAAGAAATCAAAAATGGATAACATCATCGACGAGATTGTCGATATCCATAAGACTGCTTATACCGAAGTGAAAGGATTCGTCACGACACACTTCGATGAAGTGGAAGACTTCGACTCGCTCAAGGCAAAAGCATCTTCTCTCCTCGATAGTTTCACGACCGAAGCAGAAGAGCTTATCGCATCTCTCCAGAAAAAATGATGAGCACAAGCTTACGCGACTGTCGCAAAAGTAGAAGAGCTCTACGAAGAAAAGGCAGCGATCCTCGATAAGGCAAAAGAGAAAGGATCGAGCTTTGCTGACGTTGCTCACGATACACTTATGAGCTGGATAGATGAAGCGAAATCGAAACTCATAACCGCTCATACGGCTATCAAGTCTAAGCTCGATGCTCCAGTAGCGGCAAAGCCAGCTCCCGCGAAAAAAGCTCCTGCAAAGAAACCTGCTGCACCGAAAGTATAATCTCATCCGCTTCGGCGGATTTTTTAACTATTTTTCAAACCTATGACCACACAAGATACCAATAATACTGAACCAAAAACTGTCGAAGAGACTCTCGATGAGATCGTCTCTGAGGAGGCAACACTCGACCCAAAAACTGATGCTTCTGATGAAGTCACTCGACTCAAAGATGCTCTGGCTCGTGCTCAGGCGGATTATCAGAACTTCGTCATGCGTACAGAGCGAGATAAGGCAGATATGGTCCACTTCCTCTCTGCGAAGATGCTCATGCCCCTTCTTACTCAGGTAGATAACCTCGAACGTGCTGTGAAGCTCAAAGCATGAACCGAAGGTGATACTTTCGTCGACGGAGTTCGCTCAGTGCTCTCGAGCATGGAGAAATATCTCGAATCCCAAGGCGTAGTCTGATTCACCTCTGTCGGTGCTGAGGTCGACCCTGACCGACACGATGTTATGACCGAGTGACCTGGTGAAACAGGGAAGATTGTCACTGAGTTCGAGAAAGGATATATGCTTCGTGATCGCGTTCTCCGACATGCGAAAGTAGTAGTTGGGAACGGTAACTAATTTTTATGAAATCTACGATACAAGAGATCCTCGCCAAAATCGAATCTCTCGATAACGATCTGCGTGAAGAATACGCTCGACTTGCCGAGAAATATGGTTTCGAATTTCGCCGTAGACGTGTGGTATTTCTCGAAGAATTTCGAAAGAAAAATAAATCCTTTCGACTTCCTTCCTGGAAGTACATGATCCCGACAGATATTCGCCATTTTCTCTCGATCCCTTTTATCTACGGCATGATCATCCCGACGGTGATCCTCGATATTTTTCTTACGGTCTATCAGTGGACGGCATTTTCCCTCTACCGTATACCGAAAGTGAAACGATCTGAGTATATCGTCTATGAGCGTCGATTTCTCGACTATCTCAACTGGGTACAAAAAATCAACTGCCTCTACTGTAGTTATGTGAATGGAGTATTTGCCTATGCGGTCGAGATCGGAGGGCGTACTGAGCGCTACTGGTGCCCGATAAAGTCAGCGAATAAGCCAAAATTCTCTCATGGCTGGTACAAGGATTTCGCCGACTATGGTAGTCCTGAAGAGTGGAATGCGAAATTCCTCGAACAGGAAAAAGCCTTCAAAGACGCATACGGTGACACCTGTTTTACTAAATAATTTTTCTCTCTCTTGTTCCCAAAACTCCTCACATCTCGACTCCAGACGATCCTCGGCGATGACTACACATCTGTTACGGAGGCTTTTTCTCTCGAACGAAAATGATCTTTTCGCATCAATCTTCTCCAGTGAGATGGAAGTGCTGTCATGAAAGAGCTCGCAGAAAAGGGAATTGCCATAGAAGCTTTCGAGAAGATCCCTGGAGTCTACTTCTTCGATAAGGCTCACGACTATGCCATGAAGGGGACACGAGCTTTCTACGACGGACTCATCTACCTCCAGTCACTCTCGTCACTCCTCCCAGTACTCGTCCTCGATCCAAAACCGGGAGAATCTATCCTCGATGTCTGTGCGGCTCCAGGATCTAAGACGACACAGATCGCTATGATGATGGGAAATGAATGAAAAATAGTCGCCCTCGAACAAAACCAGATCCGCTATGATAAGCTCATGCACAACGCGAAACTCCAGTGAGCGACGATCGTGGAGTGACAGAAACTCGATGCACGACACTACTTCGATCGTACTGCGGATGAGACATTCGATCGTATCCTTCTCGATGCGCCATGTAGCGCTGAGGGCCGGATATCTCTCGCGAATGAGAAGACCTATGGATTCTGGTCGCTCGAGAACATACGCCAAAAAGCAGAGCTTCAGTACGAGCTCCTCACCCTTGCTTTCGCAGCACTGAAAAAATGAGGAACCCTCGTCTACTCGACCTGTACCCTCGCTCCCGAAGAGAATGAGTGAGTCATCTCTGACTTTCTCGAAGAGACTCCGAGCGCTTCCCTCGAAATTATCGATATAGGACTTTCCGACAAGTTATGGTGGAAGAGTGGTATAGAGAAATTCGGAAAGACTGAGTATAGTGAAGAACTCAAAAAAGCCGTACGCATACTGCCTGGAGCGGAGACGGAGGGGTTTTTCGTGGTGAAAATTATAAAACACTAAATTCTCTCATACCTGTCATGAATTTCTCTAATATGAAGAGTTTCTTGTTCTTTTGTTGAGTGACTATATGGTTCCAGTAATTTATAAATGCCATTGATTTCCTCAGAGGTGAGTATCTTTTCATTCTTTCATATGAAATATTTTTTTAGCTCATATTTCTTTATAACCTCAAGATCAGATATACCTAACCTACCTCTCCATGAAAAAACTATGAGGGAATTTATAGGGCAAGATATGAGCTTCGAGAGACTCTTTATATGACCATAGTTTTGTATTATGGGATTTGGGAACTCATAAGAAATCCGTCTCCCGAATTTTTGAAGCCACATGTGAGAATTTCTATATCCAGTAATATATCATTTCATATCTTTTGCTTCAATGGAGTATACTCCACTCTCGTGAATAAAGAGTATATCGATCTCCGTATCTGTTACAGTCTCGCCTTGTGGTATATAGAGGTTTGCTAAGATTTTCTTCTCTCCAGAAACCCCCTCGAGAGCACTATATATCCTGTATTCGTGATAGAGTCATAGATATCTTCTAAATATTCGTCTGAGTAACCATGATCTCTCATCGATAAAGATACTTAAATGCACAGTAAAAAATGAATGTTTACTGATCTTAGAGTAGTCACTCACCCTGTACATGATATAAAGGGGAGTGACTATTAAAACCAAAAGAAAAATAACAAAACCCAGAAGCTCCATAGAGATATATTCAGAATATATTTATCTTAGCACATGCTTTTTAGAAAAGCAATTTCCAATCTTCCTTCCTAACCGCCTCCGCCCGTACTTTCTCATCGTACCCACATTCTGCGAGCCATTTTTTCACTTCCTCGATATCGTAGTGACTTCACTTCAGATTCGAGAGGAGTGTCTTGCGCGGGTGCATGAATGCTACTCTCCAAAGGGCGAGGAGTTTTTCTTCTCGGACTCTATCACGAGATTTTTTCACCGAGAACTTCACTACGATAGAGTCCACTTTTGGAGCGGGATCAAACGAAGTTCGACCGACATAGCGAACGATCTCGATATCCTCACAGGTGAGTTCCATAGCAAGGGAGAGATAGGAGTGGTGTGGTTTTCTCGCGCGTCCTTCGAGGATTTTCTCACCGACTTCTTCCTGCATCATGATCACCATGGCTTCAGGACTCTTCTCGAGGTCATAGAGAAAGCGGAAGAGGATAGGACTCGTGATATAGTAGGGGATATTCGCGATGACAGAGTAGTCGTCATATGGGGGAGTGAACTTCAGGACATCTGTATGATGAAGCGCTATCGGGGTCACAGGAACCAAATCCCCCTGTCACTCCGTGACATCCCCCTTTATCAAGGGGGAAATTACGTCTCAAGATCATTGCTCGATTCCCCCTTGATAAAGGGGGTTAGGGGGATTTTGTATCTTCATGAATCTCTCATCCAGGATCTCGACCATATCCGTATCGAGCTCTACGAGATCGAGAGTCGCAGGGTGATGCGTGAGGATGTACTCAGTGAGTGCTCCGTATCCAGGTCCGACTTCGATCACATGCTTTCCTGCGAGCTCCAGAGAACTGGCGATGTCGCTGAGCGCCTCCTCGTCGATGAGGAAGTTTTGTCCGAGGGATTTTTTGGCTTTTATAGTCTTCATATCTCCTATAGTAGTGAAGTGAGAATATTTTCCAAATCTCGTCTACATTTTTTATACGATTTTTCATCCTGCATTCGACATTATCTCTATATCTAGAGAGACAATCTGAGTTTTTCTAAAAAACATTTTGACATTCATGTACTCTTTCATATAATCCGCTCACTTTTGTAAATCCTTTCGCTTCCTCACGGGGAACGTGAAAAGTAAATAATAGTGACGTTGTATGGTAACCTTTCCTGATCGGGAAGCCTCCTACAACCTCTCATTTTCATATCTAACTCTCCATATCTATGGCTGGTATCATCGGAAAAAAACTCGAAATGACTCGCGTCCTGCATAATGGCGCTTTCACTCCTGTCACACTCATCAAGGTTCCTACTCTCACTGTCGCTCAAGTAAAGACTCTCGAGACTGACGGATACACAGCTATCGTCATTTCTATGAAAGACGGGAAACAAGAGACGCTTCGTGAAGTCTCTGTTACAGGTGCTTTCGCTTCTCTCGAAAAAGGGAATGAGATCACTCTCGATATGCTCGAAGGAATAGCGACTGTAGAAGTCTCATCTATCTCTAAGGGTAAGGGTTTCCAGGGTGCTATGAAGCGCTGGAACTTCTCTGGTCTCGGAGCATCTCACGGACACAAGTATACTCGTTCTCTCGGTTCTATCGGTACTCGTAAGCCTCGTCGTACGAAGCTCGGTAAGAAGATGCACGGACATATGGGTCTCGATAAGATCACCCTGAAAGATGTACCACTCGTTCTCGTGAACAAAGATCTCCGCGTGGTCGCTGTAAAGGGTCCAATTGCCGGTGCTCGTAACTCGCTTATTACTCTTACGTTTTAGTTTTTCTCCAGAAATCTAGAACCTAAAATCTAAAATATCTCTCTATGAAAGCTCCTCTCTTCGACAATCACGGAAAAAATACAGGTACTGTCGACCTCGAAAAGTCACACTTTGGTGTCGAACCAAATATGGGTCTCATCCACCGATTCCTCCTCCTTCAGCAAGCTAACGGTCGTATCGCTATCGCTCACACAAAACACCGTGGTGAGATCGCTGGTTCTACGAAGAAGATGTTCAAGCAAAAAGGAACTGGTAGCGCTCGTATGGGTGACCGCCGTTCTCCTATGCGTCGTGGTGGAGGTGTCGTCTTCGGTCCTCGCAATACACAGAACTGGACTATCTCTATGAATTCTCAAGAGCGTCGTCTTTCCCTCCTTTCACTTCTCTCTATCAAGGCTACAGAAAATAATGTAAAAGTTATCTCTGCATTTGGTGCTGATGCTACAAAGACAAAGGGTATGACTGCAACTCTGAATGCTATGGAAGCCAAGAAACCTCTTATCGCTGTCACTCGTGAAGAGAAAGATAGTGTCCTCGGTGCTTGGAATATCCCAGAAGTGAAGATCGTGAACGTCGAATACCTCAACCCACACTCACTTCTCAAGTATAAGGATCTTGTCTTCACAGAAGCATCTCTCAAACACTTCTACTCACATTTTTCGAAATAATAGATCCCAGGGCAAATACCCCTAACCGCAAACCTAAAATCTAAAATCTCCCTTTATGAACTCTCTCTACTCAGTCATCAAACGATTCGTCGTCACCAACAAGTCTACCGACGGTGAAGTACAAGGTGTATACACATGTATGATTGATCCTGTTGCTACAAAGATCGATGTGAAGAACGCTTTCCGTACACTCTATGGTGTAGAAGTAGAGAAGGTAAATGTCCTCCATACTCGAGAAAAATTCCATAACACAAAACTTGGAGTAGCTCGTAAAAAAGGAATCGAAAAGAAGGCAATGGTGACACTTCGATCAGGTCATAAAATCACAAACTTCGAAGTCGTAAAATAATCCAAAAAACTCCCAAAAACTCTAATTTCCTCATGTATGTGAATCAAAAAGTATAAACCAACCACCCCATCTCGTCGTTTCATGACAGGTCTTACCTTCGAGGAACTGACAACCAACGAACCATATAAGCCTCTTACGACGTACAAGAAAGACCAAGCAGGTCGTAATAATATGGGTCGAGTGTCTGTCCGTCACCAAGGTTCAGGACACAAGAAACTCTATCGTATCGTAGATTTTATCCTCGATAAGAAAGATATCCCTGCTCGTGTCGAGACGATCGAATACGATCCATACCGATCAGCATTTATCGCACTCGTATGTTACCGAGATGGTGAGAGACGCTATGTTCTCGCTCACAGTGAGATGAAAGTCGGAGACGAGATCATCACCGCTGCGACGACAAAGGCAGTAGCAGGAAATCGTATGGAAATCGGGAATATCCCAACAGGACTTACAGTATACAACGTAGAAATGATCGTCGGAAAAGGAGCTTCAAGCATCCGTTCTGCAGGATCAAGTGCTCTCGTCATCTCTCAGGAAGGTGAGTACACTCAACTGAAGATGCCAAGTGGTGAGATCCGCCTCGTTCATAAGAAATGTAGCGCTACTCTCGGAGTCGTATCGAACGGTGACTGGAACCAGATCACTATCGGTAAGGCTGGTCGCAACAGATGGAAGGGTATCCGCCCTACGGTTCTCGGTTCATCGATGAACCCAGTCGACCACCCACACGGAGGTGGTGAAGGACACCAATCAGTTGGTCAGAGAAAAGGTCCAAAGACACCAAAAGGAAAACTCGCTCGAGGAGTCAAGACTCGCTCTCGCAAGTATACTGATCGTTGGATTCTCAGAACTCGTGCTGGTAAACTTCAAGGTTAATTAAAGATTAACAATTAAAAATTAACAATTAAAAAATGACTCGCTCACTTAAAAAATGACCTTACATCGACGCTCGTGTCCTCAAGAAGGTCCAAGTTCTCAATGAAGGAGGAAGAAAGACTGTCATCAAGACATGGTCTCGATCATGTACGATCGCTCCAGACTTCGTCGGACACACCTTCGGTGTACATAACGGAAAACAGCACATTCCTGTTTTCGTTACTGAAGACATGGTTGGACACAAGCTCGGAGAATTCTCATTTACTCGACGATTCCAAGGGCACTCAGGAAATAAATAATAGTTGGCGAATAGGCTGGTTTCCAGTCACTTCCCACGAATCACTATCCCACTAATTACCATCATTTATGAAAGCATCTGTCAGAAACGTTCGCATCTCACCTAAAAAGCTGAATGTGATCGCCTACATCATCCGTGATATGAGCGCCAAAGAGGCACTTGATACACTGCAATTTATGCCAAAGAAAGGCGCAGATATCATGTATAAAGTAGTCGCAAGTGCTGTGGCAAATGCTACACATAATGATAGTCAGAACCTCGCTGAACTTTCTATCGCATCTGTCAGCGTGACACAGTGACTCGTATACCGACGTATCAATCCTGTCTCTCGAGGTCGTGCACACCGCATCCTCAAGCGTACTTCCCATGTCGATCTTTCCCTTTCTGTAAAATAATCTTTTTTCTCCACTCCTATGTGACACAAAGTCTCACCTATCGCATTCCGCATCGGGTACATCAAAACATGGCGTACAGCAGGGTACTACGACCGTAAAAACTACGCGGAACATACAGCAAAAGATGTTGCTATCCGCGCAATGGTAATGAAACATTTTAAGAATCTTCCGATTGCAAATGTCTTCATGAATCATAACGGAAATAGCCTCCTCTCTATAGCTATCTTCACTTCTCGTCCAGCTCTTATCCTCGGAAACGACGACGAGAACGTGAACAACTTGAAAGATATGCTCACGAAGAGATTCCCTGGATATACTTTCTCCCTCGAAGTAAAGGAAGTAAAGAAGCCAGAGCTCTCTGCTGCTATCGTCGCTGACTCTATTGCTCGCCAGATCGAGAAAAAGATGCCATACCGTCGAGTGATCAAAAATGCAATCGCAAAGACTATGGAGAAAGGAGGTCTCGGAATCAAGGTAAAACTTGGTGGTCGTCTCAACGGTGCAGAAATCGCCAGACGTGAAACCTACAAAGATGGATCTATCCCAACTCAGACGATCCGAGCCGATGTCGACTTCGCTTACGAGCGAGCAGAAACTCCTTCTGGAACTATCGGTCTCAAGGTCTGGATCTACAAAGGTGACGTGTTCAAAAAATAAACTTGCAATTCCCAAATTTTATCTATAATCCTAACGTTTCTTCTCATGCTACAACCGAGCAGAACAAAATATCGAAAAGCGCATCGTGGTATCATCAAGGGTCTCGCCATTCGTGGGTCTGAGGTTTCCTTCGGTGACTACGCGCTTAAGACAATCGAATCTGGTTACATTACATCTCGACAGATCGAGAGCGCCCGAAAGGCAATTGTCCGCTTCCTGAAGAAGGGAGGGCAAGTCTGGATCCGTATCTTCCCAGATAAACCATACACCAAGAAGGCTCTCGAAGTCCCAATGGGAGGTGGAAAGGGAGGTGTCGAAATGTATAGAGCCCCGGTAAAACCTGGACGCATTCTCTTCGAAATGGGAGACATCGCTCCAGAAATTGCTCGGGAGGCTTTAACTCTTGCTTCTTATAAACTTCCAGTAAAAACGAAGATTCTTATGGCGAAAGATGAGCTCTAAGAAGGAAATCCCTACAATCTAAAATCCACTTTCTATGGCAACCGCAAAAAAAACAACCGCAAAAAAAACTCCAGTAGAGAAAGACCTCAAGTCTCTCGATAGAAACGAGCTCACGACTGAACTCAGTACAGCACGAAAAGAGCTTTTTACTCTTGCGATGAAGCACTCTCTCGGAGAGCTTAAGCAGCCTCACCTCATCCGTGCAGCCCGCCGGAATGTGGCAAAGATCGCTACTACTCTTCATACTTCTCTCTAAAATTTCCTTATCTCTCTTTCTATGCGAACAAAAACAGGTACTGTTACGAGTACAAAAATGCAGAAAACTATCGTCGTTACTGTCGATACGTATAAGACACATCCGAAGTATAAAAAACGTTACAAATCATCAGTAAAGTTCTATGCTCATGATGAGAAAGGTCTTGCAAAACTCGGTGATACTGTCACTGTTTCTGAGACACGTCCACTCTCTGCTACAAAACGATGGATACTTATCGAAGATTCTATCGTCTCCGCACAGGCGTAGTTGGTACGAGAAACTCACACCTTACAAAATTTATCATTCAATTTTATGATCCAAACAGAAAGCAGACTCGTCGTCGTCGATAATACAGGAGCTAAAGAAGTTCTTTGTATTAAGGTCCTCAAGGGATCAAAGCGTCGTTATGCGAGTGTCGGTGACATCATCGTTGTCTCTGTAAAAAGAGCACTTCCAAACGGAAATATCAAGAAAAAGGCAGTATGTAAAGCAGTTATCGTCCGTACTTCGAAAGAAATCGCTCGCGAAGATGGTTCATACGTCCGATCCGATGATAACGCGTGTGTCATCATCGATGATAAGCTCGAACCAAAGGGAACTCGTATATTTGGCCCTGTATTCCGTGAGCTCAAGGCTCGAGGATACCAGAAAATTATTTCTCTTGCACCGGAAGTTGTATAAGAAACAGAGTATCCTCTGTAAAACTAAATTTCAAAACTATGAAAATCCACTCAAATGATCAGGTTATCGTCACCTCTGGAAAAGACAAAGGAAAGAAAGCAAAAGTTCTCCGTGTGAACACGAAGGATAACTCTATTGTCGTCGAAGGTGTCAATATCGTGACTCGTCATATGAAGCGCCAAGGAAGTACTCCAGGACAGAAAGTTACTTTCGAAAAACCAATCAATGTTTCGAATGTTATGCTTCTCGATCCAAAATCTGGAGAACCAACTCGTGTCGGATACAAGGTCGAAAATGGAAAAAAAGTCCGTGTCGCAAAAAAATCTAACACCGTTATCTAGTCATTTATTCATACTATTTACTCTATAGTATACTCACCCTCTCTTTCTTATGACATTCAAAGAACAATACAACAAAAAAGTCCTCGTAGAACTCGCAAAAGAACTCGGAATCGATAACCCTATGCAAGTTCCTCACATCGAGAAAATCGTTCTCAATATGGGTATCGGTACGTATGTCGCTTCAGGAAACAAAGATTTCTCGAGCCTCAAGAACGACCTCGCCCTTATCACCGGACAACTTCCTCGCGTGAATCACGCTCGTATCGCTATCTCGAACTTTAAGCTCAGAAAGGGTATGCCAGTCGGTATGATGGTAACACTTCGTGGAGATCGCATGTTTGCCTTCCTCGAGAAACTGATCGCCGTCGTCCTTCCTCGTGTTCGTGACTTTCGTGGAGTATCAGCTCGTGGTTTCGATAAAGCTGGAAACTTCAACTTCGGTATCCGCGAACATACGATCTTCCCAGAAGTTCCACAACTCGATGTCGTGAAATCTCATGGGCTCCAGGTAACGATCAAATTCAAGACACAATCTACAGAACACTCTAAGGCGCTCCTCGATAAACTCAGTTTCCCTTTCTCAAAATAAACTTTAGGAAGAACTCTTCATAATTTATAATTCACTCTCTATGGCTCGTAAAGCTCTCGTTCATAAAACTGAACTTGCTCAGAAAAAAGCAACTCGTGCACACGAACTCGGTAAAAAAGTAGAATTCTCTACACGACTCTACCACCGATGTTCTCACTGTGGCCGTGCTTATGGATATATTGGTAAATTCGATCTCTGTCGTATTTGTATCCGTGAAAAAGCAAATGCCGGAGAACTTATGGGTGTACGCAAATCAAGCTGGTAATTATAGAAGAATATGGATGGAGGATGTGCATTTCTCTCGCACGCTCCACTCCTTCTTAATCTAATATCTAATCTCTCTCATTGTATGATAATCGATCCTATCGCAGATCTTCTTACCCGCATCCGAAATGGATACCTCTCTCGTCTTTCGACTATAGAGGCACCACATTCGAAGCTTAAGGCAGAGATTCTTCGAATACTCAAGAAGAATAATCATATTGTCGACTTTGCTCTTTCAGAAGATGGTCGAACATTTACGATCACTCTTCAGGATGTTCGTAAGACGAAATATATCCCTTCTTTTCGCCGTATCTCTCGACCTGGACAGCGTATCTATGTGCGCTCTGCAGATATCAAGAAATCTCGAAATGGGGTTGGTATTTTTATCCTTTCGACTCCAAAGGGGATCGTAACAGGATACGAAGCACATGCACTCGGTGTCGGTGGAGAACTCCTCTGCGAAGTGTTCTAAAATGGTTACTAGAGGATAGGGAGAGAGGATGGTGATGCTACACCCTTCCCCCCGCTCCTAATCTCTAAAATCTACTTTACTAAAATCTTTCTATTATGTCTCGAATCGGTAAACAACCTGTAAAACTTCCTTCATGAGTGACTACAGAGATCACGAACTCTCTCATCACAGTAAAGGGTGCAAAATGAACACTTTCATTTAATATCCTCGAAGGTGTCTCAGTAAAGCAAGAAGCTGATACTCTTATCGTTTCTATCGCTGATACAACTCATCCACAGCAAAAAGCTTTCTGGGGACTCACTCGCGCTATGATCCAAAATATGGTAGTCGGTGTGTCAGAAGGGTATAGCAAATCTCTCGAAATCATCGGTGTGGGGTACAAATTCGATATAAAAGGACCTCGCAAGATGGAACTTTCTCTCGGATTCTCTCACAAGGTGAATGTCGATGCACCAGAAGGTATCACTATCGAGGCAGATAAAGACGAAAAAAATAAGATCCACCTCAAGTCACACGACAAGCAACTCCTCGGATACTTCGCAGCGTATGTCCGCTCTCTGAAGAAACCAGAACCATACAAAGGAAAAGGTATCAGATACGTCGGAGAATACGTTCGTCGCAAGGCTGGTAAAACAGCTGGTAAATAATCCTAATATTATAACTCGAATCCCATGCTTAAAAAAACCCAAAATCGTCTCGCTCGCGCTACTCGCGTCCGTGCACGTATCGAGTGAACTGCAGAAAAACCACGTCTTTCTGTCTTTCGCAGCAATACACACATTTCTGTACAAGCAATCGATGATATCGCTGGAGTCACTCTCGTGTCAGCAACTGATATCAAGACGAAGAAAGGTACAAAATCTGAGCGTGCAGAGCAAGTAGGAACAACTATAGCAAAAGCAATGCTTGAGAAAGGTATCAAAACATGTGTATTCGATCGCGGAGGATACCTCTATCACGGTCGCGTTAAGACTCTCGCTGAAGCTGCTCGTAGTGCAGGACTCCAATTCTAGTATTCATTTTTAACTCTCTTTTTTCGTATGTCAGATATCCAGAATCAAAATCCCGAAGAGATCGTAGAAACTCCCACAGTAGAAGGCACTCCAGATGCAGCTCCTACAGCTGTTTCTGTAGAGGCAGAGACTTCTTCGAGTGAGAAAACTTCTCGACCTTCTCAGAATGGTAGAACCTGAGGAGATCGTCCTCGTGGAAATCGCCGTGATGGTGGTATGCGAGAAGAAGAGAAAGAATTCAAAGAAGAAATGCTTTCTATCGATCGTGTTACTCGTGTGACTGCTGGTGGACGCCAGATCCGATTCCGTGCTTCAGTAGTTATCGGAGATGGGAAGGGACGTATCGGTCTCGGTATAGGAAAGTCAGGTGAAGTACAGGGTGCTATCGAGAAGGCGATCCGAGATGCGAAGAAAAATCTCATCACATTCCCGATCGTCAATGGTACTATCCCACATGATATTTCTGTGAACTTCAAATCATCAAGCCTCTATATCCACCCAGCTCATCCAGGTACTGGTATCATCGCTGGAGGTGCAGTACGTAAGATATTCGCGGTTTCTGGAATCAAGGATGTCATCGCCAAACAACACGGTGCTCCGAATAAGATCACCAATGCTCGTGTCACTATCAAGGCTCTCGCTTCTCTGAAGCCAGTAAACCTGATGACATCGTTTGGTACGAAGAAATCCTCAGCAACTCCAGTAGTAGCAAAAGAAGAAAAAGCTCCAGCAAAAAAAGCAGAACCAAAGAAGGCTCCAGCTGCAAAAAAAGCTCCAGCAAAGAAAACAGCAGAATAACTTAATACACACTCTAAAATTTCTCTTTTATGACAAATCTTTCTACAGTAAAGCCAACACCAGGATCTACGACTCGACCACGCCGCGTGGCTCGTGGAGTCAGCTCTGGACTCGGAGGAACCTCTGGTCGTGGTATGAACGGACAGAACTCTCGTACTGGTAAAGGAAAGCGCTATCCTACCTTCGAAGGAGGACAGACTCGTCTCTTTATCCGTACTCCGAAAAAGAAAGGATTCACTGCATACGCTCCGAAAGAGTATGTGACTATCAATCTCCAGGATCTCCAGAAGCTCGCTGATGCAGGAGTCGCTACAGTCGACTACGCAGTTCTCTACGAGAAGCGTGTGATCCGTGAGAAAGGAAAACTTCTCAAAGTCCTCGGACGCGGAACTCTCTCTGCGAAACTCGAAGTTATGGCAGATGCCTACTCTGAGAG
>CAYSEP010000007.1:0-11125 GCA_964430065.1 uncultured Candidatus Peribacteria bacterium
GATATCGAGAAGCATTTCACACTTCCAGCATCATCGATCATTTTTTTCTTTCCGAAAGGGGTCGATGGAAAGAGAGAGAGTTCTCACTTCTCCGAGTCCCACTTCACTCGACCATTTGCTACTACCATCATATCCTCCTCGATCTTCGACTCATATTTCTCATAGTCTCGCGGGAATATCACGATACGGAAGTCGAAACCCACACTCTCGACGGTCGCTACCATCATCATTCCCCCCGATTTTGTCTGTATTTTTCGGACTTCTGAGACAGCGCCGATGAGTTGGGCATAGATATTTTCTTCGAGAACTTCACTCTCAGGAGCTGGTAGAGACTGAGGGATATCTCCGTCCGAAGTCGCATCTTCCTGACGGGATTCTAGAGGAACGTCTTCTGTGGTATCTTCATTTGCTATATCTCATACTACTCCGGGAAGAATTGCAGGAAGTTCTTCTTGTTCTTCTTTTTTCACGAGTTCGAGGACGACACCCAGATTTTTCGACTTTGCCCTGACGAACTCTTCGATCCCGTCGAGCGGATGTCCAGATACTGGATATCCGATGATCATCTTTTCTCACTTGATACGTGATTCGAAGGAGAGAGGTTCTGCAGGGATGAGTTCGAAGTGTTCATCACCAGTATGAGCATCTCATGAGTCAAAAAGTCACATTTGCGATGTTTCGCGTTTAGACTCTATTTCTTTCTGGGATGCACTCATCTTCACTATAGAAGCGAGGAGACTTCCTCTCTCACCGAACGAGTCAAGAGCCCCAGAATAAATAAGCGATTCGAGAGATTTTTTATTGATCACATCCCCACCTGTCCGTTCGATGAAGTCAGAAAGGGAAGTGAATTTTTGTACACTCTGTGCTCTGAGGATCGTATCCACTGGTCACTCACCAAGTCACTTGATCGCCTGGAGTCCGAAACGGATCGTATGATCGTCGATATAGGTGAAGTGTTTCCCAGACTCACTCACATCAGGAGGGAGTATCTGCATATTTTTCTCACGGGCTTCCTCGATCTCGAGACGGATACGATCGGTATCTTCCTCATCCGATGTCATCATCGCACACATGAACTCTGTCGGATAGTACGTCTTCATGTAGGCTGTCTGATACGCGATCATGGCATAGCAGGCTGCATGAGATTTATTGAACCCGTAGCCAGCAAATGGCTCGATGATCTCATCGAATATATAGATTGCGAGTTCTTCCTTATGTCACTGCTTCACGGCAGCATCGATAAATTTCCCACGCTGTTCCATGAGAAGTTCGTGTTTTTTCTTTCCGATGGCGCGCCTGAGGATGTCTGCCTCTCCGAGAGAGAATCCCGCAAAAGCCTGTACGAGCTGCATGATCTGTTCTTGATAGACAGAGATACCGTATGTAGGCTTTAGGATCGCTTCGAGTGATGGATGTGGATATTCGACGATCTTGCGACCGTGTTTTCGGTCGATAAAATCAGGGATAAACGGCATCGGCCCAGGACGGTAAAGCGATACCATCGCGATAAGATCTTCGAATGAAGAAGGTTTCAGTTCTTTCAGGTACCTTCGCATACCAGGAGACTCGAACTGAAATACTCACGTCATATCTCATTCACCAAAGAGTGCGAGAACTTTCTGATCTTCATAGTCGATAGCGAGAAGGTCGATCTTTCGGCTGTGGATTTCTTCGACGATTTTTTTTGCTCGCTCGAGGATCGAGAGATTTCGTAGTCAGAGAAAGTCCATCTTCAGGAGCCCGAGGGCTTCGAGAGGTCATGCAGAGAACTGTGTCACGATAGAAGTCGGGTCTTTCGGTGGTGGCTGCAGAGGACAAAAGTGTACCATCGGTTCTGGTGCGATGATCACGGCACAGGCATGCACTCAGAGTTGGCGTACAGACCCTTCCATTTTGAGAGCAGTATCGACGATTTTTCTATATTTCTCATCTTTTTCATATGCAGCCTTGAACTCGACGGCTTCTGCGAGAGCCTCTGTGAGGGTCGTACCTGGACGACTGGGGATCAGTTTCGCGAACTCGTTCATCTCCTGGAATGGTATACCAAATGCTCGACCCGCATCTTTCACCGCAGCACGGGCAGCAAGTGTACCAAATGTACAGACCTGTGCCACATGATCAGAGCCGTATTTCTCACGGACATAGGTGAGGACTTTTTCTCGACCCTCGTCTGAGAAATCCACATCGATATCTGGCATTGTGACGCGAGAAGGATTCAGAAATCGCTCGAAAAGGAGTCCATAACGGAGAGGATCGATATCGGTAATTCCTGAGAGATAGGCAAGTATAGCTCCAGCAGCCGATCCACGACCTGGCCCGACTGGAACCCCGTTTTTCTTTCCGTACTGGATGAAATCCGCTACGATACAAAAGTATCCATTGAATCCCATGAGGTCGACGACGAGAAGCTCGTATTCGAGACGAGATATGATAGACTTTTCTTTATCGCTCATTTTCGCGATAATCTCTTTTTTCTCTTCTGTATAGTGACTCTGTGAGAGATTTTGGAGCTCTTCGATACTCATCTCAGAAAGTTTTTTTTCTCATTTTTCTATCACGAGTTTCGAGATGAAAATACTTTGTTCAGTCTTCGTGAGAGAAAATCCATATCTATATCCGAGTCACTCGATACAAAGAGAGCGAAGAAACCATTCTTCTTCTGAGAGATTCTGGACTCCTTTTTCATTTTTTATTCCTTCTTTATACGAGAGGTAGTCTTTCTTTTCTTCCTCGGAAAGGGGGAATTTCGGTATTTTGTATCCTCCGACATCGAGCTCGAGATCGATCATACTGGCTATCTTCTCAGTATTTTCATACGCCTCAGGAGCATACACAAAGAGCTCCTCCATCTCACGAGAAGGGCGCACAGAGTAGTCTCAGTTCATGAGAGTAGGACGATCGGGATCATCGAGTGCACGCCCGAGAGAGACACTCATCATGATATCTTGTACTCCAGCATCATCGGGAGTGAGGTAGGAAGTATTATTAGTCGCCACGTATTCATAGCCATATTTCTTCGAGAGAGAGACGATAGTACTATTTATATTTCCCTGAAGTGGCTTATCTGGGTGCTCTTCGATCTCGAGATAGTAGTTATGCGGACCGAAAAGTGCCCGATAGTACTCGATCCTCTCAGAGATAAGTTTCTCTTCACGTCCTGTCGAGATCATCTGAGCAATCTCACCATAGAGAGATCCTGAGAGTGCTATGAGGTCAGCGTGGTATTCTTCGAGAAGCTCGAAATCGATGCGTGGTCGACCAGATACATATCATTCCAGTTGGGATTTGGTAACGAGATTTATAAGGTTTTTATATCAATTGAGATTTTTCGCAAGAAGCACGATTTCATAGAGCTCATTATCTTTATCACGATTTTGTCGTCATTTTTTCGAGAGGGTGAACTCGACTCCGATAATCGGCTTGATTCCTTCTTTTTTACAGGCTTCATAGAACTCGAAAGCACCATACATATTCCCAGCATCAGTAATCGCGATGGCAGTCTGCCCGAGCTCTTTCGCGCGCTTCGCGAGTCCGAGTGGATCACCGAGAGCTCGCTGGAAAGTATAGTGAGTGTGCGTATGGAGATGGACGAAAGACATGGGGAGAGTGTATTGAAAAAGTCTATTTTTTCTAGTCGAAAAAGAAAAAACTCTCCAAAATTTGCATTATAGAAAAAAGAATGGTAGAGTATTGGTGTTATTTACTAATTTTCCTCTTATGTGACTCTTCGATGATATCCTCAAGAAGCCAACTCCAGCACCTGTAGATCCTCTCGCGGGATGAACTCCTGGGCAATGAAGTGGGCAGCCACCTCAGGATGATAGCACTACGCCTGTAGTAGCTACAGAGTGAGCTCCGATGCCAAAATTCGTCATCGAAAAAAGTGCCGAGACGACTATATTCGGTCAAGATATCGAGACCAAATCTGTAGATGATGGAAATAAGGCCGCTTCTGAGCCGACGATCCATGCTGAAGAAGCAGGAAGTTCTCTTCTCATAAGTACAGAGGCACCAGTTATGACTTCTGAGGAGTCTCCTTCTATCATGGAAGTTCCTTTGCCGGCTAGTGATATGATGCTCAGCGATGCTGCTCTCGCTCCCGTCGCAGAGGCAACAGTCGAAGCATCTGTCACTGAGACAGTCGAAACTCCGACGAGTTCAGATCTTTTTGCTCAACTGACTGATACGACAAAAACAGTAACAACTCCAGAAGCAGAAACTGTCACAGAAAGCCCGCTTTTTGGTGAAACTCCAGCAGTATCTACAGGATTCGCGAATCCTCAGGAGTTCATCGAAAAATCTCTCGAAGGCATCGACACGATGATCGCCAATATCGATAAAAAACACGATGCGAAAATCGTAGAAGCAGAAGGGTACGGTAAAGAAAAAGATCGCTATACTCTCCTCGAAAAAACAGCCTATGAGGAAGCATCGAGTATGGATGATGAGAAAGCTCATGCCGTCCACATGCGTGAGATCCTCGAGAATGAGCGACATACCGATACTCATGAATCTCCCGAAGAAGCAGTAACAGCTCGAGAAAGTACCGAAGATACTCTCTCACTTCTCGCAAAAGAAAACGAACAGCGAGAACCAAGCCTCTCGAAAGTAAAAGAAGCTACGAAAAAAGAGGAAGATCTCATGGCACTCACTGGTCTCTAGAAAAATCCCCCAAAAGGGGATTTTCTTTTTGCATCTTGTGTTTTCGAGAAAAATGAATATGGTAAGGGGGAATTTTCTCTCATGAATTCGAATATTATCCTCTTCGGAGTCTATCTTCTCGTCATACTGGTACTGTTTGCCTTTATCTCTATCGTCGTCATGCATATCGGCAATTTTAAGCAGTATTCGAAATACCTTTCTGTCGTACTGAAGATATATCTCGTTCTCATCATCCTGATCGCTATATTCGGAGGATACAAGATACTCACTGACTACACTCCCGCGAAGAAAAATCGTACCACTCTCGAAAAACTCGACTTCTAAACCCTTCTTTCTCTATGCAAATCGGTATCGTCTGACTCCCTAACGTCGGTAAATCGACGCTTTTTAATGCCCTGACCAAATCCTACGCTGCAGAAGCTGCGAATTTTCCATTTTGTACCATAGAACCCAACGTCGGAATCGTAAATGTGAACGACGAACGTCTCGAGCAGATCCGTGCCGTGGTAAATGGTGCAAAGACCATACCAGCAAGTGTCGAATTCGTAGATATCGCAGGACTCGTCGAATGAGCAAGCAAGGGTGAAGGCCTCGGGAACAAGTTCCTCTCTCACATACGAAATGTCGACGCTGTCCTCCAGGTAGTGCGAGCTTTCGATGACTCCAATGTCCACCATGTGAGTGGATCTATCGACCCGAAGCGAGATATCGAGATTATCAATACTGAGCTCATCATCGCCGATCTCGAAACCCTCGATAAGCGTATCGCCGACAATATGAAAAAAGTCCGTGCAGGTGATAAAGAAGCAAAAGCCAATGAAGAAGTCTATAACAGACTCAAAACTCATCTCGAAAGTGGGAAGATCGCTTCTCTTATGGAACTCACGGACGAAGAGAAAAAAGCGATATCTGACCTTCATCTTCTCACAGCAAAGCCATTTATCTATGCCGTAAATGTCACTGAAGACCGCGTGAATACTCCAGAAAGTGAGCTTCGAAATATCACAGGAATCACGGATACTCAGATCCCGGTCATGCCTGTGAGTGCCAAGATCGAGATGGATATGCTGGAATTCTCTGAAGAGGACAAGAAGATGTTCCTCGCCGATATGGGGATCGACTTTAGTCCCATGGATAAGATCATAAAAACCTGCTACGATCTCCTCGGGCTCCAGTACTACTTCACCGCAGGAGAGATCGAAGTGCGTGCATGGACGATACACCAGGGATGGACAGCGCCAGAAGCAGCAGGAGTCATCCACACCGACTTTCAGAAAAAATTCATAAAGGCAGAAACTGTGAACTGGAAAGATCTCGTCGAATATGGAGGATGGAGTGGTGCGAGAGAGAAGGGAAAGGTACGAATGGAAGGGAAGGAGTACATAGTTGCTGATGGAGATGTGATGCTATTTAAATTTGGTGCATAATAAAAATCCCTCTCTCATATTTGGCTGTATAATAAATTAGAAAGCCGAGAAAGGGATTTTTTATGACTTCTTATCTTCATGTTGAAGTCATCTTTGGTCTACTGCACTTAGGTTTGTTTTGAGAGTATAACCAGCTCTTATATTTGGATGTTCCACCTTTATGGTGTGAACGATTTGTATAGTTTGGCGTTGGCGCCTGTATGTGTATTTGTTTTGTACTCGAGATCTCAGATCGGTATAATCGACCGAATTCTCGAATGGTGGTGTATGAAGTCACCTGTTCTCGTGAAGTAGACATATACATAGTAGCACTTCCGAGAAGATAAGTCAAAAAACTGAGATAAAAAAAAGATGAGGACTATAATTCCCACTTTCCCGTCATTCCTGCGCAGGCAGGAATCTCATATTTCATGATGAATAGATCAAAAAACTCTTACAATGATTTTGAAAGAGATTTCTTCGCTACGCTACGAAATGACAAGAGACCGGTATATTACACTCTTATTTTCTTCACTATCTCCCCATATCGCTCATTTTTCATCGTGATATTCTTCGAAGCGAAGACGAGTCCGCCGAGCGCGAGCCAAAAGCCGAGAAACCCAACCCAGAAATCGGTATCGACCGCACCACGAGTCGGTGCACTTTGATTCATGATAGAAGTTGCAGAGAGCCCTCCTGAGAGAGTCGATGGGACGACACCAGTATTCACGCTCGTATCTGTCTCTATGAAGAAAAATGATATCACCATCATAGCGACACCGAGTCCGACCTGTGTCCACTTCCAGAGCTTCTTGCGCATGATGCCGAAGTCGAAAAGTCCTCGTACAAGTCCGATAATCGGGAATACATAGAGAGCATAGAGGAGCTCTTTCGGTATACTCACATAGTCGAATGATGTCTTCGAAAAGCCAAAATAGAGTACCCCTAGGAGTATGAGGGCGAAGATGATGCGGATGATGCGGATATTGCGATCAGAAGGTTTCGATCGGAGAAGTTCTATAAGTTTGAACATAGTGAGAAAGTTAACTCATGAAATGTAGTCAAAAACGGGGAAAAAGCAAGAAAAACCTCCGTAGAAAAGCTCTTCTCGATGTCGTGTTTCACCTTGCAATCAGGACTTCTTTCTCTATAATGCCACCATGGCTCGCAAAAAATCTCAAAAGTCTCATCCATTTCTGACATATGAATTCCAGAATATCATCGCTGGAAGCCTCCTCCTCCTTCTCGGTCTTCTCATGTTCCTCTCGACTACCGAGACATCTCTCGTCGGGAGCATATTAAGGAAGTGAGGAGTATTATTTTTCGGTGAATACTACCGCTATATCTCGTCACCTATTCTCGTCGCGCTCGGTACTATGATACTCGTGAAGAAGGCGAGTTGGTGAGTGTCCCGTTTCATCGGGATACTCCTCTTCTACGTCGCTGTCACCTCTCTTGTAAGCCGGTATACGAAGATTTATGTAGGATATTTCGACATATACGCTCCGCTCACGCGACTTCTCGGGAATTCGAGCGCATTTCTCGCGCTTATCGTCGCCTTTTTCGCATCGCTCTACCTCACGCTCCGTATATCGTACCGCGCATTCCTCTCGAAAGTCCGGGAGTCTGTGCCATCGCTCTCGAGTATGCGAGAAGCAGTCCTTCCGAGTGATGACTATGAGGATGATGTTCCAGCAAAGAAATGAAAGATAGATAGTGCCTATAAGAAAAAATCGGAAGACCTCGAACGTCGTCTCGAAACTCTGCAAAAACAGCGAAAATGAGAGGAGAAAAAAGATGAACCAAAGGGAAAAAGTCTTCTCAGTTCTGCACTATCGAGCCTCGCAAGCAAGAAGATCCCTATAGAAACTCCTGATGGAAAAATCATAGAAAGTAAGCATAAGCAGCAAGCGCTCGACTTCGGAACATGGGATTTCCCGAGCGCGAAACTCCTGAATGAAATCATCCACAAAAATCTCGTCTCTCCTGAAGAGATAGAGGAGAAATCCCTCATGATCGAGAAAACATTTCTCCAGTTCGGTATCGATGTGGATATGGAAGGGGAGTGTGTCGGTCCGACCGTCATACAGTATCGCCTACGTCCGAGCGAGTGAGTACGCCTTGCGAAGATAGAAGCACTGAAAAAAGATCTCACCCTCACTCTGAAAGCGAAATCTATCCGTATACAGGCACCGATACCAGGACTCGGACTCGTGGGTATCGAGGTGCCAAACGAGAAACGCGATATAGTAGGTATCCGCGAAGTCCTCGAAGATGATAGCTTCACGCACCATAAGTCGAAGCTCGCCATCGCCATGGGAAAGGATATCAACGGTGACTTCATCGTCGGCGACCTCGCGAAGATGCCACATCTCCTCATAGCAGGGCAGACAGGAAGTGGAAAATCTGTAGGGATGAACGGATTTATCCTATCACTCCTCTATAAGAATACACCAAGTGAACTCCGTATGATCATGGTCGATCCGAAACAAGTCGAGCTCGGAGTCTATGACGGTATACCACACCTTCTCACGCCAGTCATAAACAGTCCAGATAAAGCGCTCAATGCGCTCAAGTGGTCGGTTGCAGAAATGGAACGAAGACTGACAACATTTAAATGAGTAAATGCTCGTAACCTCGAGGAATATAACTCAAAGGTAAATAGTAAAGAAAAAATGCCAGTAATAGTCGTCATTATCGATGAACTCGCAGATCTGATGATGAGTGGAAACAAAAAAGAAGTAGAATCATCTATCACACGTATCGCTCAGAAGGCTCGTGCAGCATGACTGCATCTCATCCTCGCGACTCAGCGACCATCGGTCGATGTCATCACGGGTCTTATCAAGGCAAATGTCCCTTCTCGAGTGGCATTCACTGTAGCTTCCCAAGTAGACTCTCGCACGATCCTCGATGCGATCGGCGCTGAAGACCTCCTCGGACGTGGTGATATGCTCTACTTCCCGACAGGCGCTATGGCATCGACTCGTCTCCAGTGAGTACTCGTGGAGACTGATGAGATAGAGCGCGTAGTGAACCACATCAAGCGAACTATAGATCCTGCCATGCTCGAAGAAATATATGACTCATCTATCGTCGATGGAGATCGAGGAAACTATGAAGGATCAGCATCGAGTGATGGCTACGGAGATGAAGACCCGAAGATCATCGAAGAAGCGATCATGCTCGTGCGCAGTTCAGGAAAGTGCTCGACCTCTATGCTCCAGCGACATCTGAAACTCGGATATGGCCGTGCTGCTCGTGTCGTCGATATGCTCGAGTCTATGGGGATAGTGGGCCCTGCGGATGGCTCGAAGCCGAGGGAGGTGATTGGGTAAATATTGCTTCGATGATTTGCCTTGTATTACTCATTCATACTAGAGAATCTTTCACAATATCCCCGATCATAGCTTCTGTTCATTTCACAATTTTTCGTGTGTCAGGGTTATTAGAACGATCGAGTCAGATGTTTTGAATATTAAAATTTTGCAACTGCCTTCATACTCTGATTTTACGAATTTGTTGCCTCATAGGTATGCCATTCAAGACAAGGGACTCTGATTGATTTGAGGATATTGCATCAATTATATCCAGTATTTGTTCGACTATATCTTCAAAATATAAACCTCTAGAAATCCCAGTATACTCTACGGTATTTGCTGGGAGAATGTTCAGTTGTCAAAGTTTTAAACATACACACAGATATACCCATATATAACTCCTATCAATTCGTGAAGATTGTAAATACTTTCTAAAGGTTTCTTCATTATGAAAAATGTGAGATCAATCAATAAGAACTCACTCCAACAAGTGAACTGCTTCAGCAATATTATACGTGTCTGGTGGAGGATATCAGAACCATGTATGTTCAGGTAAGTGGGTATGAGTAGTATAAAGAGTATTCCTATAACGACTAGCTGAGTATTTGTCTTTCGCCGAAAAAAATCATACGTCACTCCCTAGATATCTCATACCCAAAATATACCTACATGTATGTATTAGATATGGACATTGTCTTTTAATAGCTCTCCAAAATTCAATATCTTGATAATTCATTTTAATTCCGATTGTATTTGGAATACTTACATCTTCTGTAATAAAGAATTTTAAGAGCTCTGGAAAAGCTCTCGCTATATTATATAATTGATTAAAAAGTTCTGCGTAGTCTCTTTTGTTTTTTAGTGTATCAGCATAGTCTCAAAGAGTAAGAGAAAATTTCACATAATCAGAACTTGTTGCTCTATCAACTCATATATTTAATTTATTTCAATTCATAATTAAATTTTAATGTCAATATTTGCATATTATAGATTTTTTCCTATACTGCAAATGTTTTTTACCAAATAGTTCGAAATGCCAAAAATCCTCATAAAAACTCCCGAACAGATAGCCGGTATAAGAAAGGCGTGACACCTCACTGCAGAGACGCTCGACATGATCGGACAGTATGTGAAGCCAGGCGTGAGTACGCTCGAGCTCGATACTATCATGAACGCATTTATCCTGAAAAATGGGGGAATATCCGCATGTATCGACTATGAGTGAGCCAATAAGTGGGGGAAATCAGCAAAAGCCTATAAACGATGTACCTGTATATCGGTCAATGATGTCATCTGTCACGGAGTGCCACGAGCTGATGAGATTCTGAAAGAGGGGGATATTCTGAATATCGACGTGACGACGATCGTCGATGGATATTTCGGTGATGCGAGTCGGATGTATATGGTAGGAAAAGTGAGTGAGAAAGCCCATAAGCTCGTCGCTATCACGAAAAAAGCCTGGGATATCGGGATCGCACAGGTACGACCAGGGAATTTCTTCGGGAATATCGGATATGAGATCGCGAAATATGTAGAAAATGAGGGGTGCTCAGTCGTGCGAGAATATACGGGACACGGGGTATGAGTACAGTTTCATGAAGAGCCCTATGTCTACCATAAGGCGGATCGCAATAGTGGACCCAAGATGCTTCCAGGCATGGTATTCACGATCGAACCGATGATAAATGCAGGAAAATACGCGACCAAGCTCGATAAAGATAACTGGACCGTGCG
>CAYSEP010000007.1:11225-22188 GCA_964430065.1 uncultured Candidatus Peribacteria bacterium
TCGAATATATCATACACTCGACAACAGAGTCCATCGCACCGCTCACACATGGTATCTGCGGAAGATGTCATAGTCCAAAAGTGAAAAAGTAGGAACTATGGAATTTTTGTTGTATAGCACATTACGTACACAAGATCATTCTTTTGTCATTCTCCGAAGGAGAATCTGTGCCATCGGTATCTAGAAAGGGATCCTCTACGAGGATGACAAAAGGAGGGAAATGGTGATACACAGATGGGTATGCTGTGAACTAAGAATTCTCAAAAGTGAGAAGCCCGAGAAAAAAAATTTTTCTGACGATGGAATTTGGAGTTTTTCAGAAATCTATTAGTGAAAAAATCGGATACGATCTGCGCTCGGATGGGTACGGAGCTTCTCGAGTGTCTTGGCCTCGATCTGACGGACACGCTCACGTGTGACTCAGAACTCCTTTCCGACTTCTTCGAGCGTATGCATTTCTCAGCCATCGAGACCAAATCGCATGACGACGATCTTCTTCTCACGAGGCGTGAGAAAGTCGAGCATCTCGTAGAGATTTTCCTTGAGGATCGAGAGATTGGTTGCTTTTTCCGGAGTGAGGTATTTATCATCTTCGACGAAGTCACCGAGCGTCGTATCTTCCTCACCACCGACAGGGGAGTCGAGCGAGAGGATGTCTTGAGATATTCGCATGATCTGGCGAACCTTGCGGACGTCCATTTCGAGCTCGAGCGCGAGTTCTTCCATGAGAGGCTCACGAGCAAGTTCTTGGGTCAGACGGCGGTATGTATGGTTGAATTTATTGATCGTCTCGACCATATGTACTGGTACACGGATAGTACGAGCCTGGTCTGCGATAGCACGAGTTACGCCTTGACGGATCCACCATGTCGCATACGTCGAGAACTTGAATCCTCGATCAGGGTCGAATTTATCGACCGCACGGAAGAGTCCGACGTTTCACTCCTGCACCAGATCGAGCAGCCCGAGTCCACGTCACATGTATTTCTTCGCGATCGACACGACGAGACGGAGGTTGGCTTCTGCAAGGCGCTTACGAGCTTCCTGATCTCCCTTCTGGATGAGACGACCGAGACGAACCTCCTCTTCAGCATCGATAAGGGCAAATCGACCGATCTCGTTCAGATACATACGGATCGAGTCATCAGAAATCTCTGAGAGATCGACTTCGTCTTTTTTCTTTCCTGCATCTTTGAATACTTCTTCATTATCCAGAGAGTCGACGAGCTCTACGCCGAGCTTCGCCAGACGAGAGAATACCTCATCCATAAGCTCGATATCGTCTCCAGGAGGGAGAGCTGCCATGACTTCATCGTAGACGAGTTTTCCCTCGGCTTTTCCTTTTTTAAGCAGAAGTTGTGTCGCCTCTGGCATACCTTCAAGGATTTCCTGAGGAACCGTCACGTCGAGGAATTTTTTGAGATTTTTCTTTCGGCGCTTATCTGTGAAGAAGTCTTTCGGTGCAACATATCCATCACCATCTTCGGATGGAGTTGGACCGTCTTCGAGATCGAAATCATCCTCTTCTTCGAAATCATCATCGAAATCATCGTTCGTCTCCGTTTCTGGAGAAGAGGAATTGTCTGAAATAGGATCAATAAAGTCCATATCATCTCATCGTGGAGATTTTTTCTCTTTTTGTATCGGCTCATCGTCATGAGAAATCGTCGGCAGATCGAGCGCCTGAAGATCGAACTGAGAGAGATCGACTTCGAGGGCAGCGGTATCTTTCGGGGGTTGTTTTTTTGAAGCCATGGAAAGAGCAAATTATTGGAAAATATTTTGGTTGAGTCAGAGAGCTCGAGCCTTGGGGATAAACGCATTTCTCACTTCGAGAAGTGGCTTCCCAGAGGCAAGTTCTTTCTGATAGAGGGAAAGTATAAGTGTTTCGTGGAGTTTTTTTATGAGCTGGATACAGGCCTGCGTGGCTGCAGTAGCATCATCGAGATGTCATGACTCGAGAGAGAGGTCTATGATTTTAAGTTTTTCTTCATCTTCTGTATCGAGTTTTTGTCAGGATACGACAGAAAAAAGAAGCGAAAAACCCCCTTCTTTAGGAAAGTCCTCTAGAGTATAGCGAAATTCACGAAAAAACAAGTCCAAAAGATCATACCGAGAGATATAGCCGGCAAGAAGCTCAGGAGAAGTAAAGTCTTCTTTTTTTACAGTTTCTGTTTCTTCACTCGATTTTGGTCGAGGAGTTCTCGTACGATGATACTGAGCTGCTTTTTTGTACTCGGTCATGATCGCTTCTTTCGCAACACCGAGCATCCGTGACATCTCAGAGATATGCATATCGATCTCGATTTGTGACTTCAGTGGCACGAGGAATTCGAGGCATTTTTCTATAAGTTTCTTTTTTCCGATAATCGTAGAAATATCATACTCGCGGCCACCTTCTTTCATGTAGAATCCTATGGGCGAGAGAGCACTTTTCTCGAGAGTTGCAAAATCTCATCATGATTTCACGTATTCATCAGGATCTTTCCCGTTCGGGATAGAAATAATACGGATCTCGAGATCACTATTGATGAGATTCTCTATCGAGGCAAATGTCGCTTTCACTCCAGCATTGTCCGCGTCAAGACAGAGATAGAGTATCTTCGCGAAACGAGAGAGGATACGTACATGCTCTGTCGTCAGAGCAGTACCACTGATCCCGACAGCAGAGTCGATCCCTGCTTGGTGAAGTGCGATCGTGTCCATCTGTCACTCGACGATATAGGCTTTCCCACTCTTCGATATCGCCTGTTTCGCAAGGTGCAGTCCATAGAGGATAGAGCTCTTATCGAATATCGCAGAAGCAGGGGAGTTCAGGTATTTCGGGAGACTGTCATCGAGGACACGTCCAGTGAAGGCAACGACGTGCCCCATACCGTTAGCAATCGGGAAGGTGATACGGGAGAAAAATTTATCTCGGCTTTCAGAAAGAAAGAGTCCTGACTCGATGAGGAAATCATGGGTAAATCATTTTTCCTTCAGGAAAAAATAGAGATCTCGAGGTGAAGTAGAGCATCCGAGTTGGAATTTTTTTATCGTCTCATCGGTGATCTCACGTACGAGGAGGTAGTCAAGATATTTCTTGTTCTCGCTCTTGTAGAGAGCCTCATGGTACCAACGAGAAGCTTCGCGATAGAGTGCATAGATATCTCCTCACTTTGCTTGGCGCTCTTTCTGGAAATCAGTCTTCAGTTCTATACCTGCTTCTTTCGCGAGGATAGATACCGCTTCCTTGAACTCGATTTTTTCGATCTCCATGAGGAAATTGATCGGACCACCTCACTTTCCACACGAGAAACAGTGGGCTATATTTTTCTGAGGAGAGATGACAAATGAAGGACTTTTCTCGCTATGAAACGGGCAGAGAGCCTTATAGTTGACTCCTGCTTTCTTCGTATCCACGTACCGAGAGACGATATCGAGGATATTCACACGAGATTCGATGTCTTCACGGAGAGTCATGCTATTTTTTGATGATGAATTCTATGTTATCGAGATTCGAGGAGACCCGCGTCAGCCAAAATGGAGAGAAGCTCACATCAACCTCTCGAACATGTCATTCATTGATGAGTCGGTCGATCGCTTCTTTTTTGGTGAGTCCCGCGATCGTGATCTTCATACGACGCGTGAGCTCATTGCTCGCATTTTCCAGATCATACGTGATCGTAGTATTCATCTCCATAGTCGCCTTTATACTGCTTCCATCTTCGGCTCGAGAGATGACATTGGTCATACGAAGAGTATCTGGATGTATAGCAAGTTCTTTATCTGTACCTCGTAGAAGTCGTTCATGGAAGAGATTCGTGAGATAGTCTATTACCGATTTCTTATCATAGACGAGTGCTGTCACTGTGAGAGATCCCTTCATCTCGATCTCGTTGGCGAGGTCTCCGATTTTTTGACCCGATACGATAGCATGAGTCTCGCCCGTGAAGCTCACTGAGTCTCAGGAAAGAAGAGTAAATGACTCACCACTATTTTTATTTTGTTCATCGAGCCATTCTTGGAGCTTTGCTCGTGCAGAGCGCGAAAGCTGCTCTCTGAGGATTCATTCGAATTTCTTCACTTCTGGCTCTGTGACGAGATGGATACGCGCTGGTCATCCTCAGACAAAATTTTCCTTCGCTTTTCCGTAGACTTTATCTCGGTTAAACTTCAGTCCTGGGATCGACAGATAGGCTCACGTTGGGATATTTCCTCGCTCTCCTATGACCTTCCCACCTTCATCACTCGGATCAGCTTTCAGGATAGCCTCTACAGAGCCTATTTCTGTGATATCATTCACTTTTCGTGCTGGAGGGATATTTACCCAAGACTCCGTACGGAACACGACACCATCTTCTGTGATAAATCGAGTAAATGGCTTGAGTGCTTGCTCGGTAGTAAGTTCGTTATAGAGAGTCACTCGTCCGATAGCATTAGTCGCGGAGTTCGGATCTATGGTATCGAGGGTGAACGGCATTTTTTCCTCGACGAAGAGCGTCACCTTCTTCATACGCACTGTGTTTTTGGATTCGAGAAGAGATCCCGACGCGCTACTGAAGATCATATTCGCACTTACTGGCCTCACTGTAGTCTGGGGAAGGACCGACACATAGGTCTTCGAAACCGCGAAATAGAATATAAAAAGAAGGAGTGAAAGCGACATGATCAGTCCACTTACGATGAGGAACATATTCGGCGATCATTTTTTTATCTTATAGAGCGGGGTCGTCGCGCGTTTGCGAGTGAAGAGAAAGCGGACATATTCTCATCCTCGTCTCATCTCATAGAGAAAGTACTCCCACATCGTGAAGTTATGACTGAGGATATTTTTCTTCGAGAATTCGCGATCGAACTCGGCACGCACTCAGGAAACTTCCGCGCCGATCCCGAGAGATCGAGCCATATCGACCTCGTACTCATGACGAAGAAGGAGGTGGAACTGATCAGTACGAAACCGTTTTTTCATGACGAGAAAGACATCCCGCGTCAGTGGAAAAGACACATCACTCATATCCACCGTAAGAGGAGTCAGGGTGTTTGCAACTTCTTCTTCTATACGTTTCAGGGCAGGGAGGAGTGTGATGTCAGAAGGGATGATAAGTTTACTCATAGTGGTAGAGTGCGTAGCGAAGTATACGGATAAGCGGATCTTTTTTGGTATAGAGAAGCTCTTGTGCGAGGACGGCAAGTGCATTATTTATCGGCGAGGGTCAGCCATCTGGAGTCGGGACAAGAGAACCGAGTACTGAGTGCGTACCATCATAGCGAGTTTTCTCCACAAGTACACTGAAAAACATTTCTGCGAGAAAACCTGTCTCAGATATACCGCCAGAGAGGACCACATGGTGAAGTCGCGTATCCTGAGAATTGCCGAGAAGCGAGAGGAACATATCGATCACATAAGTGAAAAAATCCCTACAGACACTGTCACGAATATCGCCTTCACCCTCTTTGCACCGAGAACGGACGAGCAGATTCTCTATCTCAGTATAGGAGCTCTTCGGGAATGCATGTGCCAGCATATCGAGAAGCATCTTCGTTCCGAAAGAAAATGTCTCGAACGAGCTCATATCTCATTTTTTTTCGAATACGATGGTCGTATGCATATATCCGATATCCACATAGATCGTATCTTCTCAGGCTCGTTCGGTGTTTTCTATCATCTTCGGAAAGAGGAGTGGCATCGGCACAAGCGATATGATATCTTTTTTGAGACTTGAGACGATCGAGCGGAGGATATTGTACTCACTTGCTAGGGCAAATACATTGAGTACCGTGATACGAAGTTCAGACCCGCGGAAACCTATAGGATTGGTCACGCGCTTCCCATCGATAAAGATAGAAGTCAGGGTACTCGATATGAGACGGATATCATCGTGAGTCAGTCAGTGTTCTCTTCTTGCTTTCTCTCGAGCGCGCAGGAGCGAAGCAGACTCGATCTTCTCGATCATGGTGTCGATCTCGTTCATCGAGATAGGGCTCTCGCCATCAGCACGCAGATACTGAGAAGTGGTGCTATCATGGATAGAAATCGACGGAGAAAAAGCTATGATGATATCGTCTGGTGTACCATCGATATCACTACACGCTTCATGGATGACTTTCTCGAGTGTGAGAGCTACACCCTGCATGTCGGTGATGCTCCCATCGAGAAAATTCTTACGACTCTGCTTCGTACTCGCAGATTTCTCGTGAGTAAGATGCCCGTCAGAGAGACTGTAGACGCTCGCACGAACCCTATATGATCAGAGATCTATAGCCAGGAATCGAGTATACTCGTGGATGTTAGCAATCCGAAAACCCATAAAAAAAGAAAATCGAGAATTTTTCAGAGATCCTCCATTCAAAAATTGTTATGAGAATATAGAAAAATCAAAGAAAAGCAAGCGTGAAACTTGCATAAAAAAGGGAAATGCGCTAGAATTTTGTCATGAGTATGGAAAAAGCATTCGCATCACGGGCCAATCACCTCTGGTATCTTCTCAGTTGGGTTATTTTACTCTCTTTTTCTGTGATCGTACATCATACTATCATGGGATCAAAAATGATAGAAATGACTGCCGAAACATGACAAATCGTATATATTTGTTATGAAACGATAAAAGGGATCCTGATTATCGCTATCGTGGCAAACATTACGAGTCTCATATTTCGAGAGATTAAGTATTCTTTTGCGTTCGATCATATGGTGATCCGCAAATTCCTACCGACGATACGCTTCATCACGCTATTACTCATTTGGATTGTTGGCGGATTTCTCATCCTCGACAATCTCAGAGTCAATACCGGCGGACTCATCGCCTGAGCGGGAATCGGGTGAGCAATCTTTGCTCTCGCGAGTAAAGATATCCTCGCCAACCTCCTCGGAAGTCTCTCGATCATCATGAGCAAAACCTTCGAAATCGGTGATACGATCCGCATAAAAATGCTCGAATGAATCGTCGAAGAGATCAACATGAATTATACGAAGATCATGAGCAGCGAAGGAAAAGTCGTCTATATACCGAACCGTTCGCTTTCTACAGAGCAGATCGAGAATCTTACACGTAGGAGATTTTTCGTCTATACGTATCGTGTGCCATTTAAGAAAACTCTCGGCGATCCGAAAGAGGTGAAAAATATCCTCTCTATCATCGAGGGGAAGCTCTCAGAATACGCCCCAATAGATATAAAAATCACAACCGAAATCCCGAATGCCAACGATTTTGTGTATGTATTTACGGTAAAAGTTCCTGAAGAAGACGATGAGTACGATAGAGAAATCCGAGAATTTCTCGTGCCATTTATATTTCCAGAAGCATAGGAAAAATCCTGACACGTGAGGATTGCAAAATAAAAAAATCGGGTATACTCTATCCATATTTTTTTATTTCAGCTGCATTACCATTCAAATACAGCTAACCACTATTTATGGCCAATAGTCTCACCTTTCTCCTCCTCTACCTTCTCGCAGCGTCTGTTCTAACATTCATGATTATCCCGTTCTATATACGGTTTCTTTATAGACACAATCTCGGGAAAAAAATCCGGGAAGAGTGACTGGTGGGAAAAGCGACAGAATTCGCGAAACTCCATGCTGGAAAAATAGGCACACCGACGATGTGAGGCGGGGTCATACTCATCACTGTAGCTATACTCGTCATCTTATCTATGCTTCTGCAGGCATTCTCGAAGGAGTTCTGATTCGATGTGAACTACTCACTCCTGAACCGAAAAGAAACCTACCTCGCGCTCTTCACGCTCTTCACCGTATGAGCCATAGGTCTCGTCGATGACTATCTCAATATCCGAGAAATCGGACGAACAAAAGGACTTTCTGCGCGAGTGAAGCTCATACTTCTTTTTCTCTTTGGCGCACTGGGTGCCTACTGGTTCTACTTCAAGCTCGGATATACCGATATCAGTGTACCGCTTCTCGGGAATATCTCACTCGGCATCTTCTATATCCCACTCTTTGTCCTTATCATCGCGACGATGGCAAATAGCGTGAATATCACCGATGGGCTCGACGGACTTGCTGGTGGGCTCCTCCTTTTTAACTACGCGCTCTATGCATTTATCTGCTACGATAAGAGCCTTTCTATCCTCGCAGCCCTCTGTCTTATCATCTGTGGTTCGCTTATAGGATTTCTCTGGTGGAATATTAAGCCAGCAAAATTTATCATGGGAGACCTCGGCTCTCTCTCGCTCTGAGCGACGCTCGCGATCATGGCGATGATGACGGATACACTCATCGTACTCCTCATCACGAGTGCTCCATTTTGGCTCGAACTTATCTCTGTCATCATCCAGATCACTTCGAAGAAATGCAGGAACGGGAAAAAAGTATTTCGTATCGCTCCATTTCACCACCATCTCGAAGCAATCGGGTGGGATGAAGAGACGATCGTTATGAAATTCTGGCTCGTCGGTATGATACTGGCTGTGGTTGGGTGAGTCGTAAGTCAACTTATTTAGTATATTTAGATGATTTATATATAAAAGTAAATACAAAAAGTCTAATTCCTGTTTTTCCCTTTACAGAAGAGAATATATGGTGCATGATTTTATAAGTTTCTCTTCGGGTAGCGGTTTATTTCATGAAAAATGTTTGCAATCTATGAGAGAGCGTCTATAATGCCACTGTCCTTTATTTCTTAACTTTTTCCACTATGAAAAAGCAGGACTTCATTAAGTCAGTAGCCGCTAAGGCTGGTCTCTCTCAGGATGCTGTTTCAAAATCACTTACTTCTATGATTGAAGTGATTACTAAATCACTCAAAAAGGGTGAGGAAGTCAACGTAACTGGTTTCGGTGCTTGGAAGGTTTCTCACCGTGCAGCTCGCAATGGTGTCAACCCTAAGACAGGTGCTAAGATCAAGATCCCAGCTATGAAGACTCCAGTATTCCGCGCTGGTAAGACTCTTAAGGAGGCTGTTAGATAATAACACTTTCGAAAACACCCGATTTTCGGGTGTTTTTTTGTGTTTTCTCGTGAAATAGGGTATATTATAGATAATTGAAATACTCATATTCGATGAACCACCTCGACATTTCTCATCAGGACTACGATACTGCGACTCACCGACTGCACGAAGTGACTCCAGATTTTTCGAACGTCGACATCGAGATCGAGTTCGGGACAGATCATAGTCAGTCGAAGATCCTCCGTGATTTTGTCGGACAGATATTCGACGCGCACGGTATCACTGCGCCATGGAAGGGGAGGTTTATCCTCATCACCGACGAACTCGTGAACAATGCTATCGAACACGGAAGCGCCCAGGATGATCTCGATAGCTGTATCGTGCGAGCAGGGAAGGGTCCAGATGGGAACTTCTCTATCTCTCTCGAAGTGCATGATACGGGAAATGGAAAGGACTCTGAGAAAGCGAAAGATATGATCGCTATACGCAATGCTCACGTTCCAGCGACAGAAGCCGTCTATATGGAGAAGCGCGGTCGCGGACTTTTCTACATCACGGAGAAACTCGTCGATACTATGGAATTCGCAGAAAGTCCACGATGAGGACTGGCAGTGAAGGTGGAGAAAAAGATAGTGTAGATATCTACAGATTTGATATAATTTTTATTTGACAAAGCGAAATATATTTCTATATTACTATCATTAGTTATTAATTTTCATTTTATGGCGAAGAATCCTTGAGCACCAGAAACTGACGATACTACTACTCTAGAAAATATCGAGGGGGGGGGTAAAATTCCAGAGGTAAATTCACCAAAAGCTCTCTCGACAACTCCAGCTGCAGTTCGTGCCAGGGCAGCTAGGACTTTGAAGAATAAAAAACGTTGAATGCTGTTATCTCAAATAACGTTGAATAATATTAATAAACTGTTAGAAAGACAGAGAAGAGAAAAAGAAGAAAATGCGCTTAGAATAGCTCGATGAGAGATGAGTATCTGAAATGATCTTTCTATAAATGTTAACTCTCATCTTGATAATCACACTAAGCTAGTACAAGGATGAGCTATCTACTTATGAGTAGGGACTCTTCCTAATGGGCAGTCATGAATATTCTATATAAAACCCTTTCATAAATCCCCTCATAGGCTAATGGTGGCAAGAAAAGATGCAAATGGCTTCACAATAGTTGAAGAACAAGGTGAAGAGCCTACAAAGCTTTTATGAATTTCTATTCTCTGAAACGATATGGTACTTTCAGAAACACCCGTACTTGGCGTCACCAATAAATCTGAAAGAGAAAATATTTATCATACGGCTTTCTGAGATATAGTCATAGAACCTGATGAGCAGTATGGTGGACACTAGTTAAATTTTCCATTCTCCCCCCTCATACACCCTCTCTTCCCCGATCCACACTCACTCGACTGCGACGAACACATCGATATGAAACCTTTGCACTTCCGTTTTCGGAAGTTTTTTTCCATAGATTCCGTGTTTTTTACCGAGAGAGAGGTGGATTCCGATTTTTCTCTCATAGAAGTTGATATCCGAGAGGGGAGTGGTGGTCGTGATAGCAGGATTGAGTCCCATACCGAGCTCACGGACCATGACTTCTCACTCGAACTGCACTATGTAGTCATAGAGTTTCTGGAATTCGGCAGGGAAGTGGTCACTCGGAAGCACTCGGCCATGCTCGATCACGAGCTCGAAGGGAGTACAGTGCTCGACAGAGAAGTCCTCTCGAGGGAATGATTCGATCAGACACTTTCCAGAGACACTCGATAGGTCGATCGCTTCTGTGAATATCTCTCCGATAGGGAATGTTCCTCATTTATTCTCGACTTGTGAGTAGTCTCCGGTGTTACCGCGAATCTTCTCAAGAGGGCCAAAAGTGAGAAATTCTCCGTTCACAGATTGTATTCTCGTAGATTCAGTAGACTCTATCTTTTCTCGCATAGCATTTTCCATCCTCACATATTCATCTGTCCTGTAGGCAAGCGATGCAGTGAACGTATCTATCTCATTTTCTGGAATGTAGGCAAGATGATTGAACTCGACGACATGTACGCCACG
>CAYSEP010000007.1:22288-28848 GCA_964430065.1 uncultured Candidatus Peribacteria bacterium
CGACCTCAAATTTTGCGATTTGCGAGGTTTTTCTTCCATAAGACGGACATTCTATCGTCGAGACAGTTTTATAGAAGAGTTATTTTCTTAGGATTTTCACGAAATATGTTCAAACGAAAAAATATCATAATCTTTCGAAAGATATATTTTTTATGAGAATCCTACAAGCAAAAGTATCAAAAGTATGAAATAGAAGAATATAGCGAGAATCGAATTCGTCTGAAACACTGAATAAAAACCCATAGTCACTTCACATAAGTTACATTATGTGAAGTGATTTGTATATTTTATACCACTTCTCTCTTGTGTGATACTCGTAATTTATTATACTGGTATTGTTTTCTACACTATTTATATATCGCTATGTCCTACCTCCTTCAGTTCATCGCTACCGCAGTAGCACTCTACTTCACGGCACAGTATGCACCAGGAATTGTCTACACGAGCTCCTCTGCTCTCCTCGTCTTCGTAGTCGTCCTGACGATATGTAACGTCGTCCTTGGAACTGTTCTTCGGGTGATCACATTTCCGCTCAAGCTCCTGACTCTTGGACTCTCCTCGCTCGTGATATCACTTGCTATGGTCTATATCACTGACCGGGTCGTGACAGGCATCAGTTTAGGTGGTATTGTACCGATAGTTATAGTTGCTGTCGTGACATCTCTGATTGCTATGATATTTCGTATGTTTCGCTAACTATCTCCACACGACACTCCGCATAGAGATCGATCCCATGACGATATCTGGAGTCAGGAACTCTACAGTATCAGATTCTCTGACAGCGCCAAGAAGAGGAAATAGTGGAAGGAGATGATCATGCGTCGGATGAGCCAGATGAGCTCACTCCCATGAGAGTGCACTGAGAATATCAGCATGATCCCGAGTCTCTATATCCCGAGCTATTCGAGCATCGAATTTCTCTGCCCATGGATATACAGAGTTTCCTGACCAGTCGAGTGCGCCGAGATTGTGAACGATATTTCCACTTCCGATGATCAGTATTCCCTGCTCTCTGAGGAAAGAGAGTTTTTTTCCGAGATCGTAGTGCCAGTCGAGTCACTGAGAATAATCGAGACTCATAGTGATAACTGGAATATCTGCCTCAGGAAAGAGGTGGATAAGTGTGGACCAGACACCATGATCGAATCCTCTTCGATGATCAGCCCGAAATATATACTCACTCGCCTCCTGTTCCTGTCATTGCGAGGCACGAAGCAATCCATGCTCCTTTCCGGTTAGCATTTCTAATATTTCACCTGCTATTTCTACACTTCCTGGCGCATCATACTTCATTCGATAGAGCTCAGGTGGGAATCAGTACATATCGTAGATCATCTCTGGGTGTTCTGTTGTACTCACATGCGTCTCCCCTTCTGTGATCCAGTGCGCTGAGAGCATCAGGATAGCTCGCGGTCTTGGGAGAGTTTTTCCGAGTAGTTTCCATGACTCTGTATACTGATTCTCTTCTATCGCATTCATAGGACTTCCGTGACCGAGGAATATGAGTGGCATCGTTTCTGACATATGTAGTTTATATTATAAAGTGATTATAGGAAAACTCTCAGAAATAGCAAAATAAAATCAGTGCTCTTGTATTTTTTTAAAAGAAATTATAATAGTTAGGTCTTTATATTTTTACTTTTTCTTCTTTATGAGAAAGATCTATATTTGGTGAGTTCTACTCGCACTCACTGTCCCTCTCACGACGATCGCGATAGTCACACCATCGACGAATCTCTATAGAAAATCTACAGTAAGTGGCGAACGTTACAAGACTGGCTCTACCAAAACAGGTACCGGGAAAACTAGGAATATCCTCACTGGACTCAATATAAATGCAGTAAAAGAATCTGCTCGTCCAAAATCTCGACTCGAGACCGCAGCAGAACGACAGCGACAACGGCAAGCAGACCTCGATAAACAACACCAAGAAGAACAAGAACAAGCAGATCGACAGAGAGCTATCAAAGCAGAATACGATGCAAAGAAAAAAGCAGAAGAAGATGCAAGAAAAACTGAACTCCAGAAACAACAGGATAACGAAAGCATTGAGGCATACTGTGCACGTGCAGAACGGCAAGATTTCCTGAAATCAAAATGGAAAGTTGAAACTATACAACAGTGTATAGACAAGCTCAATGCCCTCAAAAGACTATGAAAAAGAATCGTGCAAGCCGGATTGAAAGAGGCTCAAAGAAAAAAAGAGCTCTCTAACAAAATGAAAGCACGTTGTCTCGATGCTATAACTCATAAGACACCATTACCAGCATACTGTTCTCGAACTACTGAGAACTGATGATCCCTCACAGGGTCTACTACATGAACAGGGACAAGCACTACTCTACGATAATAAAAAAAACCTCCATTGCTGGAGGTTTTTTCTATTTCGCTATTCTGAGTGTCAGACTCATGCCCTCATCTATCTCTTCAGTTTTCTCTATATCTGGAGTGGCGATATCTGCAAACGCAGAGAGCGTCTCACTCGTGATCATCTCACTATACTGTGCGAGAATACTGTCACTTCCCTGCCCCGTGATCGAGAGAGAGATACGATCGGTCACGCTATAGTCAGCTTCCTTTCGCATGTCTTGGATAAGGCGGATGATATCGCGTGCATATCCTTCGAGTTTCAGCGACTCTGTGATCTCTGTATCGAGTGCGACGACCATACCATAGCCACCAGTGACATCACCCACTCACTCAAGAGGTATATACTCCAGAGAGTATTCACCAGATTCGAGGATGAATCATCCCACATCGATGATTCCATCTTCTTTTTCGATGAAGTTTCCATTTTTTGCTTCCATGATGACCTTCTGGACATCCTTTCCATACTTCGGACCGATCTTACGAGCATCGGGTTTACAGATTTTTTTCGCGAGTTTTTCTGGATTTTCGAATCGTATTTCTTTCACATTGAGCTCGTCACGGATGATCGCTTGGTAGTATTCAGAGAGCTCTTTCGTGACAGTCACAGACTGGAGTGGCTGGCGGACTCGGATATTTTTCTGACTGCGGAGTGCGAGTCCGAGTGAGACGATGTGCTCACAGATTTCCATATCACGATTCAGGTCATTCGCGATGAGATGGCGAGATGGGAGAGTCACATACTGAAGATGTACAGAATTATTTCCATTTTTGTCATCCTCGCTTTGCGAGGATCTCTTTGGAACAGATTCTCCTTCGGAGAATGACAAAGGCTTATCAGTAAGTCATTTATAGATCGACTCACTGAGAAACGGCATAAATGGAGCAAGAAGCTTGGAGACTTCTGTGAGCACTGTGTAGAGCGTCTCATAGGCAGACTCTTTATCGGGTGTCATCCCAGATTCCCAGAAACGTCGACGAGAGAGTCGCACATACCAGTTCGTGAGCTCATCCATATACTCGACGATCGCACGACAGGCACGAGAGACATCGTATCCGTCCATCGCATCATGTACTTGCCCCATGAGGACCTGGAGCTTCGAGAGGATCCAGCGGTCGAGAGGATTCACGAGAGGAGTCGCGAGAAGTCGGAATGGTTCTGCATTGTGTATACGGGTATCGTAGTGCGCATCTTCTCTACTCATACCGAAGTATTTACGAAGAATAGGTCGTGGTGATCCTGCATGAGCTACGACAAGGATTTTTTTACCTTTATATTTCGCGAGAAGCGCATCGTATCACTGGAATATCCTCTCTTCGAATTGTATCATATTTTCTACTGAATTTTCTTTATAGAATCTTCGAAGTGTAGCATGATCATTCACATCTGCTTTCACCATATCTGCGACTTCAGAAAGAGTCTTTCCTGCATACTCTCCCATATCTTGCTCGATGAGTCCATCATCGACTATGTACTCTCCTGAGAATCCGAGTTCTTCTCCTATGATGTGAGCAGTGTCATGTGCACGCACTAGGCTCGTATGCAATATAGCGTCGAATTGTAATCCCTGCTCTTTGAGTGTTTTTCCAGCATTTCTTGCTTGTTCTTTTCCTTTCTCAGTAAGGTCAGGATTATCATTCCTGTCACTCATTTTTTGAGCAGCATTCGATGTCGTCTCTGCATGACGAGCGAACCATACCTCTGTCTCGTCTTTCTCCCACTTATCTATGTTCGCATAGGTAGTGAAAAATGAATACGTATTCCAGAGGGGAAGCATGACACTCTTGATCGTCTCGACGACTCACTCTTCCTTGAAGTCCATATCTCCGCCTGAGAGAAGTGGAGAGTTCAGCATATAGAAACGGATCGGATCAGCTCCATATTTCTCGATCGCCATACGAGGGTCAGGATAGTTCCCGAATGATTTCGACATCTTGCGTCCATCATTTCCATTCACCACTCCTGTCGTGATCACATTGGTGAAGCTCGGAGTGGGTTTTGGTTCGTTGTTGGGATTGAGTAAGACTCCGAGCACATGCATGACATAGAACCAGGCTCGCACCTGTCCGACATACTCAGCGATGAAGTCTGCAGGAAAGCTCGCTTCCATAGCTTCCTTATTGGCAAATGGATAGTGCATCTGTGCATACGGCATACTTCCAGAATCCATCCAGACATCGAGAACTTCTGGAATGCGGGTTAGTGGTGAGCCGAGAAGCGCTAGAGCATAAACGATCTTCGCTCATCCTCACTTCATAGAGTGTCCGAAGCCATCTACAGTGACGAGGTTTGCATCTATCTCTTCTGCTAATCACTTTCCATACTCATATTTGGCTGAATCAGAGTGATCATCTCTACTATGTACTATAATAATTTCAGATACCAGATTCTTGAGTTCTGATTTATCTCACACCATTTCTGGAATTATTTTTTCGAGAAATGGATTTCACACGAGGCCACTAGGTGCGACGAGAACAAGTCGGTTGAGTTTGATTTTTTTCTCGATTATATACTGCATGGCCATAGCACATCAGAGACTATGAGCGATAATGGTATCATATTGACCAATGTTCAGTGTATCAAGTGTATCTCTCCAGAGACTATAACTCGTTTTTTCATTTTTATCGAAATCTGGAACATCCATGTGGATTCACTTTTTTTCAAGGTTTTCTTTCGTATAGGACCAGAATCCATCTTCGCCAGATTTGAGTCAGCGACTCGTCCAGCCATGAATCCCGAGCACTTTCTTTGCTTTTCTTGCTTTTTTATTCTCGAGAAATATGGAGTCGATATATGGCTTATGGAGGTTAAGTTGTTTTTTGTTCGCGACATCGAGGATAAATGTCTCCAACGTTGCATTCTTGATTTCTTTCTGAATTTCTTTCTCATGAAGATACGCACTCATAACTCCTGTAGGAAATCCATGACTTACCACAAGAACAGTTTTTCATGGATATTTTTCACATATCTCATCTAGTACTTCAGTCGTTCTAAGAAGAATATCATTATAAGACTCTCATGTCTCAGCAAATTTATGATTTTTATCCTCACCAAAAAATGTGATAGCTCTTTCTCTTTTTACTTCTGGAGATGATTGAGCGTTAGCCATTTTTCCATGATCTGTTTCTTTGAGTCGCTCATCAGTGATAATCTTTATGCCGAGTTCTTTCGCGAGTGGCTCTACTGTCTGGATAGCACGTAGAAATGGTGAGGTGATGATGACATCGACTCATGTATCTTTGAGTTCTTGCATGAGAGCCTCTGCCTGTTCGAAACCATTCGGAGAAAGTGGTGAAGTTCCGACATCATCATAGTGCCTTTCTATATTTGCCACACTTTCTGCATGGCGAGTGATGATGAGTTTCGTGAGTTGTCCATACGGCTTATTCATCTCGAAGAGCTCTTCTCGTGATGAGACAACGAGTTGCTCTCCGTCAGCACCCATCCACACCGGCATCGGTGCTCACCAGTAACGCGTACGAGAGATGCACCAGTCTGGAGCAGACTCGATCCCTTTCGCGAATCGACCTTCCTTCAGGTATGCTGGGAACCAGTTGATCGACTGATTGGCCTCGAGAAGTTTCTCCTTCTGTGACTGGATATCTATGAACCAGCTTGCCTGAGCCTTCTGCACGAGCGGTGTACCCGATCGAGGACAAAATGGCACTCGATGCGTGATCCCTTCTAGCTTGAAGAGTGTATTGTTCGCCTTCATGCGTTCGATATTGACCTTATTGGCTCACTTCTCAGGATTCTCGAGATCGAGATAGTGCGTCCCCTCGTAGTCGAAGATCTGACTCGTATACTTCCCTGCCTCATCCATCGCCTCTGAGATATAGATTCCCTCCTTTTTCGCAAGCTGAAAGTCGACATCACCGAACTCGGGCGCCTCATGCCCGATACCAGTACCATCCGTATCTGTGATGAAGTCGGCATGGTAGATCTTATGATTTTTCTCCCCATGTTTCTGATAATAATACTCAGGAAATGGCGGGATATATCCGAGTCAGACGAGCTCAGATCATTTGAGTTCTCGGATCACTATATATTCTCATTTTCATTTGAATACTGACTCAGCACGACTTTTCGCAACGATGAATTGCTCACCACCATTCTCTACAAGTACATAGTCGATATCATTCCTCACGGCGAGTGCCATATTCGCAGGGATAGTCCATGGCGTCGTCGTCCA
>CAYSEP010000008.1:0-23827 GCA_964430065.1 uncultured Candidatus Peribacteria bacterium
ACAGGGCAACTGCGTCTTCGTAATGGTGCAGGAAGTGGACTGGTTCTTGTATCGAACGGTAGCGGTGTGGCATCTTGGGCTGCCAATCCGCCTGCTTCTACGGTTTCTGCGAGCTGAGTAGTAAATGGAACTCAGGGATATATACCATATTTCTGAACGTGATGAAATGGACTCTTTTCATCTCTCGTGTATCAGACAGGATCTCGTATCGCTATCGGAAATACTAACCCAGGATATACCCTCGATGTTAGTGGAACTGGATCATTCTCTGGATTCCGCCTGCCCACAGGATCATCCAATGGATATATTCTCATGAGTGATGCGAGTGGAAATGCGAGCTGGCAAGCAGCTGCAGCATGAGTCTCGGGATGACAGACGAACTATATCACCCGTTGGCTCTCAAGCAATACTCTCGGAACAGGATCAATAACAGATAACGGTACCAATGTCGGTATCTGAGTTCCTGTAGCTTCCTATAAGCTCGAAGTCGCTGGAACTGGATCATTCTCTGGATTTCGGCTTCCTACAGGAGCAGCAAATGGTCGACTCCTTACTACTGATGCTTCTGGAAATGCGAGTTGGACAGGATTTATTGTAGCAAACTCTCTCTCGATCACTGGATCAAGCCTCGGTAATACACTCTACTACGATGGAACTAACTGGACGCCAAGTGCCAATATATCTCACACAGGATGAAATGTGGGAATCTGAACTGCCTCTCCATGAGCAAAACTCGAGGTCGCTGGTACTGTAAAAATCACATGATGATCTCCATGACTTGGAAAAATCCTTACTTCTGATGCCTCTGGTCTCGCTACTTGGTCATCTGGATTTTCTGGATCTGTGACAGCAAGTGGTATCACATGAGGATCAAGTGGATATCTCTCTGTCTTCTGAGTTTGAGGAAATGGTCTCTACTCGTCTCTCTTATTCCAATCAGGATGAAGAATTGGTATAGGAAACTCAATTCCAAATTCTACACTGGATGTCACTGGTACAGGAGAGTTCGATGGCTTCCGTATGCCGACTGGAGCAGCCAATGGATATATCCTTATGAGTGATACTACTGGTAATGCATTTTGGAGCGCTACAGCGTCTGGTACTACGGCAACTGGTATCATAGGATGAGTAGCAAACTATATAACTAAATTCGGTACTGGATGAGTCGGTATCTATCCTTCACGACTCTATGATGACGGTACCAATATCGGTATCGGTATAGCATCTGGCTTGTGAGCAAACCTTCATGTATCTGGAAGCACTCTCGTGACAGGTGATCTTACAGTACAATGAAAAGTCATCACTGATACTGTGGTAAGTCGTACAGTTACAAATGTATCGATATCAGGATCTCTCTATCCACAATCCACTACTCCTCTCGTATATCGAGATATCGGTTCCTCTGCTCAACGCTGGAATAATCTCTATCTCTCATGACAGATAACTATCGGTGGAGGATCTCCGTGAGCCGGAAAACTTCTCATATCTGATGCGAATGGACTCGCGTCTTGGACTGGAGCTATAAGTGCCACCTCACTCAATATCACTGGACAGGGACTCTGAACCACTCTCTTTCATAATGGTACAAACTGGATAGCAACTACCAATATCTTCAACACGGGTGCAGATGTCGGTATCGGTACGTCTACTCCATGAGCAAAACTCGGAGTGAATGGTCAAATAAAAATCACATGATGATCTCCATGACTAAATAAAGTCCTCACTTCAGATGCTGCAGGTCTCGCAACATGGTCATCAGTATTTAATGGAAGCACAACTGCCACTGGTATCACAGGATGAACACAGAACTATGTTTCAAAATTTGGAACAGGATGAAATGGTCTCTATGTATCTCAAATTTACGATAATGGCACCAATGTGAGTATTGGTACAGGTGTTGGACTTACAGCAAAATTTACGATTGATTCATGAATAAATAATGTATCAGGATTACGCATGCCAAGAGTCATAGCGAGCACTCCAGTATTTACCGGAACTGCTGCTCCACTTGGTGTCGATGGAAGTGGAAATGTCGTCGTTGCTCAGCAAGGAGCTATCCCAGTATATACAGCCCTTGGTTCTTCACCAAACGCTGCCATAGATACAACGGTGAATCCTCCTACTATTGGTGCGAACTATGATAAATACTTCAACATCAATGCTCGACAATCATTTGCTGTTACAGACGTAACAGGGAACCCATATAACTGTCCAGAATTTGAGATAGGAAGTATAAATAAAAAAGCTACTGGATGTAATCAAACACCGTGGGCAACTTATATAATGACGGCACAAAATCAAACTACCGGAAATAGATATGGTTACCAGATTCTTATCTCCGATCGTACAGATGCTCCATTTGTCGTTCGATGAGGTACATACTACAGTGCTACCGGAAAACTCATGAATACTATAGGTACTGTAGAGTCTCTCTGGTTTAAAGCTATCACTGTTCCTACGAATCGCTCTGATTGGTTCTACATAAATCCTGGTGTAGATGCGAATAGTAATCCGATAGCATGAGGATGATATGTAGGTATAGGTACACAGACTATGCAGAGTAAATTCGAAATCTGGTCAGGATCAACTACTACCTCTTCGATGATGCACTTCCGTGGTAACAATAACCTTGGTATCGGTTTCGGTGCAGTGAAGACCGATCTATCGTGAAATGCGAACGTCGGTATTGGTGGTGAAGCCCTCTTTACGATCGCAGGAGGATACTCCAATACTGCTATCTGATATCGTGCACTGAAACTCACGTCATGAGGATTCAAAAATACTGCTATCGGACAAGAAGCACTTAATACGAATGCAGCAGGATCATTCAACACTGCCTGATGATACCAGTCACTCTACTCGAACTCAAGTGGTACTGGAAATACAGCAAACGGTGCGGAGTCACTCTACAATCTCTCTACAGGGAATGGAAATACGGCACTCGGGTTTCAGGCTGTCCGAGCTACTTCTGCGAGTTCTGTGAGTTATAATGTTGGTATCTGATACCAAGCACTCTACTCGACGACAGCGTCGAATCTTACGGCTGTCGGATACCAATCTCTCTACCTGAACTCAAGTGGTACAGGAAATACAGCGATAGGATATCAGGCTATGGATACAGTAACCACAGGATCCAATAATACGGGACTCGGTTATAATGCTCTTGGTTCAGCCACAGGAAGTCAAAATATCGGTATCGGTGCCAATGCGGGATCAAGTCTTACTAGTGGTTCTAATAATATCATCATCGGTGCCAATAAACAAGTAGTGACTCCTACAGGATCTGATCAGCTCAATATCGGTGACTGGATCTACGGAAATGGAGGAAATATAGGTATAGGAACATCGAGTCTCACGAGTGGTGCTAAGCTCGAAGTAGCAGGTACGGTGAAGATCACAGGGGGTTCACCATGAGCGGGTAAGGTCCTCACTTCAGATGCAACTGGTCTTGCGAGTTGGCAGACTCCGACAGGAAGTGGATGAGGTGGTGGTACTGGATGAGTATCTGGCTGAGTTCTCAACTATGCTGCTAGATGGCTCGGTGCTACGAGCCTAGGGACGGGAGCTATCTATGATAATGGCACTGATGTAAGTATAGGTGATGCGACAGCAGGAGCAAAACTTGATGTAAATGGTACAGTTAAATTCTGAGTGAATGGTACTCAGCTCAATGCTATCATAAAAGCTACAGTAAATAAAGATATTGCCAGTGTGGCTTCTGGTGGATGATGTAATCTCGAAACATTTTCTGTGCCTAACTCTCTAACCACAGGAAGTGTCATCGTATCACCACAAACAGCACTTACCAATAGGCTCCTCATAGCCTATGCTCGTGTCTCTGTGGCTGGTACAGTGGAAGTAAAGTTCTGTAATGAATCAACATGAAATATCAATATGGGGGCCATGGACTACTATATCACTGTCATACAATAAAAAAAAGAAAGGACTAGTTCCTTTCTTTTTTTCGTGCGAATTTTTCTCGTATGCGCCGCGCTTCGACTATACCGAGCTTTTCTTCTAATACGAGATTCATCTCACCACTGGCATCGAAGAGAGACATATCGAGATTGATTCATTTTTCCCTCTTGTATCTGTAGTCCTCGTAGTTTCCATATGATATGATGAGATCCCCATCTTCTACGATCCAGAGCTTGTTCGCGAGTTTGTTCACGAAGTAGCGATCATGAGATATGAAGAGTATGGCTCACTCGTAGATTCTGAGCGCTTGCTCGAGCGCCTCTCGTGTATCATAGTCTAGATGATTGGTTGGTTCATCGAGGATGAGAAGATGATAGTTTTTTTGGCAGAGAAATGCGAAAAGGAGTCGCGATCTTTCTCCTCAGGAGAGATTTCATACTTTTCTTACTCCGTCGTGGTAGCCGAACCCATATGACTTCAGTATTCCTCCTATTCGCTCTTTGGAGTAGGGAAGTCCGTGTGATATAAAGTTATCTTCTATTGTTTTTTTCTCATCGAGAGACTCATGCATCTGAGAGTAGTAGCCGACAGATATATTTTTCGCTATATGGAGATATCCTTCCAGGACTTTGAGTTTTTTCTTTTCCTCTTCTTCATTTCATCCTTCCGCGCTTCAGAGAATCGTCTTGATAAATGTGCTTTTTCCTACGCCATTTTCCCCGATGATGCCGATACGTTCTCATACAGAGAGTGATACTTCCCGTATATAGAACAGCGGATCTTTTCGACCGATAAAAGCATCTTCTATCTTTATGATATTTTCTGGAGCTTTCTCTTTTGGTGTCTCGAAAATGAATTTTATTTCTTCTTTTGTTTCTGGCTTATCGACTAACTCTATTTTTTCTAGCATTTTTTCCCGACTTTTTGCGAAACCAGCACGTGAACCAGCACGAAATCGGTTGATAAGATCCTTCTCGCTTTCTATCATGGTTTGTTGTTCTCGGTAATCCTTTTCCTGGATAGAACGTTTATGTCGTTTTTCTGCCACAGAATCCGAGTAGTTTCCTATAAATACCTCGATCCCACGAGGGCCGGTGATTTCTAAGACTTTCGTGACCGTCTGATCGAGAAATTCTCGGTCATGAGATACGATCATATAACCTCATTTCCAGGTTTCTTCGAGGTATTTCTCGAGCCACTCGACACTCGAGAGGTCGATGAAGTTGGTCGGTTCATCGAGAAGGAGAAATTCTGGCTTCGAAAGGAGTGTTTTTGCGAGAGCAATCTTCGTCCGTTCTCCTCACGAGACTGCCTGAAGTGTCCGGTCGAGAAGGTGAAATATGCCGATCCCACGAGCCACTTTCTCGAGATCATTCTCATAGGTGTATCCGCCGATAAGCTTATATTTCTCTATTGCCTCAGTATACCCTTCGTATTCGCCTGTTTCTTCGAGCCTCCTCTCTTCTTCTTGTATTATTTTTTCTTGTCTGCGTATTTCAGAAAACGCATCACGAAGCTCATCTCGGACGAGTTTCGATTCGTCCATAAAATGAATCTGCTCGAGATATCCGAGATTTATGCTCCCGATGTTTTCTATAGATCCGATATAGTCAGTTATCTGTCCAGAAATGATTCGCAGAAATGTAGATTTTCCGACACCATTTGGGCCTACGATTGCTATACGATCATCAGCGTTTATGATGGTATGGATATTTCCTATGATGATTTCTCCGTTGACTTCATATTGTTCGATGTGGATATTGAGATGATTCATGGGCTGTATTGTAAGGAGAAAAGAAAAAAAGTGAAAAAATTTTTGACTTTCCGCATGACTTTCATAATATACGCTCGTTCTTCTCACTCCCCGATAGCTCAGCGGTAGAGCAACCGGCTGTTAACCGGTAGGTCGTAGGTTCGAATCCCACTCGGGGAGCCAGGAAGAACAAAAAACTCCAGAAATATCTGGAGTTATTTTTTTGGGAAGATCGGATATCTTTTCCCGATTTCTTCGAATGTTATTCCCGATATTTGGGCGACTATTTCTGAGAGTTCCGTGATTTCCTTATTTTTTGCTCGAGTCATGACACAGAGGAGATAGGGATAGTTCTCATAGTAGATGACTCCACAGTCATGGAGTTGGTTGGTTACGGCGCCATTTTCCTCTCTGCGCTCTCTTTCTCAGAACTTATGTGCCACACTGATATTTCTCGGGATCTGGGCAGTGAGTCCTTTATAAAAAGTGGATTTTGCAAGCATCGCGAGGCCAGCTTCTGAGGCTTTCTTCGAAAGATATGAGGCATTGTAGAGAACGCGAAAAAATGAAGCGTATTCTTTTACTGAAAGAGTATAGTTCGGGTCGGTGCTCGGAAGAGGGATACCAAGATCCAGAAATACTCTATTTTGTCGTTCTATAGGGATATTCTCGAAGAGTGCCCTGCTCGCAGTATTGTCCGAGTAGATGATCATATATTCGAGAAGCTCGCGTACCGTGTATTCCTTCCCGATTTCGAGTATTTTATCAGGAGGGATCATCTGGTTGAGTCACACTTCCGAGCTTAGTATTAACCTTTTTTCCATAAGAGTGCTATCATCTTCCCACCACTTGAGATAACTGATAAGAAGTGTTACTTTCATCAGACTCGCAGGGAGAAATCGAGCATCTTCATTGATTCCGAACCAGGGACCGTTATTGAGGTTGCGAAAATATACTGCAATTTCCGTTCCAGAATGAGTTTTCTGTACTTCATTTTCTATCCTTTTTATAGTATCCTGTTCGAATGGGATATACTTCTGTTTTGCGAAAGAGTCGTTGTTCTCACATTCGAGAAGCGGGTTGATAAACTCATATCCAGACTGACGTATGCTACTATTTTCTTCTCGTATTTCTTTGTCCGTGTTTGCATTTCAGAGAAGAAAACCACATATTCCACCAACGAGAGCGACGAAGGCTCAAGATAAAAGAGAGTGTTTCATAAAAGTTTTTTCTTAGTATATTTGTTTTTTTGATAAGTCCAGCTATAATACGTCCATATTTTTGCTTTTTATGTCATCAAAATTCTTCATCACCACACCGATTTATTACTCAAATGGGATTCCTCATATAGGTCATGCCTACGCCTCACTCCTGGCTGATACTATTGCTTCTTATAAGAAATTTTCTGGAAAAGATGTGAAATTCGTCACTGGAGTCGATGAGAACTCCCAGAAAGTTGTCGAATCTGCGCAGGCGGTTGGTATGGGTACCATGCCCTATGCTGACATGATGGCAGAGAAGCATAAGGCTGTCTGGGATGGTCTCGGAATACGATATACAGATTTTATCCGTACCACTGAGAAGCGACACCATGACTTCGTCCAGAAAGTTCTTATGAAGTCATTCCAAAATGGAGATATTTACGAGTGAGTCTATGAGGGAAAGTACTGTGTCGGATGCGAAGCATTTAAAAAAGAATCCGATCTCATAGAGAAAGACGGAGTGCTTATCTGTCCTGATCATCCGAATAAACCCCTCGAAGATCTCAAGGAGAAAAACTATTTCTTCCGACTTTCGAAATATCAGGATAGACTTCTCGCGCTTTATGAGAATCATCCAGAGTTTATCAATCCAAAATCCCGCTACAATGAAGTTATCGAATTCGTAAAGGAAGGACTCGAAGATTTCTCCGTATCTCGTGAGACCAATAAATTCGGTATACCACTTCCATTCGATCCAGAGCAAGTTACCTATGTCTGGTATGATGCTCTCTTTAACTATCTCACCGTCTGTCAGTGAGAAGAAGATAAGTGGTGGCCGGCTGATCTCCATGTGATCGGGAAAGATATCGTCAGATTCCATGCTATCTACTGGCCTGCCATGCTCTGGAGTGCTGGATACGAAGCGCCTCATGAGATCCTCGTCACCGGTCACTTCACGGTTGATGGTCAGAAAATGTCGAAAACAATAGGAAATGTCATAGATCCAGTCGAATATGTAGAAGAACATAGTAGAGATATGCTCATACTCTATCTCTTTACAGCTTTTCCTATCGGGGAAGATGGTGATTTCAATCAGAAAGAAGCTATCAACCAGTACAATGCGAAGCTTGCGAATAATCTCTGAAACCTCTTGAACCGATTTCTGACACTTTCTCTGCGTCTCGATGGGAAAATCGGATACTATGAAGATGACAGCATGAAAGGAAAGCGAGATGAATACCAATCACAATATATCTGGTACATGCAGACCTATGATATGAAAAATGCACTGGATAAGAGTTTCGAATTCGCTACCGAGCTCAATCGCTATATCGATGAGATGAAACCTTGGAAACTTGATCCCGCGAACCCAAGTGAGCATACGAGTCTCATGAAGACACTTTCGACTGTCGGTATGGGTCTCGCATTTCTCGGATACAACCTTGCTCCATTTTTCGAAACGAAAATGATAGAACTCCTTGGCCGCATAGGTGTCGGACATGGTTGGGAGATGAAACATGGATTCACGATCCGTGAAAAATGAGAGCCACTCTATATGCGTGTAGAAACTGAAAAAACCTGAGTATAAATCTATGCACGATCGGATCCCATCCCATGCTCGAAAAGTATTTTCCTGAGTACGTACCGATATTTATCAGTGGGATCAAGAGATGTACGATGGCTCGCATGCACTTTTCGAAAGAGCTCGATTTCTCGATGGCGCCTTTACGATAGGAATAACGATAGATAAAAAAATCGTTCTCACTCGACAAGAGCAGCCTTCTCGACCGCACCCATTTCTTTCTCTTCCTGGTGGTGCATTCGACTCTCCCGATGAAGATCCACTCGAGTGTGCTCAGCGCGAACTTCTCGAAGAAAGTGGCTATATAAGCTCTGATTGGGAACATTTTTTCACTGCAGAGTGAAATGCGAACGTTATCGTCTATACGCACTTCTATATTGCTCATGATCTCGTGAAGCAAAATACCGAACTTATGCCTGATCCAGGAGAAAAAATAGAGCTTCTTTTTTTCGACTTCGATGAATTTCTCGCTCTCTCAGAAAATCCAGACTTTATCCACTGGCCACTTTTTCCGCATCTTTTTCGAGCCAGGCTTCATGAAGAGGTCTACCTCAAGATGAAAAAAAAGTTCCGCATATAGCGGAACTTTTTCTAGAGCTCGATAACTCTCCAGAGTCACTGATCTTTCGCAGTTGTCAGTATATGGTTATCGTACCCGAAGTATACTTCAGTACTGACATCTTCCCATCTTTTTGGGAGGAGGATACCATTTTTTCTATACTGATAGTTTCATGATTTTATATCTTTTTCTATAAAGAGATAAGTCTCGGGATGAGTAATATCGAAAAATATATAGTCACTAGCAATTCCCTCAGTTTTCGTATAGCCAGTATTTTTCACTATACGAAGAGTATTTCTATAGAGAGACCAGAGACCGTCTTTGTATCCTGCAAAGAGCACAGACGATCCATCAGCGCCAAGTGTCGGATTCATATAACCCTCGAGACCACAGATACTTCCGCGATACCGTGTGAAAAAACAAAATTTCTTTTCTCAGAGAGGTCTGGCAAAATAACTATAGGATCAGTCATCACTGACAAATACCTCTCGTACTTCCTCGAGATCACGTCCAAGATTTTGTTTATCATAAGAGAGTCGCATGATTCCATTTTTTACTTCACCGCTTACGGCATGGAGCTTATTTCCAGAAAGAACAGTCTTCCCGCTCATAAAAAACTCATTCTGAGTCTTGATCTTTCCTGTGGCCGTCTCCCCTGATCCAAATATCTCCTGATTCATTTTTCCTCCTGAAAGAGATGTGACTACGAGGACATCACTTTTTCGGTTATAATTGATATTTGGTAATGTTCAGTATGTTCTCATGCTCATGACGCCTCCAGAAAATACCTGAGTCTTCCCTGATCCAAACAATTCCTCGAGGATAGGTGCTTGTCTCGAAGTTCCAAAGAACGAAAGAGATGAAAGTATCAGCATGCCGACTATACAAGCAAGAGCAAATCCTCCTACTATACCAATGAGCGCATCTATGGTTTCTGAGAAGTCTTCTTTCTCTCCGAGTGGCTTTCGGTATGATGTAACCAGCAGAATAGCGCCAATAGAAAAAAATATCCATCCCCACTGAAATCCTCATACAAGAGATCCATCTCTTATGGCATGTACATGAGAAAACATCGTCATGAATACGAGATATCCCAGTCCAAGGAGAATAGTGACTACTACGAGTCTATACCATCTCCATGCTCTCAGGGCCGAGAGTGCGAATCCTATAATCAGAAAAAAAAGAATGACATAACTGACTCCACGAACATCTGTCATAAGGTAGCTCAGAAGCTGGTTGTTGGCTCAGACTCCAGGGGCTATCATCCCTGTTATCATGCTGATGATGCCGAGAAAAGCAATATGTGTACGAGAAAGAGGCATAAATATATTATACGATATACTATGCATCATATGATTTTTCTGTAAAATGCAAGAAAAAACCCCAGTTACCTGGGATTTTAGAGAATCATGAGACTGTGATCTTCTTGCACTGCGAGTGCTCTTTCTTCTTTTTTCGTTTGAGCGAGTGCCCGAGTTCTGTCTGAAGAACTTTCTTTCCTATACTCATTATGAAGTATGAGAGACTTCGGATCTATACCGTATGCCGCGAGAGAAGTTGCGCGAAGTTTCATGAGGGCGCTGGCATGAGCGCCGATAAGGGAGAGATCTGTTGTCATAAAAATATGTGTATGTATATAAATATGAGATGATTGTATCATATATTATTTCTTGAGTCAAGAAAATGAGCACCATTTCTTCATACTATATAAACGGAAAAAAGATATTTACATTCTCTATAAAAAAGTATTCATAATTTTTGACAAGATAAAAAATATATGCTAATATACCTGTGCATTGTAATCTTTAACCAATACAAATATGCATTCTATTTCAAAAAAGCTCCTTTCTGGAGCAATCGCTGCCGGGATGATGGTTTCTGCTGCATCATCGTTCGCTACCAATATCGGTACTGGTACAGTACAGGGAAGTGGTGCACTCACAGCTCCAGTAGTCTGGAACGACACATTTACCACTGGAAGTGCCACTGGTACTATCAATGGTCTTCAAGTAAAGGCACGTGTCCTCCCAGTTCTTAATATGACGATCTCTGGATCTGGTACGATCGACCTCGGTACTCTTACGAGTGCTGCAGCATCTACTGGTGCTGTCAACGTAGAAATCGGTACAAATGCTGTAAATGGAGCATCAGTTACTGCTCGTTCTACGAATGGTGGACTTCAGAATACTTCGAATGCCTCTGTCTATATCAATGATCTAACAGCAGACGAAGTGGGTGATAGCTATAAATATCTTTCTGCTATCGTAGCAGCTGATGACTCTAGCTATGCTGCCTTTGCCCAGACTGCTGCCCTCAATACAGAAGTAAATAATAATTCAACAAGTCATATTATCTACTCATCAAACAAGCCGCAACAGCTTTCTGGTGTGGATGACTTCTCATTCTCTGTATCAGCTCAGCCAAATATAGAAACTCCGGCTGGTGACTACACTGATGTTGTCGTTATGACTGTCACAGGAAACTTCTAATCTAGTATTAGAAACTATAAACTATGAAAGTCTCTCCTATTTGGGGAGATTTTTATTGTATTATTGGATTTTATATAAGAAATATGGAACAATGAGATTACATTAATTCATTATTTCTTCCTATGAAATATTTTCTCTCCCTTCTCGCGCTTGTTTCTGTAAGTACTCTTGCAATCAGCGTATCTCTCGTTTCCGCTTCTCAGATTGGTACTGGTACTGTTGTCGGTAGTGGTGGACTCACTGCTCCTATCAATTGGAACGATACATTCGTCTCTTCGAGTGCCTCTGGTAGTATCAACGGTATTATCGTCACTGGACGTATCCTCCCGACACTCAATATGACCATCTCTGGTTCTGGTACGATTGCTCTCGGTAACCTCGTGAGTACTGCTGCATCTACTGGCTCAGTCAGTATAGAAATCGGTACAAATGCCCTCAATGGAGCATCAGTCACCGCTCGTTCTACAAATGCCGGTATGACGAATACTTCCAGTGGTGCTATCGTGATCAATAGTCTTTCGGCAGATGGATTCGCAGATAGTTATAAATTCGTCTCTTCTGCAGGTGCTACTGACTCCACAGCTCCTGGATTTACCCAAACTGCTACTCTCAATACTGAAGTCAACAGTAGTGCCACCAATCACCCTGTCTATAGCTGTACTCGTCCTCAGCCACTCACTGGTGTAGATGATATCACCTTCTCTGTCGTCGCTCAACCAAATGGACAGACACCAGCAGGAGACTATAGAGATGTGATCGTAGTTACCGTAAGTGGAAATTTCTAATATACTTAGAACAAATAATAATAAAAAGTCTTCTCTATTCGGGAAGGCTTTTTTGCATTTTGAGAAACCTTTTATATGATGAGTGTGATATTTTTCTCATTATCTATGAAATACTCTCGTCTTTTCTTTCTTCTCGCTCTTCTGCCGATATCTCTCTTTGCTCTTGGTGAAGGTTCTCGTATCGACATGGGAGTGTCTCCGATACGCCATGAATTCACTGTCGGTACTGGAAAGACTATAACAAAGACGATTACATTCTTCAATAACTCCGATACTACCTACAATATATACCTCTCCGCTGAGGACTGTGTAGCAGATGATAAAGTCGGGACACCGAAGTGTCGCGCCATTACTTCCACAGGAAGTGATCCAGTGAGTGTGGCGAGTTGGGTGAAGTTCGAGGGTGCTAATCGTTTCTCTGTTCCAGCAAAATCTGAGAGGAAAATAAACTTCTCTGTCGTTCCTCCGAAAGATGCTCTTCCAGGAGGTCACTATGGTGCTATATTTCTGAATAATCCCGAGTGAGCTGACAACGATACTGGAAACTCTGTAAAGATGGTTCGTCGTGCATGAGTACTACTTCTCGTGAATGTACCAGGAAAACTCATCTATGATACTGAAGTTGGAGAGATTGCCATAGATGTGCCCCTTACGAGTGCTCCAGAGTTCGATATACCAAAGTCAGATTTTTCTGATCCAAGTACTTGGCAAAAATGGCTCAAGCGTATCCAAAAAGAACTCGATCCACGCCTCGATCCTCCTATTCTCGTCGATACTTCTGATTTTTCTGTAGACTTCACTATCCCTGTCACAAATGGGGGAAATATCCATACTCTTCCAGTCGGACGTATCGAGCTCTATGAAGAGAACGGAAATATGCTGACTAAAATCGGTAAAGAATCTATGAGAACTCCTGAAGGAGTATTTCTCTGAGAGAAAATCGTCGATTATCTTCCGATCAATGATGAAGGAGGAAATGTACTTCCAGGCTCTGATAGGATATTCTCTGTTGTCTGGAAGGGTTTTGCTTACGAGACTATCGATACTGGAAAGACAGTAATCAAGTTCCTCTCACCAGGAGCATACTATACAAAACAGACAGAAGATAATGCGCGATATCTTCTCCCTTGGGAAAAACTCAAAATATTCCTCGCAAGCAAAAAAGTCCTGGCGAAAATATATCTCGAATATATAGGAGATGGCGGGAAAATCGTTCCCTACGAGGCTGAGCGTACTATTCTCGTGAAGTATAACTATATCGATAAGGGTATCAACTATGGAGCTATTGCTCTTATCCTTCTCGTGATACTTATAGCTTGGCTTCTGCTTCGTAAGAGAGATGATCGAATCGAAGAGCTCGAGGAAGAGGTAGATGAGCTCGAAGAGGAAGTCGATGAGTTCGAAAAAGCAAAAAAAATGGCAAAAAAAGCTATAGCTGCTAAGAAATCGGCTGAACCAAAGAAAGAAGTTACTAAAACAGTTCCAAAGAAACCAACGCCAAAAAAATCACCAGCGAAAAAAGTCGTAGCAAAGAAACCAGCTTCCCCAAAAACTCCAAAAGAATAAAAATATCGTATGTTCATCTGTTCTTCTTGTCATAAAACTTCGCTTAAATGGACAGGAAAGTGTCCGAACTGTGGTGAATGGAATACTCTCGAAGAGGCAAAAGAATGAAATAAACGATCGAGTCGAACTCTTTCGAGTGGAAAAGTGCAAGAGCTCCAGAAAATATCTCCTCTCTCCACTCTCTCTGAAACAAAAATCTCAAGTATCAGCGGAGAACTCGATGGCGTACTCGGTGGGTGACTCATGAAGGGGAGTCTCGCGCTCCTCTCAGGAGAACCTGGTATCGGAAAATCGACACTGGCTCTCCAGATGAGCGAGTGGTATGCTCGTACAGGATCGAAGATACTCTATATATCATGAGAAGAACATATAGGGCAGATATCGGCCCGAGCCCATCGCCTCGGGGTTTCTCACGAGGCCATATCGATCATCACAGAAAATGACTTCGATAATATCATCTCGACTCTCCGCTCGAGTGATACAGATATTGTCATCATTGACTCACTTTCTGTCCTTTCGAGTGATACACTCGATGGTACTCCAGGGAGTATGAATCAGATCCGAGCTATGACAGAGATGTATATGCAGATAGCGAAGACGACAGAAAAATCCATACTCCTCATCGGTCATGTGACGAAGGATGGAAGCATCGGTGGGCCCAAGGCTCTCGAACATCTCGTCGATGTCGTCCTCTTTCTCGAATGAGTACGTACCGAGAATTACCGTATCCTTCGAGCACTAAAAAACCGATTTGGACCTACTGATACAGTATGACTTTTTCGTATGGAAGAGTCTGGTCTGGTTGATCTTCCGAATCCAGGACTGGAGTTCATCGACCGTCATACGAGTGACCTTCCCGGAAGTTCGCTTACACTTACGATCGAAGGAAATCGTCCACTCCTTATAGAGATCGAAGCACTGACGACATATACGAAGTTTGGCTATCCGAAACGTTCGAGTCGAGGCATACCTCAAGGAAAGCTCGAACTCCTTATCGCTGTCATGACGAAATTTACTGACACACAACTCGAGAGTTACGATGTCTATACCAATGTTGGTCGAGGATTTTCTCTCACAGAACCATGAGTCGATCTCGCTGCTGTCGCTGCGATGATGAGCTCGAAACAAGGAAAATCTCTCGGGAATACACTCTATCTCGGAGAAGTATCGCTTACCTGAGTGGTGAAAAATGTATTCCTCCTCGAAAAACGTATCGCTGAAGCAGCGAAACTCTGATTTACGAAGATCGTTATTCCGGAACAGTATAGTGGAAAAATACCAAAATGAGTCGAGTGTATCCGAGTTTCTCATATAAAAGAACTCCATATCTAGAGGTCTTTTTCTCTGAGAATATCTTGTATATCTCTATAAGAAAATCCTTTTCGCGCCAAGGCTTGGTAGAATTTCATCTTCTCTTTCGGATTATGGATATCGTATTTCGAGAGATATTTCTCTATCTCTTTTTTCATTCAGTCGCTTTCGTCCAAGTCTTCGAGAAGGAGGCTGACCTCATCTCGAAAATAGGGATACTTACCTATGAGTGTGATAGCTATAATACGCTTGGATTTTCCTTTCCTCTGAAGTGTCGTTATTTGTCATTCGAGAGAATTTTTATGATTGCTCCAGTCTTGTATATCTCAGAGAGAAAGAGAGAGCTTCTCTTTTACGATATCTTTCCCGAATCATTTCACGAGAAGTTTCCTCTCGATCTCGCGGTATCACTTCGAAAGAGATAGGAATGTGCGGATCCACATGTCACACATGAGTGATTCGCTATATCCGATTTCCTCGAGAAGTGTGACTATATCTCCCTGAAACTTCTTTTTTTCCAGGTAGGCAAAAAGCTTCTTCTCACTCGGAGCATAGCGCGAGATGTAGTTCGATATGCGAAGAGCAATATTCATATTACTTATGGTATTTCTGGTGAGCTTCTTTCAGTTTTGGGTTCGTGACATGGGTATAGACCTGCGTGGTCGTGATCGAGGCATGACCGAGAAGTTCCTGGATGATACGGATATCAGCACCGTTGGTCAGCAGTGTCGTGGCGAAACTATGTCGAAGCGTATGCGCGTGCATATTTTTCAGTATCCCTGCTCGGAGTCCATAGGACTTCACCATATTGGTGATAAAAAAACGTGAGAGGCGCACAGAATCATCGGAGAGATGGATGCTTTTTATATTTTCTTCAGAGAAATTATGTCGGATAAACAATGGAGAGAAGTCATCTTCACGAGCTTCGAGATATGACCGTATGGCATCGCGAGCCCCTTCTGTGAGGTAGACGACCCGGATTTTAGAGCCCTTTCCGCGTACTGCGAATTCGAGGGTATCGAGATTCACATCGTTTCGGTCGAGGCTCGTAAGCTCTGAGATACGAAGACCAGTCGAGTATATGCACTCACATATGGCATAGTCACGAAGTCATTGGATGTCGTCTCGGGGTATTGTCTCGAAAAATCTGGCAATTTCTTCATTCGTCAGAAACGTGACTTCACGATCGGGTGGCTTCAGGAGATCGAGCATCGTCGGATCGAGAACTTTCAGTCATTCTTTTTTTAGGTACTTGAGCCAGGAGCGGAAGGTGATAATATGAGCATTGATCGTCTTTACAGAAAGATCATCTTTCGAGAGATCGAGACGAAAGGCATCGATGTCATCTTTGGATATATCTTCAACTTGGATAAGTATTCTATTTCTGAGTTCTGCTCGAAATTCTCTATTTTCTCCACGCTTCTCTGGGTGAGTATCGAGAAATATCTCACGGTGATTCCGTAAAATATTCTCGTCATCCTTCGCGAGACGTGGATCGAGATATACAAAAAATCTCCAGAGGTGAAACTCATATTGTTCTAGAGTACGCATACTTCTCCCTTTATGGAGGCGGAGATAGGTCAGGAATTTTTCGAGAGATTCGATGACGTTCATGACATCATACTACACACTTCTCTGGAGAAAACAATAAAAAATCCCGCGATATGCGGGATTTTTTCTAGAACAATGCATCTACCACTTTTCTTTTTAGATCGTATTCTACTTCTTTGAGAGTGCCTTCGCCATTTACAGCAAATACCTTTCCTTTCTCATCTTTGAAGACTTTCTTATATGTCTCGATGATATCTCCTTGTGTCTTTCGGATAAAGTTTCTTTTATCGTTGCGAGTCATCTTCTTTCCTTCTGGAGAGTAGACGAGTGAGTTGATAAAATCAAGCCCAAGAAGCGTTCCTTCTGATTTTTTCTCTGATTTTGTGAGACTCGTATTCTCTTGCATGGCTCGTTTTTTGAGTCGTGACAGGGATTCATCGAGAGAGATAGTGAGCTCTATCGTCGTAGCGTTATCGAAGAGCTCTCGGTATATCGAATTTCTCCACCAGAGAAGCCCACTACGAAGCTGATAGTCACTCATGCCGAGCATGAGTCCGCGTACGATAAGTGTCTGTACTCCTCGATCAAGGATGACGATATGTCATTTTTTCATTGCTGGTATGACTTCACGTTCTATACGATAGAGGAGGTCAGCTGCTTGGAGGAATAGATTGGTTTCTGGGAGTACGCGCTCGTCGAACTTTTTGAGAGATTCATTTTGCTTTAAAAAGTCACCGAGGATAGGACAATTCTTCCATGAAGATATGGTTACTTTTTTCCCTTCTCGTTCGAGAAGTTTTTTGAGTATACGTATCTGGGTGGATTTTCCTGATCCATCGGGTCCCTCGAAAGTGATCAGAGTTCCAGGAAGAGCATGGCAGTTAGAGATATTTGGACGCATAGGTCTGATTCTAGAGTTAAAAATGGAAAAGTGACGGTTTATTTTTTCTCACGGCGCTGGATTCCCATGAGCTGGACGTCATATTTTTTCTCGAAATAGTCCGCAATTTTCTCGATGAAGAGAGGTGTTGTTTTGTATACTGGAGCGATACCGTCGATCACATGAATCCCGTTTTCTTCCGCGAGGATATCGTATCCTTCGATGACTTTTGTTTGGAATTTCTTGAAACTCTCGATGATATTATCGCTGTAGCGAACATCCATACCAGCTTCATAGTGCTTGAGAGGATTGCGTCCTATGGCTCGCTGAGCTGCTACTTCCACGGGTATACGGAAATAGAAAGACATATCAGGAACAGGGAAGTATGCATCATAAAAAGGTTTCAGGTGTTCCATCTTCAGTCCGCGAGCGTACCCACGAGCAAGAGCCGTATACATATAACGATCGCAGAGAACGACCATACCAGCACGAAGTGCACCGCGCATTTCTGTGAGGTATCGTTCGATAAAGTCTGAAGCATATATAGTATCGAATACAGCTGCCGGCATATGTAGATCTTTTTTCTTGAGTTGCTTTTGCATTTCATGGATCTTTATAGAAGAGTTCCAGATACTATGAACGCAAAAAAATCAATTCGATTCGAGAAGGTTTTTTGCGATAAGAAGCTGCGTAGACTTTCCAGATCAGTCAGATCCTTCTACGATGATGAGCGTACCAGGACGCTCTTCAGTAGAGAAAAATATCTCTCTTTTGGCTTTAGGGAGGGGGGTATTCGGGGTCTTTTTCTTAGAAATTGGCATAAACAAAGGATATTACCCGATCAATATATACAAAAACCGCTCCCTAGTCAAAAGAAGTCATCTATTTCACCTAGCGATTTGTGGAAAAAGTGTTCCTGATACATTTTTGTGTACAAGAAAAGTTCTATGTATAGTTAAAATAATGTTTACTATAAAGGATTTCTCAGGATGCCATGAGGGGTATATGGGTGTATTCCTCGAGAATAAGATTTGCATAATCTGCAAAAATATTTCTTATCTCTACAAAAAAACTTGATCCAATATATATTTCGGATTTTCATTGATTCCAGAGAGGGCAATCATGGCATTTTCTATCTCATCGAACGGTATATTCTTCCCAGCGCTTCTCATGAACAGTGCGAGAAGAGAAAAAGCATTTTCGATACTGATATCTCCTTTGTAGATATATTTCAGAAGCTCTTCTTTTGATCCCTGTGTATAGGAGTCGATCATCTTTTGCATTTCTGCATCATCTTTTTTTACCGTATCTCTCTCGAAAAAAGTGAGAGCTCGTGATCGTATCGTATCGATAATCCCTTCTGGCGAAGAAACGACGAGGAGGATGCGTGCATATTCTGGAGGCTCTTCGAGGATTTTCAGGATAGCATTCATGGCGTCTTCTGTCGCCTCGTCGAAGTCTATGAGAACAAAAAGTGATTTCCCACTATAGGGGATATCTCTGATCTCTCTTTCGAAAAAACGCATGTTTTCTATAGAGAGGTGTTTCTTATCTTCGTTTTTCCTATAGATAGAGATATCGGTATACTCTCCGGTTGCGATCGTCTCCCAGTCTATATTCTCCGCTCCGAAGAGGTGCATAGCAAGCTCTGCAGTATGCCTATCGACGATGAGAGGGAGAGTTGCTCCCTCCTTTTTCAGGATCCGCTCGAGTATGTTCCAGGACTTTTGTTGCATATTCCCGATTTTCTCTATAATAAAAATAATTGCAAGTTTTTATGCGTAGTAGACTTTTTGCCCTCTTCATCCTCTGTATTTTTCTTTTTGTGCCAGGATATATTTTTTGGTATTTTTTTCATAGTAAAAAAGCTTCTCTCATCTTCCTTGCGCCACCAGGAACCTCTTTCCATGTGTCTTTATCTGGTAAATTCGGACTTTCCTATTTTCCACTTTTTGATAAAGTTTTCTCATATGAGAGTGACTGCGTAGGATCGTGCATCTTCTCACCAATACCACCTCTCCACTATGATGGATACTATACTCTCTCTCCTGAGAGAAAACAAATACTCTCACTCGATATACGTGCGGGCGAAGAAAGTCGTATCACACTCGAAACCTTGCCGACACTTACTCATATGCAAAAATCATCCATTATAAACGATGACGCGGTTCTCATCTCTGCTCTCGTAGAGGATGCAAATACATCTCTTTCCTGAAAAATTTTCCCTATCGGACAGTCGAGAAGTGGAACTATACTGGCATACCAAAATACTCGCGGGCGCTCTCTCATCTGAGAAATCATGAAAGAGTGATTTTCGCCACATTTTTCTCTTCCTTTCGAGATTTCTCGTATATCTTTCGATCGATCGAAATCTGGCTATATCGCGACCAATATGCGAGAAGAGACATTTCTCGTATCTCTCGATGGAACTATACGGGTCCCGTACAATCTAGGCGAAACTCCTCGAGGAGTGATATTCGGACAATTTCCAGTGGTGACGACAGAGAAGTGATCGTATAGCTATACTGATGGTCTGTGGCTCGAGAACCCACGGTTTACTTCCTTTATCGATCTCGATGCGACGACGCGTCTCGGGTATATAGATAAAACTGATACAAATAAACGCCTCCTTTCGAATATTTCTTCGAAAGAATCCCTTCTATTTCTCATAGATCGGACAACGGGGAAGAGTGATATTATCTCAGAATGAGAGGATATCGACGCATTCATATATGAAGATGGACTTCCTGCTTATATCGATACAGAAGGCAATATATTCATCCTATCACTCACCTCCGTTCGCTAATATGATCTTCGATACACACTCACACTGTTACTGGGATACACTCGAGCCTCGCATCGACGAGATTGTCTCGAATATGGAGAAAATGGGCGTCACAAAAGCTGTTCAGATCGGCTGCGATATCGAATCTTCGAAAAAAGCGATCTCACTGACTCGGAGATTTCCATGAGTCTTTTATGCGACGGTTTGATTGCACCCCGAGACTGCGCAGGATCTTTCTTGTCATTCTGACGAAGGAAGAATCTGCCCTGAAAATTTCGAATCAAATGAGCAGATCCTTCGTGCCTCAGGATGACAAGAACGAAAGGGAAATAATAGTATAGAAGAACTAGAAAAAATGATAATCGAAAATCGAGATATCGTCGTAGCGATAGGGGAGACGGGATTCGATCACCACTATCTCGATGGATCCGATGGCGGAAAGGTCTGAGTGGATATGGCGAATCTTTCTCCAAAAGCTCGGGAGCAAATAGAAAATCAGAAACACTGGTGGCTCGCACAGTGGGAACTCGCGAAAAAATACGATCTCCCTCTCGTCATCCATACTCGCGATGCTCGAGATGCGACACTTGAGTTCATGAAAAAAAATACTATCAATCGATGTGTGATGCACTGTTTTTCTGAGGATTGGGAATTTGCACGGGAGCTTCTCGATTTCTCGAATGAGATATATTTCTCTTTCTCGGGTATTCTCACGTATAAAAATGCTCTAAAAATCCAAGAAGCTGCATCGAAAATCTCCTTGAATCGTATCCTGATAGAGACAGATAGTCCATTTCTCTCGCCTCAGGCTGTCCGTGGAACTATAAATGAACCAGCGAATACCACCTATGTTCTCGATAAACTCGTCGAACTCAGGAGGGAGTGAAGAGAAGAAATAAAAAAGAGAGTCTATGAGAACTCTCTTCGGTTTTACGGTTTGGATTAGATATAAGAGTTTGCGTCGTTCACGAAATAGCCTTTATAATCTTTTTCTTCTATGACTCATTTGTCACGGAGAGTATCGGCATATTTCCGCATCGTGATCATACCCTCCTCAGTACCAGTTTCGATCGCGGTAGGTATCTGTTGGAACTCGCCTTTTACTATGAGGTTGCGTATGCCAGAAGTCACATACATGATCTCACGGATAGCAAGACGGCCTACAGTGTCGACACGAGGGATGAGTCGCTGAGCGAGTGCTCCGATGAGAGAATCGGCGATGCGTGTACGGATCTGGTTCTCGATCTCAGAAGGGAAGAACTGGATGATACGTGAGAGCGTCTGTACACTTCCTGATGTATGAAGTGTCGAGAATACGAGATGTCCCGTCTCGGCGAGCGAGAGTGCTATATCCATAGTCTCGGCATCGCGGATCTCACCGATCATGATGATATCAGCATCTTCACGCATCGCAGAGCGGATAGCATTTCGAAACGATACTGTATCTCGACCAACTTCTCGCTGAGAGATGAGAGATTTTTTGTTATGAAAAATATATTCTATCGGATCCTCGATCGTGATGACGTGTTCACTTCGGAATTCATTGATCGCCTCGATCATAGAGGCCATAGTCGTCGACTTTCCACTTCCTGTCGGTCCTGTGACGAGAAAGAGTCCTTGCTTTGCCTGGAGGACTTTCGAGAGACTCTTTGGAAGTCCGAGTTCGACGAGATTTTTTATCTGTTCAGGGATTTTTCGAAGTGCTATAGCCATATGACCCATGTACATATAGGCATTCCCTCGATAGGAAGAGCCACCTTTATCGACGTATCCGAAGTCGATCTCCATATTCCTCTTATACGATGAGATACGCTCTTTCTTTCCGTAAAGAAGTGTATAGAGAAAGTCGAACATCATGATTTTATCTGGTTTTTGCCCAGAAGTGCTCGGTACGAGATCGCCATGAATACGTAGAGTGATAGGCTCACCTTCCTTTATGTGGATGTCAGAAGCTCACTTTGCTGTTGCTTCTTCGAAGAGTGATTGGAGTACCATAGAGAGTTTTTTAGCTATAGAAATAGTCTATCATATCTCTCTTCTCTTCGCGAGTTTCTTCTTGTGAAAATGAGGAAAAATCCCTCGACTTTCTCCTAAATACTGTCTTTTCTATACTTTCACGAGGATTTTCTGGAGTTTCTCGAACTCTTGGATCTGGGAATCGAGGCGCATTTCTTGCACTCTTTTTGTATCTTCTAGCTCTGGGAGAGTGTCTAAGTGTTTTTTTACTTTCCTCTTTGCTTCATGGAGAAGGCTTTCTTGTTCTGATAATCTGACCGAAAGGTCTTTCTTAAGATCCCGGAGAATTCCTATGAGAAAGAGTATCTCATTTTTGAAAATAATTTTTTGTTCCTCATGTATCCTATCTGAGTAAAAATAATCTGTAAAAGGAAGATTCCAATTCATCTTGCTTACTATACTATAGATTTCCTCTACTTTATTTAAGATAGTATCTATATCATCGACAGATTTTATACTTTCTATAAGTGATTTATTTTTATTGTGGATATCAGTGAGTACGTCTCATCGTTTTTGTATCAGCCAATTATTTCCATTTATGAAGCTTACAACTCATAGTACTATACATAACATATAAAGACTTCCTCAGTTAGAAATGAAGAATGGAATAGAGATTCCTCATAGTATGAGAATTATGCTGAGTATAGTAAAAATAGATGTACCATAGAAATATGTATTATTCTCTTTGAGAGATTTTTCGAGATTTCGATAAAGATGATCTAGCATACTTTTATGATATCAGTAATGTTCAATATATGCAATTTCCTTATACTTTCACGAGGATTTTCTGGAGTTTCTCGAACTCTTGGATCTGGGAATCGAGGCGTGCCTGCTGGAGCTCTGATACTTTCATAAGATCAGGAGTTCCTTTGAGATTGTTGGCGACGTCGGATTTTGCGGATTCAAGAATATTTTTTCTTCTAATAATATTTTGATTTAGGTCAGATTGTAAATCTTGAATTATACTATTAATAAAGATGAGTTGGTTATTGAAAAATCACCTAGTTAAATTATTTATAACATTATCTTGATTCTTTAATGAGTTTTGAGAACTAAATGTTTTATATAGATTTATGTTTCTTAAAATCTCCTGTAAGGTTTCTAGTTTTAATAGTACTTCTTCAATAGAATCTCTTTTTTTATATGTTTTGTATAAAAATCTATTTATATCCTGTAATTCTTTAAGGTATCTTATCAGCAGTTCCTTAATATGCGTATTTATATTAGAGATTAGTCAGGGTGTCACTAGTGAAATAGATAAATAAATTGAATTGCTTACAATAATCTCATTCTTTGTTAAAAAACTCATTAGTGACTCTATACTAGCAGAGATGTTCTTATAGTAAGATTTATCCATATTTTTTACTTAATCTTTTCAAGCCAACTCTCATACACACTCATATCGACCATCTTCAGGCTCGATGGAGTCT
>CAYSEP010000008.1:23927-25869 GCA_964430065.1 uncultured Candidatus Peribacteria bacterium
TCAAGCCAACTCTCATACACACTCATATCGACCATCTTCAGGCTCGATGGAGTCTCCGAGATAGTCTGACGAAGTGACGCCATCGTGATCTCATGTCACTGGAGGTGCTTCTCTGTGAGTTTCCCACTCTCTGCCTCATCGAGGAGTTCGAGAAGATCCTGGCTCGCATCACGAGCGACCTCGTCACAGATCGCCTCGATATCCGCTGAGACATATCCTTCGCTGAGTTTCGTGAGCTCGTCGTAGTCGAGCTTCGCATGCGGGCGTCACTTCTTCTCTATGTACATCTGGAAGAGTGCCTTTCGTGCGACATCATCTGGAGGTCCGAGGTAGACTTTTTTATCGAGGCGGCCTGAGCGCAGTATCGCAGGATCGAGGTGGTCTGGGCGATTGGTCGCGGCGATGACGATGAGGTTCGGGACTTCTTCGAGCGAGTTGAATTCTTGGAGAAACTGGCTCACTTCCTCTGCTTTATTGGCATCGACATTATTGGTCCGTGCCGAGACGAGCGAGTCGATCTCGTCGAGAAAGAGGATGATGGCTTCATTTTCTGCAGCTTTTTTCGCGGCTGTGAAGAAGTCTTTTATATTCTTGGTCGTCTGGTGGAGATATGATGAGCCGAACTCTCCCATGTTTTTCGAGATGAATCCACATCCGAGCTCTTCAGCGAGCTTCTTCGTGATGAATGTCTTTCCTGTTCCTGGAGGACCATAGAAGAGCATACCAGTGGGGATCGAGATCTTGAATTTCTCATATTCACTGTAGAGTCGCTCGAGGAGTGCATTGTTTTTTGATTCCTTTTTTTTGTCATTCTCACTCTGTGAGGATCTTTCGGGAAGAGATTCTCCTTCGGAGAATGACAAAGTTGAAGTATTTTTCTCTTTCCGCATCTTCTCTACGAGGAACTTGAAACGAAGTGGCTTGATGAAACTTTCCGTGAGCTCTTTTTTCAGGCTATCCATACCAGCAACTGCTTCGAACCCAAATGGCTTTCCTTCGACGCGAGTGAATCTCTGTACTTCCACTTTTATACTTGGTTCATCCGTCGCGCTTCCTGTTTTTGGTGGTGTCGATCCCTCCCCTGAAAAGGGGAGGCTAGGAGGGGTTACATTAGGAGAAATTCCTTTTTGTGTAACCCCCTCTAACTCCCCCTTTTCAGGGGGAGAACTTTCGAATCACTTCATCATGCTCGATGCGCGTTCGACATCTGCCTGCATACTGGCGAGCGATGCCTCGAGGCTCGCGAGATCGGTGATATCGTCCTTCGCTTTCGTGAAGTCACGAAACTCTGGTGAGTTCGTGATCGACTCGAAAAATGAGTCGAAGCCTGTGGGAGTTTTTTCTGGAGTTGGCATAGTTGCTTAAGTTATTTGGTAAGTTTTTCTTTGTATCCTTCGAGCATTTTTATCATGCGATCGAAACTTTCTTTTTGGAGGATGAGTCTGTCTTTCTGGAGTTCGAGAGGACGTTTCAGGGATGGCTCGGTTGTCACTGTGATTTGTGATGTGAGATCGCTTATAGTAGAGTCGATCTTCTTGTAGTTTTTCGAGAGAAGTTTGAGGATTTCCTCTATCGGTTCCAGGATCTGTGCCTGTATCCAGTTACTGTATTTCGAAAAGTTGAATATATCTTTGTATTTCGATTTTTCGAGGAGATTTTTGAGTTTTTCGCTTTCATCGAGAGAAGACCTTGCCCTTTTATTTATCAGAGCAAAGGACTCATCGAGCTTTCCACTCAGATTATTTACCCATTCATTTTGACTTGCTTCTCCGAGGAGTGAGAGAGTATTTTTCTTCTCTGCCTTGAGCTCTATAGATGACTCTGTGATTCTCGAGAAGAGATTTTGTATCTCGTACTCCAGATTGTTCACGGCAAGGAGGATGCTATGAGCGATCCACGAGAAGAGTCGTGCGAGCAGTGCCACGAAAAATACTCCTATGAA
>CAYSEP010000008.1:25969-28146 GCA_964430065.1 uncultured Candidatus Peribacteria bacterium
CCTCATGAGACATAGTGATGATCGGTGATCACGACATCTGCACCTCGTGTATAGAGATAGGATCGCCGTATCATCTTCAGAACGAGATAGAGAAATACGAAACTATAAAAAATCCCAAGCACTGCTATGATAGCTCCTATGACGCCTATAGGTCCTGCTGTCAGTCCTATAAGCCCCGCAATGAAAGTGATGATGGCAAGAGGAGTACTTGCCTTTCTCACGACAGAGAGATAATCTGCCTGCACGCTCATACGAAGCTCATCGGGAGAAATCCACTCATAGAGATAAAATCCTCGCTCATCGACTTGTTCTTGGATTTCGTTTATGGTGGATTCTTTGGTGACTTGTTCACTGAAGTCAGAAGTTTCAGATGAAGGGAGTGTGCGAGTCCGTGTAAGCATGGGATGATTATAGTTTTTTTCTCATGAAATCAAGGATTTAGAGGCGAATTCTCACTTTCTCGAGACTCTCGATATGTGTATCGAGTCGTGTATTCGCGAGAGTGATGGCATCCGCTCATCCTGGCATGGTCGTCTGGATCTCTGTATTTTGCTCGATGATCTCTCTGAGTTCGCTCTCATGATGACTCATCCAGTTTCATAGTATCGACTGACAATCTCGCATATACGCTACCATCCAGATCTGCTCCGTAGAGATGAAGTCTTCGAGTTTTGCTCTCGTATCTTTCGAGAAGTGTCATCATCCCGTGCTGATCACTTTTACAGGCTTTTCGAGGTGAGCATAGGCCTCTCCGAGAGTCTGAAGCGTGACTGCGAATTCCTCGACAAGGAGCGGATCGACACCTTCTTTCTCTTCATCATCTTTTTTCAGTTTCTCGAGAAATCATTGCTTCTCGAGAAGGAGCTCCTTCACTTCGAAATATTTTTCTAGATTTCTATACACTCGAAGCTGGAGAGCCTTCCATATGCCAATACCCATGAACAAGAGGGGAAATAGAGTGAAAATAATGACAATACCAGAATCTTCACGAGAGAGCATGATCAGTCCTAATATAAAAAATCCTGTACCGACTCAGGTATAAAGAGAAGAAAAATAAATCATATCTCATATACTCGATGCTGGTCGATCATTCATTACGCTGACGCCTTTTGTGATATTTTCGAGGATGAATTGCTGAAATTCTTGTTTCGTGTATCCTTGTTCCATAGTAGACGTTGTTTAAGTTATATTTTTACTCATATTTTTTCCAGACTTTCTATATGAGACTCTAGTCTTATAGATGCTAGTGATATTACATTTTTCACAGATGTTTCTTGGGATTGCATTTCTCTTATTTTACTTGCTTCGATCTGTATTTTACCAGCATGAGATGCCATCCACTCCTTTATATTTTTATCCAATACTAGCATGTATGCATAGAACCATTCCCTTTCTGTGGTGAGAACAGCAAGTATGTCTATTTTAGTTTCTCATTGGAAAAATATTTGGAACCATTTTTTTCTTTTCAGAGATTTGTAGAGAGGGCCAAAACTCTTAGTGCAATCGTCTATCTGCTCAGAGAGGTTGTACGTCTCCAGGGGATCTATTCATTCTCTTCATATCGAGCTTCTCACCGTATTTTCTAGCGCCTGTAGGCTATTTATTATTTTTTCTTTTCCATCAAAATAAGACTCCAAATTTTTATAGATAAGACCCTGAAAAGTCCTTCTTATTGATGCAAAAAGGCTAATAAGGCTCAAGGGAAAAAATAGGATCATCAATAAATAATTATTGATGATAATTCATCCTATGGTGAAGAGTCCAAACAAGCAGAACCCAAAAATATAAATAATACCTGGATTGAATATATTATTCGTATTATCGGTGGTTTCAAATCATGACATAAGATCGTAAAAAATAATTCTTTTTAGATCATCCTTTGTATAGCCTGTTTCCATAGTTTTTAGTAATTTTTACCCCATCTTCCCGATCATCCCATCCAGTTTCTCGATATTACCCCTGAGCTCGATCATAAGTGGCTCGGTACGAGCTGACTGGAGAGTGAGTGCCTCTTCTCATCATCAGACTTTCACTCGTACTTTTTGCATTTCTCCTTTCGACTGCTCGAGTTCTGTGAGCCGAGTAGAGAGAAACGATCTTAGCGCGATGAGTGGCTTCACGATATCTCACTTGAGAGAACTTATATATTTCACGGAGTCGAAGAGATTTCATTTATT
>CAYSEP010000009.1:0-2356 GCA_964430065.1 uncultured Candidatus Peribacteria bacterium
CCATTTCTCTCTGGTATACCGAAACGGTACTGGAAAGAGGGAGTTGTTCCAAGCGGCTCGATACTCACCATAGGGAGTCCTGGAGTGGATATGGAGTATCTGACCCTCATGTCGTATTCACCAAATCCTGGAACTGTATCATATACCCCTACAGGTATATATCCACAGTTTTCTGAGAGTGCTATGTGACCTCAGTATGCAGGGCAGTGTGCCGCATTCGCGAAGGTAGTATCGGATAAGAGAAATACAGCCACAGATAAGTGGAAACCAGGGCAGTCTCTTAAGGATTTCGTCCTAACTCCTGAGAGTCGACTTCCCTCTGAGTATGAGTGACTCGTGATCGCATGTTTCGATGGGAAGGCGAACTATGCTCTCGCCGATGGCAGTCGCAAACATGTCGCGATCCTCCTCGATATCATCCGCTATCAGAACGGCAATCCGAAAGCGATCGTCGTCGCGGATCAGAACTACTATAGCTATGCGCCATATACAGCGTATAAGTGACTCATCGCACGACATACGATCCCCTGGGGGACAGTCGTACAGAAGTGAGTCGGGTATGCGAGGAATTATCATATCGTGAGTTTATAATTCTTAACCTGCCTTTTGTCATACTCCGATAGGAGTATCTCTTCCGAGAAATAGAAAGAGATTCTCGCGAGCGAGAATGACAAAAAAGTACAAAAATCTAATTTCTGAGATGAAAACTCTTCCTCGCTCTGACATTCCTGAAGATTTCATCTACTATCGCACGGGTTCGAGAGTATTTTTCGACTACTTGAAGCGATTTCTATCCTACATCACCGAGCGAGTCGGGAAGCGGGGTGAGTTTTTCTCTGCATTTCAGATGTTTCCTGGATTCTGGAGCATCACAGCAGAGAAGATAGACTATGAGCTGACTCGCCAAGAGTTCGAGAAATGCGGTATCCGTCATGGTATCGTCTGGTGGACTCCTATGCGAAAGACAGAGAAACCACGAGGCTGGTGGCGCACCCCTACCTGGTGGACGAAATACGATATCCATGCTTCTCGTACCGCATTCTCGGTTCTCGATCGTCCTGACTATGCTTCGAAGTGGTCATCATCTGCTCGTGCACACAGACGCAAAGTCCTCGAACATATCGAGACATGAAAGATTACTATCAGAGATGATGCCACACTCGATGAATTTCTCGAACTCTATGAGCGTACTCCTGTCCGAGATAGTGAGAAATGATTTCGCCTCCGCCTTACGAGAAAACTCTTCGAAAAGACTGATACCGACTATCGTATCTATATCATCTCGGTCGATGGAAAACCCCTTGCATGAGCACTTTTTATCGATGAGGGGACGACGAGCGAATATTGGGTCTCTTTTTACCATGCAGACGGACATCCGTATCATCTCGGAATTGCGATGATGGATAGATGGATGTTTGACTCTTACAAAAAATGAATAAAATACTGTGACCTGGACCATATGCGTGATAACTGGCAGTCTCTCGGATATGCTGGATATACGAAATTCAAGTCTTCCATAGCGGACTATGATGTATATTTTCATGACATGTGGGTAAAGATATTTTAAAAATATGAATTTTCTAAAAAATACTACATTCCATCTCATTTATGTTTCCTCGATCGAAAAGACAGCAGAGTTTTATACTCTTTTATGAGTAGAAATAAAAGAAAGAACCGATGAGAAGTTTGTCTTCCAGATGGGAGATCTTGAATTCCATGCTATTCTAAGGACTTCTGAACCTTGGAATGAGTATAAAGTCTTGACTCATCTACTTTGATCTTCAAGTATTTACTATGTATGATGCGATGATGTAGGCACAATATATGACCTCGCTATACAAAATAGATGGAATATCGTATCGCCAATTCGAGAAAACTGGTGGTGAGCTCGGGAGATACTTTTAAAAGACCCAGATGGATATTATTTTGCATTCTATCAAATAATTTAAATTACTATTATATTTATGGACTACTCTATCCTCTCTCGCTCATATGACCTTCGTGGTATCTACGGAGTCAATATCGATGCAGATTTCTTCTATCGTCTCGGATATGCTTTCGTGAAAGTCACTGGCACGACTCGGATCGCTCTCGGATACGATGCGCGACTCTCTGCGATAGAACTTAAGTCTGCATTCACTCGTGGAGCATGTCTCGCCGGAGCGACGATCGTCGACATCGGACTCGTATCCTCAGATATGCTTTCGTTCGCGACCTGCCACTACGACGATATCGAAGCAGGCGTCATGATCACCGCTTCGCATAACCCGAAAGAGTACAACGGTCTCAAGTCTCTCGCTCATAGTGGAGAGCCATATAATTTCAAGAAATACGGTGTAGAAATGGTGAAAATCAT
>CAYSEP010000009.1:2456-16364 GCA_964430065.1 uncultured Candidatus Peribacteria bacterium
CCGATGCTCGAGAAAAACCGTGCCGATGCGAAGAAAGCGCTTCTCGAAAATCATGCGGATATCGCCTTCATCTTCGATGGAGATGCGGATCGTGTGATCGTCCTCGATGAGAAAGGCGAGCAAGTGAACTCATCTGTCATCTCTGCCGTCATCGCCGAGCATATCCTCTCGACCGAGAAATCTGCGAAATTCATCGGAAATGCCGTCGCCTCACACAATTTTCGAGATTTCGTAGTCGAGCAATGAAACGAGTATATCCGAGAAATGGTCGGACACGTCTATATCCGTGAGAATATGATGAAAGATAGTGCCATCGCCTATGCAGGGGAGCACTCGGCACACTACTTTTTCCGAGACAACTACTTCATGGATAGCGGTATCATGGCAGGTATGGTGTTCCTCTCGGTGATCGCACGATCAGGGAAGAAGGTGAGTGAGTACACCCAGAAATATGTCCGCTATATCACGCTTGAAGAGACCAATTTCGAGGTCCCAGATCCAAAATGAGCTATCGCGAAACTTGCAGAAATGTATAAGTCGGAAAAGTATGATTTGTTTGACTGAATAACAGTCGAGTATTCTGATAGTTCTTGGTGGAATTTCCGCCCATCATCAAATGAACCACTTCTCCGATTTAATCTCGAAGCCAAGACACAAGAAAGGTTCGATCAACTTTATTCTGAGATTATGACCCATATTCGGACATTTGGAGAGGCGAGTGAGGATTAGTGTTTTTTCGTTGCCACAGTTCTGAAAATATGCTATACTCTCTCTATGCAAAAGAAAGATGATCTCATCAACGAAAATACAGAGCTTCGTGCTCGACTCTCTCTCGCGGAGAAGTGGATGCAGCGTGAAGTCGCGAGCTCGGTGAAGAAGATCCGTGAAGAGTCTCTGCGTAAAAATCAGCGTAAACACTTCGAAAATACCTTCGAATCAGAGCGTCTTGATATGATCACGAGGGATATCATGGAAAAATATGGTGATATGCTCGACCGTGCTCCGAAATATACCCTCGAGCGCCTAATCGACGCGGAGATCTACTGGTATACTCTCCAGAAATATCCTACTATGGATGCCCTTCCTATTGTCCTCGCGTATCAGAAGATTCTCGATGCGTGGATAGAGGAGAGGCTGATTGCTGGCTTCCGTCATCGCGAGGGACGAAGCGATCCAGTAAGTAAAAAAAGTACATCTTCTTTTCCTGGATTGCTTCCTGCGTCGCAATGACTGAGACAGGGAACCAATTATCAACTCGAAAAAGATCTCGAAAATGTCCTTACGAAGAACTATACGCTCTCGATTGGGCGCCTCTACCAGATACTTGAGATGACGAAAGAAAATCAGACTCTTATTCCTATTTTGGGAGATTTAGTGAATTACTGGAAAAAATATATTCCAGAACTTCTCGAAACGCTCACTTCCGACGCATTTTTCCTCCCACTCTCTCAGCTCATGACTCGAGAAATCTTCTCGAAAAAACGTCACGAGAAGAAAGTGACGTTTAGTGATGCGAAGATGGTGAGATGAATATTTCTCTGAATTATATTAAAACAGATTATGCAGGCTTACAAAGGGCTCGTCCTTTAAAGTCCTTTTCCGATGGGTCACAGTTTACCTGTAGCTCCTTTGTGATACCTCCTTCTAAGTATTCTATGACATATATTCACCGTTTTTTGTGCCATACTTTTGTTCCTTCCGGAAAACCTTGTGTGAGTTGACTGAGTATTCAGTCTGTTCTTTTTTGTGTGGCTTCCAATTCTACCCTCACTTTAGTATTTTCAACATCTCTTTCGTTAATTGCTTCAGGACTGTAGTATTTTTTTACTGCTACTCCAATAGCTGCTGCACTCACAATAACTCCCGCGGTTCATACTATAGTATTTCTGTTCATATTAAGTAAAGTTTATTAAGAATTAGCGAGGAATAAGGGTCATAAATTTTTATAATAATAGATATTTAAAAATTAAAGTCAAAACTTTTTGCTTAATTTTTAGGTGTATTAATACTTTTTCCATATAATCCTCTCATGATCATCCTCGGTATCGACCCATGAACTGCGACGACAGGTTTTGCTCTCCTCGAAAAGGAGGGAAGAGTGACGCGTGTGATAGAGTATGGAGTCATATCGACTCGAGCAGGACTTTCACTCTCCGAGAGGCTTCTCCAGATCGGGAATGATCTCCGAGAGCTCATCGATACCTATCATCCTACGATCTGTGGAGTCGAGAGACTCTTTTTCCTACGGAATGTCACCAATGGTATCGATGTCGCGCATGCCAGAGGAGTCGTTCTTCATACCCTTGCTTCTCATGGCATACCAATAGTAGAGTTTACTCCTCTTCAGGTGAAGCAGGGAATAGCAGGAAATGGATTTGCCAAGAAACCTCAGGTCCAGAAGGCTCTCATGATGGTGCTCTGACTCAGTGAGATCCCGAAGCCCGATGATGCTGCCGATGCTCTTGCTATCGCTTATCTCACGGGACTGAAGGTGAAAACTATATAAGTCCCTTTTTGTCATTCCGTAGTGAAACAGAGGAATCACTTTCTCCTCCAATTATGAGAAGAATTCAAGAAAATCTCTTATGAAGAATTTGAAAGGGATCTCTACGAGATGACAAAGTAAAATAAGAAATGATAAAATCCCTTGCTTTTGGCTCCCTGTTGCATATGATTTATCGTAATTAGTAACTCTATGATCTCATGCCTTTCCTCGATGCTCTCGCACAGACATTCCAGGTGACACCGTTCGATGCGGGGCTTTTGATTTTTGCTCTTCTCGCGACGCTGATACTCTACTACTTCGTCTCTCTGCATCAGATATTCGAGGCAGCATTTGGTGCGATCATTGGGCTTGGTATCTATATCCTCCTTTCTGTCATCCTTCTCGGGAATCCAGCGCTCTCCACTGAGGGCGGACTTTTTCCGCTCGGATTTTCTGTATTTCTCGTGAGTATTTCCGTGTATCTCGTATTTGTTCTCGCTATACTCTTCCCACTTCATGGGGGACTGGTTATCAGCGAACCGACACATCCGACTCTCTATACAGCGATTTTTGTCTTCGTTTCCGCATTTCTCCTCTTTGCTCTCGGCGCCGTCATGATCTATATGGTCGAGCAGAGCTATGTCTTCCATGTCGGGAATCTTCTCACGTGGTTCCGAGATGGTCCGACGTATCAGGAGGTCGTGCGCAAGTCGTGGTATTATGGCTACGTCATGAGTCATCAGAATGCGATCATCCCGCTCGGAGTCGTCCTCATGCTCTATAAACTCCTCCTGTCGAATCTCGTGAATGCAGCCCTCCTTTCTGTATGGTACAATCTCGCAAATGTCGGATTTTACCGGAAAAAAGAAGATGCAAGCTACCGTGTCGAGTTCCATGAGGTCGGATGAAGTGGTGGTCATGGCGATGCCGGACATGATGATCATACCAAGCATGACGATTCTCATGGCGCAGGATGACATCATTAATTTAGAGAATTTAAAATTAAAAATATATGTCAGAAATACGTTTCGAAGAAAAAATCCTCTATAAAGCTCGACAACACTGGATTGTACCAACACTTCAGTCTCTCAAAATGATTGGCGCCATCGCTTTCCCAGTATGACTGATCACGTACTTTTTTTCAGATTTTTCTTGGATTTGGACGATCTCACTTTTTCTGATTGTATCTGCCCTTATCGTCGCTTATGACCACTATCTCTGGCATCACTCTTGGCTTATGGTGGGGAATCAGAAGATCACCCTTTCTGTGCGGAATGGACTCTTTTCTCAGTATGCTATGAATATCCGCTATCGCAATATTCGTGATTGTGCCGTAAGCAAAAATAGCCTTATAGGGTATCTACTCAAGTATGGTACACTCTTTGTCCGTGCATCATCTGGATCAGACGGTGACTTTCAGGCTCGATATGTACCAAAAGTAGGGAAAGTGTATGCACTTATCAATGCCCTTTCTCGATATAGTGACGAAGAGCGAGCCCACTTCGATACGATAGACAAGCTTCATGCGCACCACGTGAAGCAAGAATTCACCCCTCGTAGTGAGCACCATGCATAGGAATCTCCGAAAAACTGCACTTCTTTTTCTTCTTTTTCTGACTTCCTGTAGTTCAGAGTATTTCGATCATCATGCACGTGAGACGACCGAGCTTTCCTTCTCTGTTTCATCCTGAGCCTTTCGGGATACAGACTTCTTCACGCTTCCTCATATCGGGGCACTCGATCGGATAAACGTAGATATAAAAAATGCAAAAAATCGTATCTGGCTCGAAGTATATACCTGGACAGAGAAATCTACGATCACGAGCATCCTCGAAGCACATAAGCGAGGAGTCGATGTGCGAGTTATCCTCGAAGGAAATGTCTACCAGACACCACGGATCAATGATCCGTATTTCGATATCCTGAAAGAAGCGAGTATTCCTGTCTACTTTGCAGATAATACTCGGTACAACTTCACTCATGCGAAGTTCTGGCTTATCGATGATCGGTTTTGTATAGCCACGGGGAACTGGTCATACTCGACATTCACGAAGAATCGAGATTTCATATTCTGTGCACGGGATGAGAGTGTTCTCTCTGATCTCGAAGAGGTTTTCTCTGCTGACTCGAAGAGGAAAAAACCGCTGTTTGCTAACGGTCTGGATAGTCGACTGGGACTGAGTCCGCTGAATATGCGATCATACATAGAATCTGCTATAGAAAAATCCCAAAAAAGTCTCTATATCTATAATCAGACACTCAGTGATGATGATCTGATCAGCCTCCTCGAAGAGAAGTATAAACAAGGTGTCGATGTGCGTGTCTGTGTCGGTACAGATATGGCGAGCGGAACTCTTGATCGTATAACCTTTCCTCTTCATCGTCTCGAGAAGCCCTACCTCCATGCCAAACTCATGTTGATCGATGGTTCTGAGCTTCTTGTCGGAAGCATGAACTTCACGACCAACGCACTCGATAATAACAGGGAAGTCGCTATCCGCATAGGAGAAAATGAAAAATACTACAGTCAAGCGAAAAAGCTCTTTTTTCATGAATGTTTCCCTGACTAGACTTGCCAAAAGCGAGTATTTCAGATATCATCTCTTCTATGAATCGAATCTTCTCCTTTATCGGCATTGGTATACTTGCTCTTGGATTTTTTGTCCTCATCGTGCGATTTTCTGTATATTTTGGCGTGAGTGAGAAACACGATGTCGAGAAAAAAACAGGAATTCGATACTCTCTCCTTCGTCTCCCAGCTAAGGACGATGATACTACTACGAAGTTCGAAGTGATACCTTTCGAAGTAGGCGCTCTTACACCCGAGAAAAATAAACCTATCCTCGCAGAATTTGGGAGACTTGGATCATTTCTCTATCTTTCGAATGAATCTAAAGAAAAACCTATAGAAGAAAAATGAAATACGGGAATCATACTCTGAGATACAGCAGGCATAATATCCCTTTATGATCTCTTTGCAGAATACACTCTCTATGATAGGGCATGAGATTTCCGAATCAATCAAGTAACGAATGGAAGTTTCTATATTTCTCGTGAAAAAGATGAAAAAATCTCTCTCTACGCTATCGATGGGGTTGTGCGACTCTCATTTCTCTACGAGAACGAAGAGATGACGAGTCTTATGCTTTTTCCAGGATCGTATCTTCGCTTTGATCCCAAGAAAAACCGTTCCCTGAAAAATGCTGACCTCTTTCGAACGATTCTCTCTCTTCAGGTGGATAATAATGAAGTCTTCGAATTCGTGAATCCTCGTGTGAATCGGGGTGGTGATGATGAAGATATTTTTCTGAATTATCGTCTCAATCCTGACTCAAAGATGATCTTTCGAGCACTTTCACTTCTTTTTCGTAAGAAAGTAGAAAATCTCGATATGAGAAAAAACTATGCTCTCTGTTACCAATGAGCGAATGATGCTGAAACCAGTACGCTCCTCATCAATCCAACTAAGAGAGATCATACTCTTCTTCTCGAGCTTTCGAATCTCCTGTCCTGTGCTCTCCAGCCAAATGCGGGAAGTGAGCTGGTTAAAAAAATCGGAAAAGTCTATAACGATACCAAAGATCTCAAGATCTCCAGTTCTTCGGCGAAATCTGTCGTAGAACAATTCCTACTCGACGGAAGATTTGCCCTCTATGGATGAGTAGCGAACTCGAGTTACCAGGATATCTATGACTCGATTGCTGAAATCATCGGTATCAAACCGACTACAGGGAAGTCTCGGCTCTTTCAGACACTCGCAGATATCTATTCGCGTAATCTCTTCACACAAAAACGAACATCGAATCGCATAAAGATAGATACCTACGGTCCCACTGCTATAGAACTGGAGAAAACCGTCATGAAATACGATCAAAATGCGGAAGCTTGTTCTGCTCGTCCAGAGCTTTGTGCTATCGAACAGAAAGACTACTTCGATATCGCTATCTACGCTTTCAATATCCTCAAAAAAATGGAAGAGTCTGGGCAGATGCTCTCGAAGAGTTCTATAGAAGACTCAGCGACATATACGTACCTGGGTATATTCTTCCAGTCAGCAAGACTCTATATCGACTCTATAGATGATCCCGAGAAGAAACTCCAGACAGTTACCAGCTTTTCTCGCCAGTTCTACGACTATATCGTCACTACCCTTAGCACTTCTCTCTATACTCACTATACAGAAGTGAGTGATAGCGCTATCTATGTTGCTGGTGACTATCGTGATGGGGTGAAGCTAAAATTCAGTGATGAATTCGTAACCAATATAGGAACTCTGACGAACCTCGTCGATATCCTTTCTCCAGTCCTTGCGAGCCTCTCTACTGATGCTTCTGGCTCAACGACAGATGATACATATTCTCGTATAGAGAAGAATATTGCGCGCATCAAGGCTTTCTCATCACTCATACAGAACGATGATTACAAAGACTATGTGAAGTCTCCATATAAAGTTGATACCAAAGAAAAAACGACACTCCCGCTTCTCGATAACAAAAATAATATTGTCCGATTCGATACTGAGGTGATCGCGAAAGAAAAGAATTCGAAAGCACTTCTCACTGATCCTCGCATAAAAGAACTTCAGAAGATATGGCCAAGCGCTGATACATCCTCATGGATTATAGAGGGAGAGTATCTCAGGGTGAGTAAGGCTGAGTACACATTCGCGCGCGAGGGTTCTACGACAAGTTTCCTAGTATCAGCTCTCTATAAAGATAATCTTCTTACGGATACTATAATTCTCTACAAGGATTATACGATCGAAGTTGTCGCTCCTGATGGTGTATCACCAAAAGCATACTATGCCCTTATGGCAAATATGAGATACTATCTCGATCGCATCGACGAGACTCTTCAGGGTGATGCTTCTTCTGGAACTGTCCGTATTTTCCCAGATAAAAAACGAATCAATATCGGCGATTCTATATATACTGTAGTTATTCCTTAAGTACTCTTATAGCACATTTATAGCACCTTAAATTACATATGATCACCCTTTTGTCATCCTCCGAAGGAGGATCTCTCAAAAGGAAAGAGATTCTCGTACCGAGAATGACAAAGGCAAATTGCTTAGTTTACAATGACAGGGAGTTAGGCGACACCAGTATGATATAAAAAAGTCATTACTCGGAAGTATGTTCTTTCTTCCAGTCTTGGATTTTTTTCTGATCACCAGAAAGGAGAATTTCTGGCACGGATAGGTCACGAAAAGTTTCGGGACGTGAGTACTGTGGATATTCTTTTTTTCTGTCGAGAAGAGAAGAGAAAGACTCTTCTCTGAGTGATTCTTCGCTAAGAACTCCAGGGATGAGGCGTACCACACTATCTATCCATACGAGACTCGCGAGCTCGCCACTCGAGAGTACATATTTTCCTATAGATACTTCTTCTATATCGAATAACTCGAATATCCTCTCATCGATACCCTCATAGTGACCACATATGATACAGTATTGCGCTTCAATATTTTCCACATATCATTCACATTTTTCTTGTGTGAGGAGTTCTCATCTGGGAGAAAAATATATCATCTTCATCTCTCCGTATTCTTCTCTGAGGTCTTCGAGTGCTCGAGTAAGAGGCTCTACTGTAAGTATAGTTCCTGCTCATCCACCATAAGGCCTGTCATCCACACGTCTCGTGTTCCTAACGGTCCAGTCAGTGAGATTATGAATATGATAGCGAAAGAGCCCCTTTTCTTGGGCTCTTTTCATGATACTACTATCGAGATATGGTTGTATGCTCAGAGGAAAGAGCGAGAGGATATGGATGTCCATGTATTATTTTATATCAACTACTTCTACATCGAAGTAGAGAGTCTTACCAGCGAGAGGATGAGAGTTTGGTATAGTAAGAGTGACAGTCTCTTCAGTGATAGCAGATATCGTGACATCACCAGAGAGAAGCGCCTGTTTCCCGTCGGTACTCATTACTTGGAATGGATTTTTTACAGAACCAATTGCTCCGACTTCCACCTTTTTCTCATAGAATGGACTACTTTTATTTACTACTTCCACTGTCACTCCTGTTCCAGTAATTGCTTTGATCGTGAATAGAGCATCTTCTTTTTCAGCCTTGAGTCCTACAGCAAGCTTCTTTCCGTAAAATGGTTGGCTTGTATTTTCCATCTCTACAGTGATATTGTCACCATCGATTTTTGTGACCTTTACTTTCGCATCTGTTGAACCAGAGAGATATTCACCTACTTTTATAGTTTTTCCTTCTTCACCGAGAACTGATCGTTGTACAGTCTGAGTGAGTACATCAGAGAAGATCATCTTATCGATAGTTTTCGAGAAGATTGGCTTGATCTGGTAATCTGGAAGAGTGATCGTTTCAGTTGCTTCACCATAACCATCTTTTGGTAGTACTTCGAATACTTTTTTCTCACCTTTTTTCAGTCCCATGAGTCAGTTTCTGAATCCAGGGATAGTATTCTTTCCAGACATAAGTACCTGGAATGGTTCGTAAGTACGACCTGTCTGTACGAGTCCGATTTTTTCTGCGTCAGCTTTTCTACTGGTATCGAGAACTTTTCCGTCAGCAGTTCCCTCATGGAGCGTATAGTCTACATAGACGAGAGAGCTTTCGCTTACTGTACTTGGAGTTGTTACTGTTACTTCTCCTTTTGGAGTGTCGTTTGTGACTTCTGTCTTCTCAGGCATGAGACTACATGCCCCGAGGAACATGAGAGAAGATACGAGGAGGATATATTTCACCATAAAAATCAGATAAATAATTAAACGTGAATATTGTAAGGATTTTCCTACTTTTTCAATCCCATAAGGGCTCGCTCAATAGCAAAAATACGTCATAATTCACCATCATGGAGGCCTCTTCCGCTTCTGTATGCTATATTGATCGCGAGGATTTTCTTATAGAAATCTCTTACCATACTTGCTGAAAGAGGGGATCGGTATGCTTTTTCTATGACGTATGGGTGTGCCGAGAGGATATTTCCGATTTCTTGTACTGATTTCCCGAGAGATTTCAGACTGAGAACGTATGTATTGGTCCTCATGAGCGATAGGAGAGAAGGATGGAGCGCGTATACGCTGGTACTTTCCAGCATTTTTCGTATCAGTACTACTGCCCCACGTCGATCTCACCGCATGATCGTATCGATAAGATCGAATATCTTTCCCCCTCCGAGGCTTTCTACTGATGATTCTATATCAGGAGCATCTCAGAGAAGTTCTATCTTTTCGAGAGTGTGAGCAATCTTCGAAGAGATATATTTATCCTTTTTTTCACTCTGGTTTATCGATTTTTGGTATAGGGCGAGGACTTTTTTGATCGTAGTATCACTCACTTCAGGAAAGCGTTTTTGCCAGCGAGCGCTTTCCATAACAGCATCGAACTTGCGAATATCGGCAGATTCCTCTATCCACTTTCCGAGCTCTCCTTTCGGAAGGAAGGTGACATCGAAAAATATGAGAAAAGTGGCTTCGTCGAGGTCTTTACAGACAGATAGGAGTATTTCTTCTCGCAAGAGAGCTTTTGGATCAGTTTTTCTCGAGCTCACTCACTCACTCTTCGTCTCTCATCCTCGGAATACGAAGAGTCGTTTTTCAGCAAAGAGTCCTATGGTTTGTATATTTTCACGGATAGTTTTCCAGTCTTTTATATCTTCGAAGATATAGGTATCGATATTTTGCCCATCTTGTCTTTCTCTGAAGGCTTTTTTAAGTCGGGTGAGTTCTTCCTCGCTAGCATAGGTGTCCTCGCCGCCGATAGAGATGATATTCTTCTTTCTTTCCATATCTGTGAGTATATCGAGCTTCTCCCGAATACCAAAAAAATCTCCTATTTTAGGAGATTTTTAAGAATATATCCGATTATTTTGTCTTTTTGAGAAGATCGCGGATTTCTGAGAGGAGTTCTACGTCTGTAGGTCCTGCTGGAGCTGCAGGAGCCTCCTTTTTCTTGAGTTTACTCATAGGCTTTACTACGAAGAGGAATATCGCGAATGCTACGATGATGAAATTCACGAGTACAGTGAGGAACTTTCCATAAGAGAGAATCACAGGATCACCCATCATAGCAGGAAGTGGGAATGTAAGAGCAGAGAAATCTACCTTACCAAAAATCCAACCGATAAGAGGCATCATGAGGTCTTCCACAAGAGAAGTCACGATCTTTCCGAACGCTGCACCGATAACGACTCAGACGGCGAGATCCACGACGTTTCCTTTCATCGCGAAGTCCTTAAAATCCTTGAGCATTTTCATAAGAGAAAAGTAAAAATATAAAATAAAAGAAAGAATCCTGAAGTAGTTTCTACATTTTTCCTTTTATGAAAGTATTGTACAGACTTTTTTTATTTTTCCACTTTACATACATAGCGTATATTTCTATAGTGTGTATAGTTATGAAAATATTTTTCTTCATCTTTCTTCTCTTCCTTGCTTCTTGTAGAGCTCAGAGTGACATCGAGAGAAGATTGTCTATCGTGGATATTATGGATAGGAATTTTTCTCATGTCGGGAGGTGAGTCCGCCTCGATAGTGCACACGTGCTGACGGTAGCTCATGTGTATGAGGAATGTTCTCCATCTTGCTTTATCAATGGTACCATATCGCTCTCATGAGTGAGTAATCCCCAGAGAGATACGGCACTTCTCATGACTTCCAGATATCCAGTAGATTCACTCACTTATGCTGAACCACAGCTTGGTGAGGCTGTCGTCGTTCTCTGATCGGGAGGACTCTCTACTACTGGTACTATCCTCTCACTTTCGGGAAACTATATCGGCTATGATGGGAGTCTCTCGGGACGTCTCATCTTATGAGCGATAGAGACCGATATCGTCCTCTCACCTGGTGAGAGTGGTAGTCCTGTCTGGACAGTCCGAGGAGAGCTTATCTGAGTCATGAGTGCTGTCGATATAGCAGGGAAGAGAGGTTGGGTGGTGAGACCATAAAAAATCCTAACGGGAGTTAGGATTTTTTAGGTTCCTCTTTTTTTGCTTCAAAATACTTTTCATCTCTTAACTTAGTTTTTATCTTACTGAGTAAATCTGCTCAGAGTCATTTAAGCTGAGTATCAATATCACTTTCGGGAATGCGTTTCACATCTTTATTCTCTAAAATCTTCTTGCTAATATCATCTGCAGTTATTTTATCTTTCGGCATTTCAATAGTAATATTACCTATTTTCATTTTTAATTCTTTCCCACCAGCCTTATCTATAAGTTCAGCAGTAAATCCAGATGAGGTGCCATCTGATTTATTTATTGTTCATTTCTTTGCTGCCTCCGCCCATAGTTTTACTACTTCAGAGTCACTAGTTGTCTTCCCGGCATAGATCTTACTTGCCATCTTCGTTGCTGTTTCGGCATCCATGCCATTATTATTAAGTGCATCTTTAATCTTGAGTTCAGATCCGTGTATATCTTTATATGCCTTCATCAATTTATCGATAGTATCACTGCTTTGTATGTTTTTCTCTCCATTTTGGATAGCGATCTGCATATTCTCTTTTGCCATATGACCATTATCACGCACAGCCTCCTCAGCATTACTACTAACTCTATCATTTATTTTTTTAAAGCCGATATCATCTGTTACCCCATTCATTCCAAGCCTTTTTCCAATATTAGACTCTTTTAGTCTTTTGTTATTTGCTTCTTGAGGGAGCTCAGAGAGACGACTACCAATCTTCTCAACACTCGCAGCACTCATACCACCTGTAAATGGTATCGGAGCATATTTGATAGTTCCTGCCATTTGTTTTCCGAATTTCTCGAATGGAGCAAATGCTGTGGTAGCGACCTTACTGACATTCTTCGCTGCCATGAAGGCGAGCCAGATAAACATAAGTGCTATAATATCGATAATAATAACTCAGAAGGTACTTCCCATTGATGAAAGTGCTCCAGATGCACCATTTGCTTGACTAACAGCATCATCGGTTTTTCCTACCATTCCTCCGTAAAATTCGAAATCAACCCCTCCGAACTTAAGAATTGTTAACGATCTATTTTGCTCATCTATCTTTCTGATAATTTCGTTCTTGGTATTTCATCATATGCTTCCTATGACACAACCCGTACTTTTTATCATATCTCCCGTACAGTCTTTAGTTCATGTGCCTGTAGTTGCCTGAAGAGCCGTTATGACTACAAGTCAAAAAGAAAGAGAAAGTCCTACAAGTGCAGGCACAAATGCAAGCCCAATAAATTCTTTCAGATCGAAGCTCGATCCACCTTCTTTTCACCCAAACAAGCCATCTCATAAGACATACTTTAAAGTCATTAGAGGGGAAAATATCGCATAGAACCAGAGTTTCACGGCTCTGAGTATGAGCATGAAAATAAGTGCTAGAATAAGAAGTCCAAAAACAAGAAAAAATAGTGCGCCGATGATGCTCTGGTGTAGCAGGCCTCATGCAGTTTTTATAAGGTCAGTATACCCTGGTAGTTTTTTTGGTTCAGATAATTTAAATATTCCTTCGCCATAGATCGTAAGTGCACTATAGAGTCATGCTCCATTCGATATGATCTCTTTTATAGAGATGCAGTTATTAGGACATATATTTGAGTTTTGTGACGCCTCTCATGCTTTCTGTCCAGGATCACTGTAATATTGGTATTTTTTCTGGATAACTGGGTTACTTATCCAACTATCCTTTTTTCACTCAGCTTCCATGTGTGATATAACCGTTTCCATGGGTATATTTATCACACTCGCTGTGACTATTGTTGAGAGCGATATGATGAATTGGATGAACCACCAAGTAAGTGGCACAAGGAGTATTCATAGAGCAAGTTTTGGTAATAATTGCTTGTACCCATATTTGTCAGAGTTAAATATCGTAGCAAGCGCTATAAATATAAGGAGTACTGCGTAGATAAAATATGTAATATTTGCGATCGTCACCCATAGACTATGCAATATAGGTCGCATACTAAAGAGATCCCCACTTGTCCAATCTGGGGTCATGAGCCAACTTGCGAGGAATATTGCTGGACTTACTATGGCAGTGAGCACTTCCAAAATTCCGTTTACGAGATTAATGGCACTATTTATTCATTTTTGTATATCTGTATCTTGAGTTTGTTTTGTTGGACTGCTTCATTGGTTTGGGATTTGGGAATTTGAATTAGTACATCCTGCATCAACTCATACGGTACATTCATCTGCAAAAACCTGAGTTCCTAATACTAATGAGTCACTATTATGAAAGCTGCCGTTAGAAATACCAAAAAATCCTATTCCCGCGACGAGGAACATACATATATATGTGAGGAGTTTTTTTAGCATAAGTTTTCTATTCTCATTAGACCACATGTGGTCTTTTTTTGCAAATTATTTGAGACTTTCTTTGTAGGCAGATTCGGTCTGGATGAGATTAAGTTTTTTTAGAAGATCTGAGCCGCTATCTGGTATGACGACGAATGACCTCTTGATCAGTGCTTCTCG
>CAYSEP010000009.1:16464-23867 GCA_964430065.1 uncultured Candidatus Peribacteria bacterium
CGAGTATATGCAGACTTCAAGAGTTCGATATGCTCATCGAGTGCTGTAGTGCGGTCCGAAGACTGGTCGAGCATACTGACAATATCAGTCTGGAGGAGGCTCACGTATGCCTGAAGGGCTACCATATTGGATCCGATGAGTTTCTCGCTGCCATCTTTCGGATGAGAGAGTACTTCCGCTATAGATATCGTCTCGTCCGCGAGGATATTTCCTGCCTTATTCGATGCTTTCTTCTCTTGTCCGATCGAGAGTGAAGTAGCAGTTGCGATATTCCCTATATAGGATGTGTTTATCTGTACATAATTAGCATCATTTCCTGCGCTCGCTCAGAGTCCGAGGTACGGTCTGATATACCCCCATGAGAGATGGAGAACGAGCGTGAAAAAAAGCGTCAGAATGAGTGTATTTTTCGTGAATTCCTTGATTTCAGGGGCGATTCGCATATGCTCTAAAGCGTTATTTATGTAGCTATTGTACCGTTTCTTATCAAAAAATGCAAAAAATCCGTCTCTTTTTCTCATCTTTTCTCATCTTTTCCTTTCTTTTTGGGGTATTTTCTCCGATAGTATTTTCATTTTCGACAAGAGCTATATATGATTATCGTGAATTTCGAGAAAAAATCAAGATAGATATCTCTAAAAATACCAAAAATTCACCATCTTTTGAAACCAGTCTTGCCTTTAGCTCTCCTCGTACGACTTTCACCCTCATATTTCCCGAGTACAAAAACACTCCACCACCAACAGATCTTCATATTGAGTGGGAAGTTGATGGCACTCTGTATGAGCGTACGCTCGATCTCGAAGATGAGTGAGAAAATATTTCTACATTTCCCTTGGTAGTACAGAGTCGCGATCGTATCAGTTTCAAGATATCTGGATCACATCTTCCGCGTGAAGTCGAGCTCGTCACAGCCAGACATGATAGTATCGGTGAGAAACTCACACTCTCTCCTGGAAGTTTCACTTCCTATGCTGACTCAGCGACTCGTATAGTAACTCGAAAGGAGTGGTGAGCTGACGAGGCTCTTCGCTATGTCAGTGTTGCCGAGCAGGCTCGTCGTATCACAGAGTGGAAAGAGCGAGGAGAGGCTCCACGAGTTATCGAGATAACTCCAGAAGAGAAAATGAAAAATGAGCAATCTGCTCGAGAAATGAATGCGGTACTCGCGCTCGATCCAGAAGCAACAACTACGATATCTCGAAAGCGCTATGAAAATGGAAATAAGCTTACCTGGCCGATCCAAAAAACGAAAAAAGTAAATCGTATCGTCATCCACCATACAGCAGAGTCTCTCGATAAAATCGCTGATGATGAAACTCTCCTGCGTGCCATCTATGCCTATCATGCTCGCACAAAAGGCTGGTGAGATATCTGATATCACTATGTTATCGGACAGAGAGGGAAGATCTATGAGTGACGAGCCTGAGGTGACTATGTCGAGTGAGCTCATGTCTATGGAAACAACTATGGTTCTGTCGGAATATCGGTGATCGGGAACTATAACGAACTCAACCTGAACCGGGATCAAAAAGCAGGACTTATAGAAGCGGTGACCTATGTCGCGAAGAAATATGGTATAAATGTATCTGAGTCTGTTACAGGCGCATATCCGTGCTGAGGAAGTGTATGTATCTGGAAAGCAGTAACCAAAAATCGACTCGCATGACATCGTGACTTCGGGAATACGAGTTGTCCAGGAAATAATCTCTACAATGCTATACCAGAGATACGAAATATAGTAGTAGGAAATGTATGAAATACTAGACCGATACTGAATAATGAAAGTGGAATCATAGAAAGCGTCCCTCCAGAAGATGCTATCACCTATGTGCTCCGTACTTCGAATCCTGTAATCACAAGTACTACTATATGACCGAAATCAGTACTGAAAAGTTCGGGAGGAAAGCCTATAAAGATACGACTCTCCTATCCGAATAATGATATGATCGATCTGAAGCCAGCAGGAATAAAAAGTCCTATGATAGCTCTCGATGGAAAGAGAATCCCGCTCAAAAAATGAGCGATCCTCTCAGTATGAAAAGTATGAAATGATAAAATCGTCGTAAAAAATGACGATAAAACCTATACGGGGAGTGCTCTTTCTTTCCAGTCCGACCTCGTCGAAATCCTCTCATGGTCAAGGATACCGAGCTGGGATACTAGGCGTCAATACAATGATAATCTCTTCCGTTCTAAGTTAATCGTAAGAAACAATGATGGTAATCTTCTCGTCGTGAATGAACTTCCTATCGAGGACTACCTCAAGTGACTCGGAGAAGTCTCGAATGGTGATCTAAACGAGAAAATTAAGACTATCATCGTCGGTGCTCGGAGTTATGCATATCACTATATCGACCCTCAAAATCGTAAGTATAATACCACTCTCTACGATGGATCGGATAATCCTGATGAATTCCAGAAATATCTCGGATATGGCTATGAGTTACGCTCTCCTGAGGTCGCAAAAATGGTCGATGCGACGCGATGAGATGTCATTACTTATGGTGGCAAGCTCATAAAATCCTGGTATTTCTCCAGTTCAGATGGGAAAACTCGTTCCTATCTCGATTACTGTCAGTCGAATGGAGGAAAAGCCTGTACTGATATCCCATATCTCCAATCAGTCGATGATCCTGCATGAGTAGGACATGTACGATCTGGTCACGGAGTCGGGATTTCTGGAATCGGTGCAACATATGCGGCGAGTCTTGGGAAGACCTATAGAGATATTATCACTTACTATCTCAAGTGAGTGAAGATCGAGAATATACGAACCTTGAAAAAATAGAAAAATCTATACAATGCCTCTATGTATCTCTCCGACCGTGACATCCGTGCTTCTATAGACTCTCGAGATATCTCTATCTCGGATTTCGATGAGTCTCGACTCCAGCCTGCGAGCTATGATATCCGTCTCGGCGATCGATTTCTCATCGTGAAGGATTACTCAGTGACCAATATCGACCCCGTGAACAAGATCCTCCCTGAATACGAGGAGATCGTCGTCACCCATGAAGATGGATTCGTCCTCCGCCCCGGTGTGACAGTCCTCGGTACGAGTATAGAGAAATTCGGAAGTGAAAAATATCTCATCCAGCTCTCAGGAAAGTCGTCCCTTGCTCGACTCGGACTCATCGTCCACAATACTGCATGACTGATCAACCCCGGTCACTATCTCAATATCACATTCGAACTCGCGAATATGAACTCCATCCCGATCATCCTCCGTCCTGGCATGGATATTGCCCAGCTTCTCTTCGCTGAGATGACGAGCCCTCCTGAGCAAGATTATAGAAAAATCGGGCGATATGGAGAAGGGGAAGCCAATATGACGAGCTATATCCATAAAGAATAGATAGAATTATAAATAGTAGATTATCATGAAAATGCCTTTTCTCGCTAAAACTCCTGATAATATCAAAGTGTCTGTTTCTGGAGGCATATTTTTTTGAACTGGTGCGATAATCCACCAACTTCTCCATAATCAGTCACTTATGCAGAGTATTTCTTCGTGATGAGTCCAGTTTGTTACTACTGCTATTGCGTGATGAATCAATCTCTGGATTTATGAGGCAGTGAAAAACGGAGCAACCAATATATGAACAAAAGAACTTACCTCTAAAGTGTCTGCGTCAATCGCAGCAGCATTATTCACTTTTTGATCTACAGGCATAGTTCAAAATATCAAATGATCACAAGATCCATTTGAATTGGCAGGTATCTATGCTCTTTTTACACTTATTGGTACTCCTACTATGTATCAACGTTTTCTCGATAGAAAGAAGAAATAAATAAAATTTTCATTCGCGAAAAGCTCTGCTTTCTATATAATCTAGGGGTATTTTTTAGCTATTTTCCCATGCACGCATACGAAGTCGAGATCAAGGTCCTACTCGGTACTCCTGAAGCCAAAGATGCTTTTATGAAGCGAGTGAGTGAGTCATTTCCAAATCTTTCTCATAGCTATAGTGAATCTCAGAAGAATCACTATTTCGAGTGAGGAAATCTCCTGCATCTCTTCGGCACTTTCCGCGAATATATCTCTTCAGAAGAGGCAACTTCACTCCATACTCTTTCGAAGGAAGCGAAATCCTTCTCTGTACGGACTCGTGGCACTCCTACTCAGACGATCATCGTGGTGAAAGCGACGGTAAATGATGAGACGAGCTCGAATGGTACCGCTCGTATCGAGTGGGAAGTCGACCTCGCTCCTATGACTCTCGAAGAGATGGACGCGAAAGTACTCCAAGCAGGGTTCTCCTACCAAGCAAAGTGGTCTCGTGAAAGGGAAGGTTACAATTTGAATGAAAATACCGTCCTCTGTCTCGATAAAAATGCCTGATATGGCTATCTCACTGAATTCGAACGCGTTATAGATGATGCGTCCCTTGTCGACTCGACTCGTACGGAACTTCTCGCTATCATAGAGTCGCTCGGCTATGCTGAACTCGATCAGGCTCGACTTGCGCGGATGTTCGATTTCTATAATAAAAACTGGAACGACTACTATGGCACGGAGAAGGTATTTACCCTAGAATAATATGATCATCCAAATCTGACATTCTCGAAGTAGTGAATATGAGAAGGAACTCTATGTGCCCATAAAAAAGTCATCATTTTTCCCTGAACATACTTTTATATTTCCTCATGATGGAGCGAAGGTTGATTCTCGAGAATCACTTAAAACAGTCGATCTCTTCATAGTAGAGGTAAGCTATCCTGCGACAGGACTCGGTATAGAAATCGGTCTTGCGAGTGCTTACGGGAAAAGGATTCTCTGTATCTCGAAGAAAGGATCGAAAATCGCTTCAAGTCTCTCATATGTCACTACTAATTTCCTCGAATATGAGAATAGTGAAGATATGATAGAAAAAATATATGCATTTCTCACTCAATAACCATGTCCGAAGAACTCAAAATCCTCATCATCTTCATTATCTGACTGTTTTCGGCATATTTCGGGAGTTTTTCATCATGAGGAGTGTCTGTGCTCTCAGTCGGACTTCTCACTATACTCGGACTTTCCCCACAGCTTGCGAGCATCACCTTCAAGCTCGGGAAGATCGGAGATATCCTCGGAGGACTCTACTTGTTCTATAAAAACGGGCATATACCGAAGAAATTCGTCATCTGAGGCTCTATCGTCTCTGTCGGAGGAAGCTTTCTCGGATCGTATCTCATCTTCTCGATACCTGACTATGTTATCTATAGTGTCTCTGCTATCACGATGATCACTCTGGCGATCGTCTCTTACTACAAGAAAGCAGGAGGGAAAAATATGGTCCATATCTCACAAAAACGAGAATACATGTACTATGTAGGGCTTTTTTTCCTCACGATGATCGGGAATCTCTTCATCGCAGGGTCGGGAGTGTGGTATTATTTTATCAATACTTTTGTTATCCGACTCACATCTCTCGAGGCGAAGGGAATGGCTGCTATACTCTCTGTGTTTTGGTTTATCGGTACATTTGCTGGAATCATGGCTACCGGTCAGTATGTCATCTCCTGGGGTATTGCTCTCGCACTTGGGATGTTCATCGGTGGGTACTTCGGTACCAAGCATATTATCAAACTCGGAAATGATATATTTCGAAATATCCTTCTTTCTTCTATCGTTATTTTTGCAATCTACTTTCTCTATAAAGCCTTTATCAGCTTCTAGTCATGCTTTTCGCGCTTTTTCTCATCGGTATCGTTTCTGCGTATCTTGGGAGTTTTTCTTCGTGATGAGCAGGATCTCTGAGTATAGGACTCATGGTTTTTTTTGGCATTCCCCCACAGCTTGCTGGTATCACTTTCAAGCTGGGAAAAATCGGTGATCGTATCGGATGAATTTACCTTTTTTATAAGCATGGAAAAATCCCGAAAAAATTCATCTTCTGATGAGCTATCGGAGTCATGATAGGAAGTTTTTTTGGCTCATTTTTTATCAGCCGTATTTCTGACGCCACTATGTATCTTGTTTCTTGACTGAGTATGCTTTTTCTGGTGGTATTTTCTCTGAAAAAATATTCTTCCCATGCCACTGAACATATATCTAAGCTGAGAGAGTATACAGGATATTTTTCTTACCTTATTCTTTCAGTTTTAGGAAATCTCTTTCCTGCTGGTTCTGGGATTTGGTACTATTTTGCCAATACTTTGATTTTCCGTCTCTCTCCCCTCGAATCCAAGGGTATCGCTTCATTTGTAAGTATCTTTTGGTTTCTCGGGACACTTGCTGGAATACTGCTCTCAGGTTTTTATAACCTATCTTATGCTTTTGCTCTTGGATTTGGTATGATTATAGGATGATACTTTGGTACCAAGCATATGATCTGACTCTGAGATGAAGTTATGAGAAAAATTCTCCTCTCAAGTATATCTATTTTTGCCTTGTATTTCCTCTATCTTGGATATAATTCTCTTATTCATTAATTAATCTATTTTCCCTATGTCTCTCCATCCAGAACAGCAATACCTTGATCTCGGTCGGGATCTCATGGAAAACGGTATCTATAACAAAGACCTCGGAAGTGGTGATGTCACGAAGAGTTTTTTCGGACGGCAGTTTCGCTTCGAGTTCAGCGAAGGATTCCCACTCCTCACGACGAAGAAAGTCTACTGGAAGTGAGTGGTCACGGAGCTTCTCTGGTTTCTTCGTGGAGACTCGAATATTCGATTTCTCGTGGAAAATAATGTCCACATCTGGGATGATTATCCCTACTATATCTACAATAATACCGTAAAAAAAGGAATCAATCCTGCCATAACGAAAGAGGAGTTCATCGCCAAAATCCTCGAAGATGCTGACTTCGCGAAGACTCACGGAGAACTTCCGAAGATCTACGGTGAGCTCTGGAGGCGTTGGCCAACGAAGACTCCTGGACGTACGATCGACCAGATTAGCTGGATCTTGAAAGAATTACAAGAAGATCCCTATGCTCGTAACTGCTGTCTCACAGCCTGGAATCCTGAATATCTCTACTCGATGGCGCTTCCCGATGAGGCGTCTCGGTATCCGATCTGTCACGGATTCTCCCAGTACTCGATCAAGTGAGGGAAGCTCTATGGTCAGCTCTACCAGCGATCGGCAGATCTCTTTCTCGGAGTACCGTTCAATATCGCATCCTACTCGCTCCTCATCCATGTCCTCGCGCATCTCCTCGGTGTCGAGGCTGGAGGACTCGTCCATACCTTCGGTGATGTTCATATCTATGAGAACCACTTCGACCAGATGCGCGAACAGATGAGTCGTGAGCCTCGAAAGCTCCCGAAGGTGACGATCGACCCAAGTCTGAAGTCTATAGATGAACTCGATTTCCACCATATCATCCTCGAAGACTATGACGCGCATCCGCCGATCAAGGCGACTATGGCGGTAGTAGGGGGTATGGTGGGGAGGGATAATGAAGAGA
>CAYSEP010000010.1:0-23762 GCA_964430065.1 uncultured Candidatus Peribacteria bacterium
TCGCTAGATTCCTGTACCGCAAGGGTATCACTCCTTTCAGTCGAAGACCTTCGCAGGAATGACGGGTACTAAGACTACATCGCGATCTTCTGTGGCACCCCCTTCACTCCTTCGAAGAAGGCATCGAAGTCATCCTGGAGCATCTCCTCTACGGTGAGGAGGTGAGTCGCGATCTTCTCATGAAGGTCACGATTCTCAGTGATGATCTTCCTCGCCTGTGCATAGGCAGTGAGGAGCAGTCCTCGTACCTTCATATCGATGAGATCCTGTGTCTTATCGGAGATCACCTTCCCATTCGACTGGGCACCGAGATAGTTCCCCTCTGTCATATCGGGAGCGAGGTTCTCAGGACCGATATCGGAGTCAAATCCGAATCTCATGACCATAGCTCGTGCTATCTCTGTCGCGCGCTCGATATCTGAGCTCGCCCCTGTCGTGATATACTCAGGACCGAAGAATACTTCTTCCGCTACACGTCCTCCGTAGAGGGTCGCGAGCTCATCGAGATACTTCGCCTTCGAAGTGTAGGTACGATCTTTCTCCGGGAGGAACCATGTGACACCACCTGCGCCACCACGAGGGAGGATAGAGATCTTGTGCACTGGGTCCGTATGTGCAAGCATCTTGCCGACGATCGCATGTCCGACTTCGTGTATAGCGGTGAGTTTCTTCTCATGTTCCGTCATACGCAGAGACTTCTTCTCGTTGCCCATCACGACCTTCTCGACAGACTTCTGGATCATAGCGATAGAGATCGTCTTCTTGTCCTCCTTTCCGGCGAGGATGGCAGCTTCATTGAGCAGGTTTCCGAGCTCAGCTCCAGAGAATCCTATCGTGATACTCGCGACCTTGTCCCAGTTCACATTCTCGTCAAACGGCTTCCCCTTGGCATGGACTTCGAGGATTTTCTTCCGATCTTCGAGAGTTGGGAGATTGATCGTCACACGGCGGTCAAATCGCCCAGGGCGGAGAAGCGCCTTGTCGAGGACATCCGCGCGATTGGTCGCGGCCATGACGATCACATTAGTCTCGTTATCGAATCCATCCATCTCTGTGAGGATCTGGTTGAGCGTCTGCTCGCGCTCATCGTGTCCACCACCGATACCAGGACTTCGTTTCTTTCCTATCGCATCGATCTCGTCGATGAATATGATACTCGGAGCTTTTTCTCGAGCTTCCTTAAAGAGATCTCTGACTCGACTCGCACCGACTCAGACGAACATCTCGACGAACTCAGAACCAGAGATAGAGAAAAATGGCACTTCTGACTCCCCTGCGACCGCACGAGCAAGAAGCGTCTTCCCTGTACCAGGAGGACCCTGGAGGAGGATACCACGAGGGATCTTGGCACCGAGGTCTTTATACTTTGAGGGATTTTTCAGGAAGTCGACGATCTCTATGAGGTCGGCTTTCTCTTCATCAGATCCAGCGACATCTTCGAATGTCACCTTCTCATCGAGCTCTGGGTCATAGACACGAGCACGAGAGCGGATGAACTGCATAGGACCACCCATACCACCTCCACCCATACGAGTCATGAGAAAGAAGAGCAGGATGACGAAAAGAACTGTCCCTATGAGCGAGGGAAGTAAGTCAGAAAATACCTTCCCCCAGCCTTCTTCTTGTATAGTGACTTTGGTCGCGATCTCAGGGTTACCGAGTCCGATATCCGTGATCTTCACATTTGCTGGGATGATCGTCTCATCGACAGCACGGACTTTTTTATTGTTCACTATTTTTACTATGCCCTTTCGTTTCGCCTCCAGAGTACTTCCCTGCACGACGATCTCTTCATAGGTTCATGAGTTATAGGCAGCGACGATCTCATTGAGTCCGATCTTCGTATTGCGTTCGATAATCTCCTCACTCATGCTCGTTCTGACGAGGCTAAATACGATATAGAGTAACGCGAAGGCAATAACAGGGATGAGGAACGTACGCGGAGTGATCTCGATAATTTTTACATTGGCATCTTTCGGGAGTTTTGGGATCTTTGGGAGGGGTTTTTTGAGTTTTTTTTGGTTTTTCGGATCTTTAGGTGTCATGAAAAATATGATAAAAATATACGCCACGAATGGTGGAGCAAATTATATGAAAAATGATGAAAAATCCAAACAATTTTTCTCCCTAATGGACGTAGGGATAGAGCGGAGAAAAGTCGATAATATTCCAGCTCGGATCATTTTGGCGCAGGAGCGTATATATCCCATCGAAGTGGAGCGCTCCATAGACGAAAACCGCTTTTGTATCGTTTCTTTGCTTGAATAGATTCACGACATGAGCATTACGACGGTCGAGTATAACGGCTATGAGATCCTGATCGAGGGAATCCATGAGGATATCTGTACTCGTAGAGGCTCTGAGAGAGAGATTCAGCATCCCACGCATGATAAAATGAAAGAGTGGACTCTCCCCGAGTGAGAGCTTCTCGAGCTCCGTAGCTATGTCAGCAGGAGGGGTATCATCGATAACCTTCCCAGTGCCGATAACGGTCATGATATCGTCGATAGAGATATCCGCACTTATGAGTGATCCTGTAGAGATGCCATCGTAGAGGGACTTCTCTTGTGCAGTGAGCCCGAACATACGAGCAATCTGACCATAGGTATCACTTTCGAGTTTCATGCCGAGAAGCTTCTGGAATTTCTCGTTATTATCAGGCGTTCCTGGGCGGACTCACTCGAGATAGAGGGTATATCCAGAGCGTGCGAGCGATCGGAGGCGAGTATTGACCTCTCTATAGTATTTCTCCGTCGCGATATGCGACATCTCGACGAACACGAGAGTCGACTTCCCGTTCGAGAGGGTGATCTCTGAAACTGGTGCAGGAAAGAGGTTCGAGAGAGTGGTAAGAAGAAGAAGGAAAAGAGAAAATACTCAGGAAAGTGAAAGAAAGATGAGACTATATCGCTTCACGAAGACCGTAAAATCCCGCTTTCCTCGAAAAAATATTCAAAAGAGGGAAACGAGAAATCAGAGTATGATAGACTGAAGTACTGACTGTACTGAGGAAAGTACTCCTGCAAGAAGTAACTGGAAAATGATGCCAACAATAGCAAGAACACTCGTGATGATGAGGAATTTTTTACTCATGCTCTCTACTTCTTATTTTTCATATTCTTACTTTTCATACTTTTCTTACCATTCGATTTTCTTGGTTTTTTCTTTGTAGTATTTCTCTCGAATGTCTCGTCGGACTGGTCTTTGGCATCTTGGATCTTATCTGCGTCCTTGTCCTTATTTTTATAGATACTGGTGCGCGAACGAAGCTCTATGTCTATAGGAGTTCCTTCGAAAGAGAAAAATTCTCGAATCTTGTTCTCGATATAGCGAACATAAGAAAAGTGGAAGTGAGCAGAGTTGTTCACCGATACGACGAATCGTGGTGGATTCACATCGACCTGAGAACCGTAGTAGATCTTCGGTTTATGAGACTTGCGATTTCCTGTCGGAGCGTGATCGTAGGTGATCTGTTCGAGAAATTTATTGAACACACCAGTCTTCACTCGCTTCATACGCTCATCTCGGATATGGAGAGCGTGCTCGAGAACGAGGTCGATACGCTTCCCTTCGATTGCCTGAGTGAATACCACTGGCGCATAGGAGAGGAAGTCGAACTTCTTCGAAAGATAGGTCATATAACGGTCGAGGATAGTATCCTTACCGATATCGGGTTTCGCGAGGACCTTGTCCCACTTATTCAGGACGAGGATGATCCCCTTCTTCGATTCGAGTGCTTTCGAGACGATGACTTCGTCTTGGTGGGTGACACCATCGAAAGCGTCGATCACGAGTGCGACGACATCGGCACGCTCGATAGATCTCTCAGCACGCATGACGCTCCAGTCTTCGATATTCCCACTTCCGATCTTCCCCGCTCGGCGGATACCCGCAGTATCGATAAGACAGATCTCCTCTCCCTGGAATTCGATGATCGTATCGATCGCATCTCTCGTCGTTCCTGGCATATCCTTCACGATCGAGCGAGTCTCTCCTGATATAGCATTCACGAGAGAAGATTTTCCGACATTTGGACGACCGATGATCGCAAGTTTCAGGATATTAGGGTTTTCCTGTTCATTTTGTGCTGTCGTTTCGAATCCTTTTTCTCGAAGAGTTCTTTTTATAGCATCCTGAAGACCCTGAAGACCTCTCGATTGCATAGGACTCGTCGGGATGACTTCCCCGAGACCGAGTTCCATGAGATTGTACGATTCGAGCGCTCTCTTATCATTATCTGCCTTATTCGCAACGACGATGATCGTCTTTCCAGAACGCCTCAGGCGCTTCGCGATATGTTCGTCGAACTCTGTCACACGATCATATTCGAGGACAAAGAGTATGACATCCGATGACTCTATCGCAGCATCGGCTCTCAGCTTCACATCAGAGAGAAGCGTCTCATTATCCGCTTCGACGATACCTCCAGAATCCGCGAGGATATAGGAAATATCTCGCTCTTCGTCGATGATCTTGTACTCGATAATATCTCGAGTAGTATTCTCGATATCCGAGACGATAGCGATACGGTGACCCGTCAGAGAATTGAAGAGACTCGACTTTCCGACATTGGGACGACCGATGATGGTAACACGTGCAAGCATAGAGGAAAAATGAGATGGGAAGATACTGAAAAAAAAGAAAAAAGCAAATGTGAAGTGCGGGTAGGATTGTCCCTTATTTTTTTGCGGTATAGAAGAAGTCTACTTTATACGTCAGACGAAGGATGAGGGTATCTGATTTTTTTACGAGAATCTGGAGAAATCAGGAATCCGTCGATACAGTAAAGCGGAGACTCGGATCGAGAGTATAGACTTGTCCTCTGCTATCGACGGCGAGGAGGGCTTTTTTGGTACTATCTGAGAGGTAATATCCTGAAGGGATGCTTGGATCATCGAATGAGGCACGTTCGAGAGTATATGGACTATACTTCTCGAGAAGGAGAGACGGAAGCGAAACGGTCGAGACAGAGCCAGACGTCGTGATACGAAGGGCATCTGGCGGAAGGAGAAATTGACGCAGGAGTGATTTTCCAGAACGATTCAGAGAGATATTCATCGCCCCAGAACCACTCGCAGGAGTGAAGACGATACCCGTGAGCGAACTCGGAAGTCCTGTCTTCTCACTGAGAAGAAGTGACCCCGAAGCGTATGAGAAGAGCGCTCCCGAGAGAGTCGATACTCCTCCTGTCGCGAAGACTCAGCCGACATCGGTCATGAGAGACTCTCTAAAAATACGAGAGATATCTTGTCCTTCTCGGATACGGAATATGTCGATCGGTTCGAGAGCAATAGGGCTTTCGAGGATTCCCCTGAGGTATCCTGTAGCAGTGGCTCGCTCTATCTGTGGAATCGGTGCATATACCTCGACTTCGTATGGAGCTACTGTACTATTTCCGTAGGCATCAGTCACCTGTATGTTCATATTTCTCGTACCGAGGGTATCGAACGGACCAAAAGTCAGGATACCACTCTGGATGGATACGCCTGGAGATGAGAGTGAGAAATCATTATCGAATATGCCATCATTATCACTGTCTACACTGGTATCTGGATCGACAGAGAAAGTATAGTCGCTCATCTCCGTCACGATATCAGAGATATTTTGCTTCGATGTCTGGTAGACCGGAAGGCGCTCTCGCCCTGCTATATCGACGACTGGAGGGCTCTTGTCGAGAGATGCCTGTGGTGCTATGAGAGTGACACCTGCTCGTGTATGAGAAGGTGATGAGAGTGACTGGAGACGAGCACTATAGAACCCATCAGGATACTCGATCGTCGCGGAGTAGTGCTCAGATATACTTCCGAGATCGACATGTCGATACTCTGAGGATGGGGCGAGTATATAACTCCCCTTGGTATCAGGAAGGAAGAGTGTCACTTTCGATGGAGAAATAATCTTGGTATCTCAGAGAAGTGGCATACCGACCATATCGTCGGAGTATGGGAGCTTCTCTCACAGTGATGGTGTGAGTATATATGCTTTCCCCGAAGAGAGAGAGCCAGAGAGTGTCTCCTTGAAGACATATTTTTGGAATTTCTCGAGAGAGAGTGATGTGAGGGTGCCAGTAGAGCTAGTATAACTCAGTGTTGGTGTAGTATTCCCTGTATAGAGTGGTCGTCCTGCTGTGAGAGAAAATGGTACTCATGATTGGATTAGAGAGACTTTCATCCCTTCGAGGATAAACCCTAAGCCATCTCAATCAACTTTTTGAAGCACACGAGGTACGGAAGAGCTCTGGAGATTGCCACTTCGGTCTGGTGTAGTCGATACCGAGAGATCTATGACCGTTCTCGGAGTATCACCAAAGTCTGCATCGTTATTTTCTCGGACTCGATCCCATTCGAGATACCGATCGAAGAACTCGAGTCGGAAGTTGGTATCTGTTTTCTTCGCAGGAGAGAAAGAAATCTGAAGCTTCCCTGGACTCGAAACTTCCTCATGAAAATAATCTGGAGCCTCTGGGACAAGAGAATTATCGATGTCTCTGATCTGAGGTGATGTATTATCTGGAACGAAGGGAAGATCTCGAAGGTGAGTATACTTGATATACAGTGATCCTCCGAGTATGTATATATAGTCATCATCACCGTCCTTATCGATATCGATAAGTTGTACACGGTCATCGGTGTTTATGAGATCGGTGTAGTCGAAGAGTCGTGTCTGCTTATGAGATACTGGCGTGAGGATAAAGTGACCCTCATAGAGTGGACTATACCCTGCTGCGGTATTGGTTCATGCTGAAGCTGGTCAGCTAGTGGTAGCGATGAGCCTATTCATCTGTCCCTGAAGAGAAGAGATTTGTTTCAGGGGTGCTTCCTCATAGGATGACGGGGGAAGTTCACGAGAGGTGCTCGTAAATTTCTGGTATTTCTCATATGCTTCTTTCGAGATGTCCTTCTCATCTGAGATGAGGAATGCTCGAGGAAGGCTCGACAGAGATGGTACATCATGAGAAAGTCGTTCGAGGATTTTTTCTTGTTCTTTTGTTTCTGCGCTACTCGCATTGAGAAAATCTCGCAAAAGTCGGAAGTGCTCGGCGCGCTCTTTCTCGAGGGCTTTATCAGTCTCTCGAACATCCGACTGTGCAGCGTTCCACATACGGTCGAATTTCTCAGTACCCAGACCACTTGCGAGAAGTTCGCTGCGGAAATAGCTACGGAATGTATCGGTATCCATCATGACAGACTCATCTTTTTGGATTTGTCACATGAGGGCAATCAGAGTTTTTTCGAGTCCTGCGATAATCTTCGAATCAGTATCGATACTACTTCGTGGAGTGAGGTTGATATCAGTCGGTGTATTGATTTTGAGATCTGGTGCTAGAGGAGATGGGATACCACGACCGAGATCACTCGTGAAGGCATTGATTGGTTTCACTGCACTTTTCGCGAAGGCCGCGATAAACTCAGATCGGAGTTCTAGGTTAATATGCGTACTTATGCGTATTTCGCGGATCGATGGGATGGCAATCTGTGGGAACTTCACCGATAGGAAGTCGAACGGAAGCGTTGCTTGTCTGTCGGTACGCTGCGCGATAACTGAGCCTGCACGATTCTCTGGCACAAGGGCACGCTTCTGATAAAAACAGTAGAGTTTCATCACAAGTTTCGCGATCTTCAGAAATGCTGCTACCGCACCAAATATCTTCGGAATCTTCGGAGGAGGTGGGAGTGATGGGAGTGTGATGGTCGGGATCGATGGAAGATCAGGGAGATCAGGGAGAGTTGGGATCGGAGGAAGCGTCGGAATCGGAGGAAGATTCAGGGTCACATTCGGGAGATTCGGCAGAGAGAGTGATGGCAGATTCGGGAGACGTATAGGTGAGATGTTGAATCGGAAATCTGGAACCTTCACCACGATACCAAATCGGATATCAGAAAGATCGAGCACGATATCTGGCCATCGTGGGAACTGGATGATCGGAAGTTGTGGGATGATCGCTGAGATGAGCTTGAATGTGAAGGTTTTTAGATCCCAACGCTCATTTCTACACACACTACACTCCTCTTCTTTGATCTTAAATATATCGATAAGTGGCTGCCAGCTTGAAACGATAGCCTTCATAAGGACATAGAACTCTGCCCATTTTCGGAATCGGATACCGTTATCACGATACCATCCTCAGAGCATCTTCTCGAGTGCTTCTACGTTACAGAGTAGTTGGGCGATATAGCGCTGTTTCCATGTGAGGTATTTCTGTATTTTTTCTGGGAATTTTTTATACTCTTCCAGACGCTTGAGGTTGGTTTCTATACTTGCAGAAAGGGCTCCGATACCGAGACTCGTATGGAGACGTGCACATTCTTCAGCACTCTTTCCTACACACCACGATCATTTAGCTCTCTCGATTTCGGATTTATATCCATCGAGAGTTCGTGCGTATTTATCGAGTTCATTCGGAAGGATCCATGGGATGTTTATCGGTACTGCCTCTTCCTCGATACGAAGAAATGGTATCGTCGAAATGAACTGATATGCTGCCTTCAGAGAACTTGCTCACGCATTTCCGTACGCCATAGCGCTATCGAGTTTTTGTTTTCCGCTAGCAAGTCCCGCCTTCCCACTGGCGAGAGTGCTATAGGCAGAGTTCGTATTGGTATTTTTCGCATCATTGTTTGCTTTATTTTGTGCTTCTGTGAGGTTCGCGCTATAAGCATCCCCCATCTTCTTAAGAAGCTCATCATATCAGTCAGTGATAGCTTTTTTCGCATAATCTACAGAAAAGTTTGAAAACGATGTATCGATAACTCCATTTTGATTAAAATTCCGCGGAAGGACGATCACGAGATTCGGAAGTGTCAGGAGCTTATTGGTCACTTCATCCATCTGGCGAGCTGCCCAGTCCATGAGAAATTCTGGAAACCCAGCGATTCGACGATTTTTTACTTTTATGATATTCCCTGCTGTCAGAGGCTTCGCACTATCGAATCCGATCTCGATCTCCGTGCCAGAAGTACTCCCATCACCGATACGCAGAAGTGGTCATCCGAGATCACTTGTCCTTCCTCCACGATTCGAGAGAGAGGTATTGGCACGCATGAGACTCGCAGAACTTGGATTTCTGAGATACGAGAGGATATCATCTCGTGATGTATTTTCTTTCTCTCGAGTAGATCAGCCAAGGGTACAGCTTGCGCTATTCCAAGCATCGGTCGAGGATCCAAGTCAGGATATACCACTCACATCACCATCAGTATCTGACCCGTCTCATTTACAGACGGCGAGTGGCTTCGCAGCGACGATACAGTTACCATACGGGATAAATGGATCAAGAGGATTGGTTCCTGCCATATTTGGACCCATACACATCGCTGCTCCGACTCCGAGAGTGAGTGTCGGAGTGACAAAAAGTCGGAATTGACTGATATTTGGTGGCTGGATAATACCTCATGCTCCGAGAGGACATGGTGGCCATGTCCCTGGTATAGGACCAAATGGAGTGATACATATAGTAGGAGCTGCAAAAATAGGAAGTCACGATACTATAGGAGTCATGAGATTCTGGGGGAGAAGCGGAAAGCCAAGTATTGACGGTGATGCTCACGGTGCGAGTGGTGCATCGTTGATCGGAAATGCGATACACGAACCTCATCCGAATCCACAGGAAAGACCATTCATGATTTCTTGTACGCTCGACTCGATATCTGCCTCAGCATTCGAAGAGAATCCGAGAGTCAGCTGCCTCGAACTATCGAGACTTGCTCGAAATATCGGCTTCGGAGTGAGATCACTTCCATCTGAGATAGTATCATACGCATCTCGGAGAGCTCCTGTGCTCATATTCTCTATGCTATCTGGAGTTCCGTTTCCATCTGCATCTCTGAGTCGATCGATGAGTGAGGGTGGAAGCTCAGCAGGAGCGAAGCTTCTCGTCCCACGAGCATAGTCTCGTACAGCTGTAGATTCCCAGATGAGGAAATCATCTCCACATACTTCCGATGTCTCGAATCCGACATCGCCATATATGTCATCACCCGTGAGTCACTTCTCGAGTTTATCGACGATCATAGTACCATAACTTGCTGGAAGCGCGCTCACTTCATAAGAGAGCGTCAGTGTCTCCCCTGGTGGTATATCTTTGCCGAGCATTTCTATATCATACTCATCTCACGAGAGAAGGTTTATTTCTTTTTCCTCTCGAGTTCATCCGAGGGTGATAGCATATGTATCTCATGATGAAATATCGAATATACTCTCCAGAGTATCGAGATATTTTATATTTCGTGCGAGGTTCGGTGAAGTATTTTTTATATCGATTTTCACTTCGATACGATCTCATCATTCGAGGAATCCGGCAGAGAGATCACGATAGGATTTTTTCACGTCAAGTCCATACGCAGGAGCATACTCGCTTCTCACATAGAGTTCTGTGGGAGAAGTATTGGTTGAGTTCGGAGAGAGCTTCGTATCGAACATATTTTCTACATCCGTCACTTCTTCGCTAGACTCTTCTGTCGGAGGTGCTGTACCAGATTTCTCATAGAATACTTCTGAAAGGAGTGCACTATCTGTAGCTCACGTGTCAGTCGTAGCAGGAAGGGTGCTTGGTGTACTACTCGATCTGACGGCACCACCGACATCTATAGCGAGAGTGTCGAGCCTCACTCAAAGTGTCGTCTCGAGGATTTTCTTCTCGAATGTTCACTTCGTCGTCGTACCATAGAGGATACCGAGTTCACCTCACTCTGTCAGGTAGACGATATCATCCCGACTGTCCGCATCCATATCATAGATCTTATACTGAGAAACTCTTGTTGGTACATTCCCAGAATTTACTTGGATCTCACTCCTAGTGAATCGGCGCAGGGTATTGTCCACAAGAGAAAGTGAGCCCGAGTGGTCGACACCGAGGATATCGGCATACTGATCTCCCGTGAAGTCACCGAACTCGATCTGTCCTCATCGGAAGTCAGGCAGGTAGGCGATCATCTGTTTCCTCTCGAATTTTCCAGAAATATTGGAAAGCAGTTCGATAAATCCATCATCATATACTATGACGATATCATCATCACTGTCACCATCCATATCTTTCGTCTTATAAGAACTGATATTGCGACCATTTCCTGTAGAAATCAGGGTACCGATAGTTCGATCGACTCATTCATTTCGGACTCATACAGCATCACGATCGACGTGTGCTACTGGATCTCCGAGATTGATCATCGTATAGCTATGGTAGTAGCGCGATGCTTCTCCGACCGTATCTCATCCAGCATAGGAAAGGAGGAGTCTATTTTTATCATGCCAACCAACTCCTGGTATCTCCGAAAGAGCTGAAAGAGGATCGATATGAGTCGGTCCTATGAGATTCTCATCGAGCGTTTTCTTCTCACTCGGACGGACGATACTGTATCCGCGAGATGCTGAGTCCCACTCGGAAGCAAATGTATCTACGAGTGTATAGGCATGATCCTTTGAAAGGACGACACGAGAGGCACCACCCAGAGTCACTCAGGTATCGCGTGGCAGTGAGATAAGCAGGCGTGCGATCTCTGTACCATGATCATCGAGAGAAAGTACGAGATATCCAGAGGAGAGTCGATCGATCGGAAGTAGTCTCACTCCTGAGGAAAGACTGATCCCACTCGTAGAACTATAAGAGAAGAGAGTATTTGCAGATTTTTTTATACCGAGAGATGTGCTCGACTCGAGAAATGTGATTCCTGTTGTATTTTTTTTCGATACGAGAGCAATCTGCCCTGGTTTCATATCACTCGAGCAACGAGCGTCTTCGAGAGTATCTCCACTACAGAGGTGTGTCTCGAGTCCTCGTATATCGTAGCGAACTCCAGCGATATGCATACGAGAGACACTATCATAAGCAGTGAGTGTGAGTGATGATCCCTCCGAAGAAATGCTCGTACTCATATGAGTATCGCTCGCACTTCCGAGTGTATATCCACCACCAGGAAAGAGAGAAAAGAGTGTATCTGTCTCGTATGGAGAGACTGTCGCAGTAGTGACGGCGAGACTCTGTGAAGCTCCAGGAGTCGTATCATAGAGGATATCGCTTGCTTCATCGAGATAGCTATCTCCAGCAAGGACGGTATAGCGAGCGTTATAGTCAGGAAGGAAGTTATACTTACCGACGCTCTCGCTCACATAGAGGACAAAAAACGGTATACCACGAAGCGTTCTAGTAACTCATGTGGTCGTGACGAGTCATGTCGGAGTTTGCTCGTTCGTCGACTCAGTATAGGTGATCGTATTATCTGCAAGAGCTGGCACCTGAACGCGAGTGTATCCAGGTATACGAGGAAGTGAGAGGACTCATGAGGCAAAATTTATATTCACGGGAGAAGCACTAGTATAAGTGACTGTTCCTGGAAGATTGGCTGGAGAAATATTTCCATATCTATCACGAAGAGCAAACTCTGTACTTGTCTCTGTCACTTTCCCATCGATATAAAATGGTACTCATGGAGCGATATCGAGGTAAGCATCGACACTCCCAATTCCTGTAATATCGAGAGTAAGTTTTTGTCTTCCAGCGATACGACCAGGAGTGTAGAGGATACCTGAAGCTCTTCCACCCGTGATCTCTACGGTGTCAGTATCGAATATCCCAGCTCACTCAGGGAGAGAAAGAGAAACAGCACCCTGAAATCCTGAAAGAACACTTCCATCCTTATCAGTAAGAACGAGATTCATAGTAACTCCACTTCCTCAGACTACGAGAGGAGTCGATGGAGTGATGCGGACATTTACCGCATCGATGACGCGTATAGTTTGTTCCACTCTGCCGTTCCCGTTATCATAAGAGAATGTGAGTGTGATATCTCAGTTTCCTGTAGGACGATATCGGAAGAGTATATCACTCTCTATTGTGTCGAGTGTGATTTCTGATTTTTCTTCGCCATCAGATAACCATACTCCCCCCTCTATATTTGCCTCTATAGTATGAAGTTCTGGCGAGAGTGGATTCCCACTCGCATCCAGAAGCGAGAGCATGCCAGCTGACTCTGCATTCGAGACGATCGTATTCGAAAGGGGTTGGAATTCGAGCTTTCCGAGTGGACCAGAGAGAGATGATGGAGGGAGTGGGATATTTTCCCATGGGAAAAATGAACCACCGAGTCCCCCACTCGCAAAAGTCACTTGAAGATTCCCATTGGAGTCGACACCGACAGAACTCGGACCACATGATCCAGCAGAAATCTTCGGTGGCATGATCGATTTGATCCAACACATAATCGCCTGTGGCCACTGAAATATGTTGACTCCATCTGGAGGACCACATGCTGCAGATCATTTTCGATCAGGATTCTGGTCTCATGGCTCATCTTCTGAGAAGTTCACTGCTGAGAGCTCTGCAAGAGCACTATTGTAGTCCTGAAGTTCGCTATCATCGTTCGATGATTTCGCATTTGGGTCAAACGGAGTAAGTCCCAGATACGCGATCTCATAGCCATTTTCTGTACGTGGTATCGTCGGGAGGTTTTCTGTAGGACGATAGTGAGAATACGAAAGAGAGGTCTCGATAAGATTTTGGTATTTTTTCGAGACGTTCGGTATCATCGCCTGTTTTGCCTTCAGTATCTGCAGGATGAGCTCATCCGAAACGAGAGTATTCCAGTCGATCGGCGTAGCAGGAAGGTTTCCAGCCCCGAGAAGGTTCTTCACTTCTTCATCGATCGGAGAAAGTGTCGTAGCATTTTCTCGTGAGATGATCGCGTTCCACTCATTCGTCGAGAGATTTCAGAGCCATGAGCGAACTTCTGCGACACTATTCCCTTCTGATTGGAAAAAATTCGGATACGTGAGCTTCGCTATATTTCCTTTTGGCGTGAGGAACTCGACTGAACGTACCGTATCGACAGCGAGAGACGGGGTCGATCCTGATTTTTCTGCTTTCTGGATCTCTTCTTTTGTCGGAGAAACGTGTTTCATGAACGAATCGATCGTATGATAGTAACGGTTTTCGTATTTCGTATTATCCGATTCATTCGAGTCGCTCACTTGCTTACACTGACTTCCGAGGGCTTGTTCTGTAGAGACCATTTTCGTCCCATCGAAGTACTGCGCATCGAGGATGAGCGAACCATAGAGACATGATCCTGCTTCCCGATAATCTGCGATACTTCCCGAGAATGATGGTGTATTCTCGAGAGTTTCATGCTCAGTAAGACAAGTGAATTTTCAGAGCTCTGTAGGCCACTGGCGCATCTCTGTACGGTCATTATTCGCTCATTCGAGAGTCACAGGATAACTATACGGCTGGAGAAGTCAATACTCATAACTATTCCCCGCGAGACAGTCGGAAAGTGAAGGAGGAGCAAAACGAGAAGTCTCCTTCATCCCTCAGAGTGAGAATATCGGTAGACTAAAACCAGAAAGTGAACGAGTATTTGGTGGGTCTTTATAAAGAGTTTTTGTCACATCTGTTCCAGCACCTATAAGTGCCAGTGGACTATTTCCTCACCAGTAAGAGAATGTCTTGATCGGAGCATTTGACGGGAAACACGAGTACGAAGCACTTCGGTAGGCTCGTAGAAGCTCATCTGTATCCCCAGAAAGTGTCCCTACGTGACCCTCAGTCGCGAGGAGATCGTATGCGACATTTGCCTCGGCAAGAAGTGGTTTTCCGAAAGATGAAGACGACCGTCACATACCTCAGCGAGCGAGAGTACACTGGGATGGCGACTGTATATGTCCAGATTTTTCTCAGAAAAAATAGGAAAGGTATGACTTCGTATAGAGAGTATTCGGTGGTGGTGTCGGCGGTGTCATACCGAGGTTACCACTCGAAGTGAAGATAGAAGATATGATGTCATCTACCACATCTCCTGCTGTATCATCTGGACTAGTTCCTGTGATATTCAGAAGTGATATGATACTCGATACGGTACTATTTGCTTGGTTCGCGACAGTCGCTCAAGACGATACGATATGTCGCTCAAGTCCATCGAATATGATGAGTTTACGAGTATAGTTATTCGTTCTCAGGGTAGTATCGATAAGGCTCTCGAGATTATCATTCGCTTCCTTCAGAGTACGCAGAGATACCTCATCTACCATACTCATGTCGATGGCTCCATGGTCGACTCGTACGACTGTTCCACTGTTGTAGCGTCCTGCATTGTGGACGAATTTCTGGATATCACCAAGAGTTTTTTCATTTATGATCTCGTGAAATCTTTTCAGATACGACATGATCGGTCGCGTCGTCTGGATATCGGGAAGAGTCGCTATCATATCTGGACTGATAGTATCGTCACCGAGTGTCACTCATGAAGCTCACGAGATCGTATCGAAGTATTCATCTTCATCACCTCGTTGGGAAGAGTGAAATTGCTTCAGTGCTGTCTGGATATCGCTGAGAAGATACTTCGTAAATCGCTTATATGCTACATTTTCTGCATTTTGTAGGAAGAGAAGATACTCGAAAAGATTTTGCTTACTCACCGACCGACTCTCGGTATACCCATCATAGTAAAATACTCTTGGGGGTATAGTAGAAGGTGCAAACTTCCCAGATCGAATATAGAAATCATGAGTTTTATCGAGAAATTGAGAGATTTTTGGTATATCTCTTCCCTCATCCCAATTTTTTCCGAGCGATGGATGTATCACCCCATGCCATATCTCGACATCTGTAGACTCTGGAGCATCTGCAGAGAAGACATATCGTAGAGCTTTCTCATCGTAGCGAAATCTCTTATCATCGAAATCAACGTACGGATAGAGGCTCGGAAAGGTTGTTCCTGCTTTATCGACAATCGGAAGTGGTACATTCCCAATAAGTACAGTACCGACGAGACGCCCGACACCGTCTCATCCATCTCCTTCGTAGTAGAGTTTCTCATTCTCTGCGGCGATCGTAGCGGGAAGAGTGGTGTTATCTGTGACGATGATGTTGGTTCGCGTATGTGGAAGATATCCCTGTATATCAGTTGCATAGCGCTTCACCTCAGATCGCAGTTCACTATATGTGCCCTTATCGACAAAAATAGAAACGATATCGTACTGGCGACTATCGAGAGCTCCTACAGGATCGAAGAAATCCACATGAATCGTCTGTGAAAGAAAGAGAATGAATACCAGTATCGCTGAAGTGAAGCGATGAAAAATCCCATAGACAAGCTGTTCTGATCTTGCTCGAATACGGTTTTTACGATTCTGTATGAACGTCTGGAGTGATATCATCAAATATAGGGGGAATGAATGATCAAAATATATCCTTTTTTTGCTCTATTGCAAAGGAAAAGTAGAGGAAAAAAGAAAAAAAATTCGACAAACTTTCTTTTTTTTATATTATACGCGCGATCGGCTCATCTGGAGATGTAGCTCAGTTGGTAGAGCAGGGCCCTTTTAAGGCCAAGGTCCCGGGTTCGAGCCCCGGCATCTCCACCATTTGAAAATAAGATACCGCCCGTAAGGGTGGTTTTTTTATTTTCAAAATAATGAGATTGCTGCTGGGGCGAGAATCGAATCGGTACGAACGAAGTGAGTACGAGGAGTGACTGAAGTCACTCCGAGAGATGAGAGAGTCGGGCGGCGACGGAGAGCCGCGAGCCCCGGCATCTCCACCAGAAAAATCAGAAACTCATTCGAAAGGATGAGTTTTTATTTGCACAGACGATGGAATCATGCTATGATACATGCATATTCTTATCTTACTTCTTATGAAACGTGCTTTTTACACACTTCTCATGATCCTCCTCTTTATCATGGTATCATGTGGACTCTATCTCTCTGCGATCTATAGTCTCGTCTACTACAAGATAGTCCCTCGATACCAAGTAATCCCCTTCACCGATCTTACTATGTCAGTCGAAGCATATATGCTCGTCGCCCTCATAGGAGCGATCATAGGATACTTCATGGCGAAGAAATGGTGGCAGATCATCTATGTAGATAAGGTCTACTATTTCGATACTGTACCTACGACAAAGAGTGGAAGAAGAGTGATAAAAAAGAGGAGTCCTGAAGAAAAATAGATAAAGAAATCTGTTTGACTTTCGACTATTTCTCACTATCCTCTCCTCGCGATCACGTATATGCCCGGGTAGCTCAGTGGAAGAGCAGAAGCCTTCTAAGCTTAAGGTCGTGGGTTCGATTCCCCCCCTGGGCACCATTTGAATCAAAAAATCCCTCTCATATCTGAGAGGGATTTTCCTATTGAAGTGAAAGGTTTCTTTTTTTCATAGCATCTTGAAATTTCTGTATAGCTCTAAGAATTTCATTTCTAGCTTGTTCATTAGATCAAAATGCTATCATCGCATCTGTGAATTTCAATCTATCGTAGAGCTCAATTCTTTGCGCTTCCGTTATAAATCTAGTATCGCACTCGATTTCTCGAATTTTTGCGCGAACCCACCGAGCATAGAGTCATATATCCTGTTTTTTTCATAGAACTTCCTTATGTATAGATGAAAATTTCTTTCATTGTGGCTTATCCAGTATTCAGGGATTGGAGAGAATCCAAAAAGCAAGTTCTCGTCTATTCTCCCGTACAGCCTCGTAAGAATAAGGAAATCGAAAAACTGTAGGAACAGAAGGATCGAATGAGTTATATCGTGACATATATATGAATATAAAAAATAATAAGTATTTGTCAATTTTATTTTCTTATTTATCATAAAGATTTTACTTTTCTCGACTTTTCCATACAATTATCGCGAAAATAACCCAAAAAACTATGGCTAAATGAGATGTGATCATCCGATTCGATGAAGTCACCTACTGATATATAGCACCGAAATGGCTTCTCGATGAGGCGAGCTTCTCTGTGCGTGAAGGATCCAAGATCACCCTCATGGGACAAAATGGAGCAGGAAAGTCGACCATCTTCAAGATGATCACTGGAGAATACAAGCCAAAAGAGGGTCGTATCCTCATCACTGCGGGCAAACATATCGGTATCGCACGTCAGGTGATGCATGTAGATGATAAGGAGCTCACTCTCGGAGCATATTTCCGTAAGTACTCTCGCAGTGACGCTCACAATATCGATCGTGATATCCTCGAAGTGCTCGATGCAGTGAACTTCGCTCCACCGAAGGAGATCAAATTCACAGACTTCACGGAACGCATCATATCGAGCTTTTCTGGTGGACAACAGGCACGTCTTCTCCTCGCTGGTGCGCTCATCCAGAAACCAGATATCCTCCTCCTCGATGAGCCGACGAACAACCTCGATACTGATGGGATCTGGCATATGACTTCATTTCTCCAGAAATATGAAGGGACGGTACTCGTGATCTCGCATGATGCTGAGTTCTTGAACTCGTTTACCGATGGGATCCTCTATCTCGATATCTGGAGTCGAAAGGTCGAGCAATTCGTAGGAAACTACGATGATGCGCTCGAGCAAGTGGAGCGAAGTATAGAAGCACAGAACCGTGCTAACTCTCGTCTCGATAAAGAAATCCAAGCCAATAAAGACCAAGCAAACGTATTTGCTCATAAGTGAGGAAAGCTCCGTCTCGTCGCCAAGAAAATGGTCGAGAAAGCGGAAGAACTCGAAGGGATGAAGGGCGATGCAAGACGCGAAGATAAGACGATACGCGACTTCAGTATCCCGAATCAGGAAGGGATCGGTGGCGAGATCATACGCATATCGAGCCTCCAGGTCATACGAAATCACCAGGCAGCAGAGATGAGCGCGAGTATCTCGCTAGGGAAAAATCGCCATCTCCTCCTCTCAGGACCCAATGGTATCGGAAAGACTACGCTTCTCGAATCCATAGCAAAAGGAACAGCAAAATGAGTCGTCATAGGACCCAATGTAAAAATCGGCTACTACCGTCAGGATTTCTCGAATCTCGACTTCTCCCAGAAGGTCTATGACTGTCTCTTCGAAGCATCAGGACGCAAGGCTCTCGATAAGGATCTCCGCTCATTTGCAGCTGGATTTCTCATCACGGGTGAGATCATGGCGACTCGGATCGGAGCGCTCAGCGAAGGGCAGAAGTGACTCGTCGTGTTCGCGAAGCTCGCGCTCGAAAAACCAGGACTCCTCATCCTCGATGAGCCGACCAACCATATCAACTTCCGACACCTCCCCGTCATCGCCAAAGCTCTCGACGAATATGAAGGAACGATGATCCTCGTCTCCCACGTCCAGGAATTCGTCTGGCAAGTACGCATAGATGAGTACTTAGAGCTGGAGTAGCAAAACTAGTGTAAAACTTGAGGATTTTGCTCGTCTAACTTATGAGCTTCTGATAATTTAGATAATACCTCTTGTGCAATTGCCTGATTTAACAGTGATGCTCATCTAAATTCCTCAAATAAATGAGGATATTTATAAATCAGAAAGCATGCTTGATTTATCCCCTCTTGAATATTTCATCATAGGGCCTTTATTGTGTCTCAAATAACTTTACGAACTAAGCTATAAGCTTCAATAAATTCTTCAGCTTCATCATGGGAAAGAAATCATGGCATAGATCATCGGAGTCTATCGGATATCAAGTATAGGTCTTCCTGAGTCTTATTAATAGAAGGCATAATCAAAAAGTTAATATTGGGATATTATTGTATTGATAATGATTGTCAATTTTATTTTCTCATTTTTAATACTTTTCCCTTCTTCACTCTGGCTTCGAAGTATTAGATATTGCATTTTTGTATGATTTTTCTATAGTAGTGCTATGACTCCCCTCCTCAGAGACTTCCTGATTTTCATTTATAGACAGGCATATGCCTGTATTTTTGGAGGATTTCTGATCTTCATGATCATACTTACGAAGTATTACTACCCTTTCGAGTGAGTCCTCTATCGCTACGATTTTCTCTTTCTCTCTGCTATATTCTTCCAGATATTTCTCATCATGACACGACTCGAGTCCTGGAAAGAAGTCGGGATCATAGCGATATTTCATGCGGTTGCTATGGTCATGGAGATATTTAAGACGCATCCTTCGATCGGATCATGGACGTATCCAGGAGATTTCTCTATCGGGATCATGGGAGTGCCTCTGTTTGCCGGATTTATGTACTCGGCAGTAGGAAGCTACATAGCCCGTGTGTGGAGGATATTCGATTTCCACTACACGAACTATCCACGAAAAATATATACCATCCTCATCGCGCTCGCGATCTATATCAATTTTTTCTCCCATCATTTTATCTGGGATTTTCGCTATGTGATCATCGGATGTATCCTTCTCACTTTCGGAAGGACACAGATACACTTCAGACCAAATAAGAAATACTACTCGATGAACCTGGCTTTCTGATTTCTCCTCGTCGCCTTTGTCATATGGATAGCTGAGAATATCGCCACATATACAAAAGTGTGGATATACCCTTCCCAGTCGATCGCATGGCATATGGTCGGGATAGAAAAAATCACTGCATGGTTCCTTCTCATGATCATCAGTTTCGTCCTCGTATCACTCCTCCATACGCCGAAAACTCTCGAAAAATAATGACCTACTTCACCTACATCCTCCGTTGTGCGGATGATACGCTCTACACAGGGATCACGACTGATCTCGAGAGACGAGTATGAGAACATGCGAGTGATGACGCGAAGTGAGCAAAGTATACCCGAGTACGCCGACCCGTAGAGCTCGTCTATAGTGAAAAACACGCTTCGAGAAGTGAGGCATGTAAACGGGAATATGCGATAAAACAACTCTCGAAAAAGCAAAAAATAGAACTCATAGAAAAATCCTCCGTATAGGAGGATCTTATCCTAATGATGGAAGTTTCTATAAGACTCGAGAAGGAACTTCAGGATATCTATCTTATAAAACTCCATAAGATCTACCGATGGATAAAATGGTGAAACTCCCATACTATATCCTCCAGGTCCTATAGAAACCCCTCCACCTCACTCACATCCCCCATCACAACCAGCAGAGACACTCATAACAGGAACGAGTAAAATACAGATAGAGAGAAGTATCTTCTTCATAGAAAAGAAAGTAAGAATATAGCGAACGATGATGATATTACGAGAAATGAGGAAAGATGCAAGTTTATTCCAAATCTCTCCCTGTTCGTAGGGAATTTTTATGGGTAATAAGGTTTGTAAGAGAGGATATTTATCTTTCAACTTTACCTATCGCCGAGACATCGAGTCCACCGAGTGAGTTACGTACTCATTTCTGGTATTTCTCATAAGCAAGTATGAGCATATCGAGTGAGAGACCATATTTTTCCATCTCACCATGAGCAAGAGCGATATCCTTTGCCATATTCGCGAGAGAGAACATCATCGGATACTCATCTCGGACGAAGTTATCGATCTTCATGGCTGTATAGGGAGAACTCACTGGAAGAGTCTTGATCACCTCAGCAGTTCGATCAAGAGAAAGTCCCATCTTCGGAGCAAGTTTCATGACATCCGAAAGTCCGATCATCAGATATGCGACGAGTGTATTATTGATGAGTTTCATCGCCTGACCATTTCCGATTTTTCCCATGTATTGGAGATTCGTTCCCATCATAGCGAGGACAGGTTTTGCTGTTTCGAATACTTGCTCTTCTCCTCCGATAAATATAGTAAGCTCTCCAGTGATCGCCTTCGGTGTACTCCCTGTGACGGGCGCATCGAGAAAAGAAATTCACCGATCAGAAAGCCTCTTTCCGATATTTTCTGCCCACTCGACTCCTATCGTCGACATGTCGATCACTATACTCCCAGGGGTAAGTGAATCTATCACACCATCACTCCCAAAAATCACATCATCGACATCTTCTCCAGCTGTCACCATCGTGATGAGGATATCGATATTTTTCGCGAGTTCTTGTTTGCTCGGAGCGAGCTTGGAACCGAGAGATACGAGCTCACTCGCCTTTTCTGGAGTACGATTCCACACAGTGAGATCGCCTCACTTCGAGATGATATTTTTCGCCATCGGGATACCCATGAGTCCGAGACCGATAAATCAGATACGCATAGAAAAAAGTTAGGAAAACAAAAGATAGAGCGCAAGAAGAAATATAGAACCATAGACGATATACAGAGCGAGAGTATTTCCCATTTTTATGAGATGCTTCGAACCGAGGTGTCCACCGATATACATCCCGAGAGAAAACGGGATCACATACTCGAGGTGGATGAGTCCAGCATGAAGGATCGGATAAAAAGTCCCGAGCACAAATGCAATCCCCGTGATCCTTCCGAGTGCCTTGTACTGGATGATATTGATACCCGTCAACTCAGTATATAAGATAAAGTACAGTGGTCCTGCCGCTCCAGGAATATATCCCGAGAGGATAGAGAGGATAAATTGTCCTATATAGGCAAGGCTCGCTCGAAGTTTCGTGATAGAGATTTGTTTTTCTACAGCAGTATTCTTTCTTCTGCTTCGTAACCAAGCCATGAAGAGAAATATGAGAAATACTCATCCCGTGATTTTTTGAAGAGTATTATTTGGCGTGAGAGTCATGAGGTTGGCACCGATACCCGCTCAGAGAAATGTCGCGATGACAGAACCGAGGATGTATCGCCTCGGAATATGCCCCGAGTGGAGAAAATTTTTGATACCCGATATAGACCAGCCGAGAAGTCCTAACTGATACGTCGCCTTGGTCACTTGTGGTGGGATACCGAGGAGGATCATGAGCCCGACAGAGAGAGATCCTGTACCTCCGCTGACGAACGATCAGAAATACGAAGCAAATATCCCCGTGAAGAAAATGGCGAAAGTGATGAATATATCAAGTGGCATAGAGATACTAATAATAGAGAAAAGTAAGGAAAAGCAATACAAAAAAATCTATGTCTCTCGATGAAGAGAGACATAGAGAAAAGCTTCTCGCTCAATAATTATTCGATATCTACCATCACCTCATTTCTCCGAAGCAGTGGGAAACTCGCTGGAGGATTGTACTGAGCAGAGATGATTTCTCACTTCATCTTATATCCATCACGACTGAGTCCTTCAGTGAGGAGCTTTTTCTTCACATCGACTCTTCCCTCTGTCGCGTACCAAGTATAGTTGAGTACGGCTCTTCTGGATTTCTCTACGACTCTGAAGCGGATATTTGCATTAGAGGGTTTTGGGAGAGTATCGAGGGTATACTTGCTCGGCATGGTAAATGCGACGATATGCTTCCCAGAGCTCGAAAGGGTATCCATGACAGGAGCGGTCATCGCGATACTTTCAGAGGATTTCATCGTGTCCATCACTGGCACCGTCATCGCAATCGATGCTTTCGAAGTATTTCCTCCGAATATGTATCCCGCGAGTTGGCGAAATCAGGCGGTGAGGGCTTCCCGCATACTTCCCTCTACTTCTACCTCAGCCACGATATAGCTCGCATACTCCCGTATCTCGTACCCTTCTCGTTTCTCGACGAGAGTATATTTCGGCTCTTCTATACTGCGCACCGCAAGGAGTGTCCCGGCTATCCAGACGATGAGCGCGGCGGCTGCGATGATGAAAAATGTATTCATAGACTCATCCTAAGACTCTATGAGAGAATAGCAAAGAAAAAATCAAGAAAAATCCCACCGAAGTGAGGTGGGATTTTTTATAATTGTTTTAAGTTTTTTCGAAGTTCAGATATAGGAGTGAAATCCATAGGTCAGGTATTCTCAGAAGTATAGAGAAAATCCTTCCATCAATCTTTTCTGAGTCATGCAAGAATTTGCTCGATAGACTGTCACGTATAGAATTTTTGCATGGCAAATTGATATCGATAACTATCCCTCATGCCAACTAGAGGAATACCCGTGGGCACTTGGATAAGTTTTGGACTATTCTCATCTGGATCAAGCATATACACCTTTCTTCCATTTTTATCTTTATCATAAGTATCCTCTGGAAAAGAAACAATTGGAGCAAGCATTTCTC